>JAQVIV010000023.1:0-4736 GCA_028695445.1 Candidatus Shapirobacteria bacterium
TATCGGGGATTGGTTGGCCTTTTTCTAAGACATTTTTTAATTGTTCAAATGTTTCTCGGTAGGGGTGCCAATAAAGAGCGCGGGGCTCTCCATCACGAATATAGTTTTTGGGGTCTCTATTAAGATACAGATTGGGAGCTTTTTCGGTACCAAGAGAAAATTCAATCATGTTAAAAATTGTTAGTTTTTATTTTATTATATTTTTGGCGCCAGAGACATTTTTCAAGGTCTACTTTTTCCTTCTTGAAAATTACTCCCTCGGAAATTAACCACTGCTTTTTTTTGGTTATTCCTCCCTGCCCGGAGTAGCCGGTTAACCGACCATCAAACCCCACCACTCGATGGCAGGCAACTTTCGGGGCGTAGGGATTATTTTTCATTAGAGCGCCAACGGCGCGGGCCGCTTTTTTGTTGCCGGCCAGTTTGGCGATTTGGCCATAGGTAGCCACTTTTCCCTTGGGGATTTGAGCAACGACTTGGTAAACTCTGTTTTTAAAGGTGGCTAACATCTAATTTTTGAAATTAATATTTCTTAAATCTTAGTCTATAATAAACGAAGAGGCAAATTGTTAACTGGCTATTTTGTTAATAATGTTTAAAAAGTTTGGTTGGTCACTGGTTGTTTTTTTGTTTTCTTTGGTTTTAATTTTTCCTCATTCGGTTTTGGCTCAAAACGACTTATCAGTCCTTAATCAAGAAGTAGTAATTTATTTTTTTTGGGGCGAGGGTTGTCCTCATTGCACGAACCAAAAGCCATTTTTAGACAAGCTGACTCAAAAATATTCTCAGCTTAGAGTTGAGGATTTTGAAATTTATCGGAATTTGGATAATCAGAAATTATTTACCCAGGTATCTGGGGTTTATGGAACTACTCCTCGCGGAGTGCCGATGACTTTTATTGGTCGGGATTTTGTGGTTGGTTTTGGTTCGGAGGAAACCACTGGCCGGCAGATTGAAGATTTGGTTAAGGGTTGTTTGGCAGCCGGTTGTCCTTCACCGGAGCAAATTTTGGCCCAAGGCGGCCTGGAGGAGTTTGATGATCCCTCTTTACCCGTTAACAAGCCCTCCCCTATCCAGCCAGAACCGGTTTGTCTTCATCTTTTTGTTAACGATCAATGCTCCGTCTGTTCAAACACCTATGAATATTTAGTTGAAATTTCAGAAGAGCATGAGGCTGATTTGAAAGTTTATAATATCAGCGAAGACGAGGCAAGCCAAACTCTCTTTTGGCAACTCCAGGGATTTTATGGTTTAACTTTTTCTGGCTTTCCAATTGCTTTTATGGGTGATAGTTACTTTTTGGGCGAGGAAGTAATCAGGCGTAACCTGGAAACCAGCCTGGTTCGTTGCCAATCTGAGGGCTGTCCTTGTCCGGTCGAAGAGTTTAAGCAGACTCTTACTCAAATGCCCAAAGTTAACACTTTTACTCCGCAGACAAAAGAAGACTTTACCGTTGATTTTTTTGGCCGCTCAATTAATCTTTATTCCGGCTCCCCTCTTTATATTTTGGGAGTAATTTTGGGGTTGGTTGATGGAATTAACCCCTGCATGTTTTCGGTTTTGCTTTTCTTATTAACTTACCTTTTGGCGGTTGGCTCAAGAAAAAAAGCCTTAAAAGTGGGTTTGGCTTTTACTTTAGGGGTTTTTGTTATTTATTTTCTTTTTATGGTCGGGATGATTAATTTAATTGGTTTAATTGGCTTTATTCAGAAGATTAAGACCATTGTTGCCATACTGGCCTTGGCTGCCGGGGTGATTATGGTTAAAGATTTTTTCTTTTATGGCAAATGGTTTTCTTTGGGAATTCCTTCTAAGACAAAGCCGGCCGTCGAGAAGCTAATTAAAAAAGGCACCATTCCTTCGGCCCTCTTGCTAGCCCTGCTTTCTTCTTTGGTAGAAATTCCCTGCACTTCGGGTATTCCTTTGGTTTATGTTACTCTTTTGGCCCAAAAAGGCGGAGTCTACTTGCCCTATCTTATTTGGTACAATATTTTCTTTGTTTTACCTCTTTTGGCGATTATTGTCCTGGTTTCCTTAGCCTGGACCCAGGCTGATAAGGTTGAGAAGTGGCGGCTTGATTTTAGAAAATATATGCGCCTGGCGGCCGGTTTGATTTTAGTTTTTTTGGGTTTTGCCCTTCTTAGAGGTTGGGTGTAGCAATAGCGTAAAAATAAAAAGTAGATCCCGAAATGGGGGTTTACGATTAGTTTATTAAATAAAAGCATGAAATTTTTAGATAAAATTTTGGGCGGCAATACCCTGTACTATCCGGGTTGTTTGACTAAATTTGTGGCCAAGGATTTAGAAGAAAAATATCAAAAAATTTTGCGTCAAAAGGGAATTGATTTTATCACCCTCTCAGAATTAGAGCTTTGTTGTGGTTCTCCGGCTCTAAAAGCCGGTTATCAGGCCGATTTTAAGAAAACAGCGAAGAAAAATATGAAGATTTTTAAAGACCATGGTGTAACCAGAATTATCACTAATTGTCCGGCCTGCTTTATGGTTTTGAAAAAATATTATCAAGAGGTTTTGGGTAAAGATTGGAATGTTGAGGTAGAACACATTACTCAAACAATTAAAAACTCTAAATTTTTTGGAAACTGGAAACCTGCCCGTCCGGCAGGCGGGTTGGGAATTGGAAATTCTAATCGCGAAACGGTTAGCTATCATGATCCGTGTCATTTAGGAAGGCAAATGGGGGTTTATGATCAGCCCCGAGAGGTGATTAAAAGTTTGGGTTATGAAATTAGCGAAATGGACTTGAATCGAAAGAATAGTTTCTGTTGTGGCGGCGGGGGAGGAGTTCAATCTAATGAACCAGAGCTAGCCAACAAAATTGCCCAAGATCGAATCGGCCAGGCTAAAAAAACCGGTGCCAAAATCCTGTGTACCGCTTGTCCGCTATGCTATTTGCACTTAAAAGAAAATGCCAAAGGGATAAAAGTAAAAGAATTGTCAGAGCTGTTTAATTTTGATCAAGATAAAAATGACAATAAATAGGCAATCTTTTTGGGATCAGGACACTAAGACTGGCCTGTGGCGGATAGTCTTAGAATATCAGGATAAGCGAAGCAAGGCTTTGGATAAAAATAATTTGAAAGAAGAAAGTTTTCGAGAGGAAATTTATCAGGTCAAAAGCCAGGCTCTGGCTCAAATTGACCAGTTGAAAAAACAGGCTGTTGTTAACCTAGAGGCTAATGGCATTCGGGTTTTTGAGGCCAAAGATGATAATCAGGCCCGAAAAATAATTGAAAAACTACTCGAAGGTAAGAAAAGAATCATTAAAGCCAAAACCAATGCTTTTGGAGAAATTGACCAAAAGGGCTTCTTGTCCGATAAAAACTTACAAGAAACAGATTTGGGCGATTTTGTTATTTCTTTACTTGGTGAGCCGGAAGCCCATCCGGTTTTGCCGGCGCTTCATTTATCACCGGCCAAAATTGCCCAAGCCATCGAAAAAAAGTATCAAAAAAAAGTTGCTCCAACTGCCAAGGGGGTGGCCGAATTTGCTCGAGGCTATTTGCGAAAAAAAATTAATCAGGCTCAAGCCGGCATTACCGGCGCCAATGCCATTACTGCCGATGGTAAAATTGTCGTTTTGGAAAATGAGGGCAACATTTCTTTAGTTTCCCGTTTACCCCAAACACACATTGTTGTGGCCGGTTTTGAAAAAATTGTTCCTTCTTTGAAGGAAGCCCTGATGGTGGTGCAGGCTTCGGCTATTTGGGGTACTGGTCAGGATTGGCCGGCTTATGTTTCTATCATTGCCAGCCCCTCCAAAACAGCCGATATTGCCAATGAAACAGTTATTGGCGCCCAAGGTGCCAAGGAAGTAAATTTGATTTTGCTTGATAATGGCCGCAGCCGCCTAATTGAGGCCGGTTTTTCTGAACTGTTGCATTGTCTAAATTGCGGCGCTTGTCTTAACTTTTGTCCGGTTTATCATCAAATTGGCAGCCACTACGGCGATAAATATCTTGGTTCTCGGGGAGTAGTTTTTGCCGCTTTTTCGGCTAGTTTTAAAAAAGCCAAATCGGCTAATTGTTTTGCCTGTACCCTTTGCTCGGCCTGTTTGGAAAATTGTCCGGCCAAAATTGACTTGCCGGAATTGATGAGAAAATTACGAACGCTTTTAGAAAAAGAGGGCTTGCAAACCAGGGAAAACGAAAAGATGATTGCCAATATTCGCCAATTTGGCAACCCCTTCGGCAAAATTGAGGCCGGGAAAATCCCCAAAGAGCTTTATTGTTGTTAACAGATTATTCGACAAAGGTTAACGCCAGGCCCTTTTTACCCATCCGACCGGTGCGGCCAATGCGGTGAACATAATCATCATAAGTGGCTGGAGCATCATAGTTAATCACGTGGGTAACATTATCAATGTCCAGCCCCCGGGAAGCCACATCAGTAGCGGTTAATACTTGAAGCTGGTTGTCTTTAAACTGAGCCAGGGCTCTTTGTCTTTGGTTTTGAGATTTATTGCCGTGAATGGCCGTGGCCCTAATACCATATTCAACCAAAAGTCGGGCCAATCTTTCCATGCCCCACTTGGTTCGGCCAAAAACTAACACTTTGTCAAAGCCTGGCTGGGCCAGTAATTTTCTTAAAACGTCAATTTTAGCGCCCCGATTGGTAATCTTAATAATATCTTGGTCAACGTTATCGAGAGTGTCGTGGTGTTTAACCGAGACTCGAATTGGTTTTTGGGCAAAATCTTGCAATATTTGTTCGGTTTT
>JAQVIV010000023.1:4836-6816 GCA_028695445.1 Candidatus Shapirobacteria bacterium
GGCCATGAGTTATTTTTAGTTTTTTTTGAGGCAACTTTTGTGCCCAGGCAGATCTGCTTAAAGAAATGAAGTCGTTTTTAATGTGAAGATACTTGAGTAGAAAGATTTGGGAGTATCTTTATCTTTTAAAAAACTAAATCAGTATAAGCAGATGTACCAAGGCACAATCTGCGTCAACCAGAAAGTATTATAACATGAGGGCCTGACAATAGCCAGTTCTTGCTAAAAGCTTATTTGTTTTTTGGTGAAAAAAGAGCCTTGTTTAGGGCTTCGCGAATGTTTTTGCCGGCAAACCAACCTTTTAGATAAATCAGAGTGTGTTTGCTCTGATTATTATCTTGAAGATAGTACTTGTCGATCCGTCCACCCTTTTTTAAAAAGATGTCAATTAGTTTGTCTACGGAAGGTTGATTAGCAATAAGGTTATTATAACATATCAAGATAACTAGCTAATAAAAGCGATAGGATAATAAGGTCAAGATTAAGAAAAATAATCAGGAAAAGTATCAATTATTACCTTGGGCTGATACAATATCCACTTGCCCCCCCAATTAGGGCAAAGGGTTGAGTTAAAAACATGAAAAAGATAAGAAATGTAGCCGTTATTGCCCATGTTGATCATGGTAAAACCACTTTAATTGATGCCCTGCTAAAGCAAACCCATACTTTTCGGGATAATCAAAAAGAAATGGTTGTCTCCCGAATTTTAGATAGCAACGACCAAGAAAAAGAGCGCGGCATCACCATAACGGCTAAAAATTGTGCCATTAATTTTGCTGAAACCAAAATTAATATTATTGATACTCCGGGGCATGCCGATTTTTCTAGTGAGGTAGAGCGAACTTTGGGCATGGCTGATGGCGCCTTGTTGATTATTGATGCTCAGGAGGGCCCTATGCCCCAAACCCGATTTGTTTTGCGAAGAGCTCTGAGTTTGGGCTTAAAAATTATTGTGGTGATTAATAAAATTGATAAACAGTATGCCCGAGTGCCCCAGGTTATCGAAAAAACGGAGAACTTGTTTCTAGACTTGGCTCAAGAGGAGACCCAGCTTGATTTCCCCATCCTCTATTCTATTGGTCGAGATGGTAAGGTTTTTGATGGTTTGCCTGGTGATTTTTCCGGGTCAGCCGATGTTACTCCGCTGTTGAAAAAAATAATTGATTTTATTCCCGCTCCTAAAAGCCAAGATGATTTGCCTTTTAAAATGCTAGTATCTTCTTTTGAGCACGATGATCATTTGGGTCGGATTCTAATTGGCCGGGTTTATCAGGGGCAAATTAATCGAGGTCAAAAAGTTACTCTAGTTCAGAAAGAAAACAGTCTTTTTACTGTGGAGAAAATTTTTATCGCTCAGGGTTTGGCTAAAAAAGAAACAGAAACGGCCGCCTCCGGCGAGATTGTTTTCTTGGCTGGAGTTGGTGAGGGCAAGATTGGCGATACCGTTGCCGCGATTGGCCAAACCAAGGCTTTGCCGGCAATGGAGATTAGCCAGCCGACAATGCATATTACTATTCAGCCTAATAAATCGCCTTTTTCCGGCCAGGAGGGTGAATTTTCTACTGCCAATCAACTGGAGGAAAGGCTGAAAAAAGAGGCCGAAACCAATCTTAGCTTGCAGGTTTCCAAAGCCGGCAATGGCAAGTTTCGGGTCGCCGGCAAAGGCGAATTACACCTAACAGTATTTTTAGAGGAATTGCGTCGGGATGGTTACGAATTGGAAGTAGAAAAACCGGAAGTTATTATTAAAGAAATCGATGGAGTGAAGATGGAGCCGATCGAGGAGTTAGACATTATTGTCCCCACCGAGCATGTTGGGATTATCAATCAAGAGCTGGGGCGCCGGTACGCTGTGCTTATTAATACCGCTCCTATTAGCGAAAGAGAAACGGAGTTTGTTTATCATTTATCAACTCGAGCCCTAATTGGTTTAAGGAATCTGTTGGTTACCCAAACCAAGGGAACCATTATCTTCAATTC
>JAQVIV010000024.1 GCA_028695445.1 Candidatus Shapirobacteria bacterium
AATATTGGTTGATGGCATTCTTGTAGAGCAAAATACAAAAAGTTGGAACGGTATTCGAGATACAGCAACGGCTTTAAGACTTGGTAATCCCACACCCTCATCTTCTGCGGCAGGCTTAGATGGCCTAATGGACAATGTCCGCATCTACGACTACGCCCGCACTCCGGCTCAAATCGCCTGGGATTATAATCGTGGCGCTCCGGTTGGCCACTGGCGCTTTGATGAATGTCAGGGCACCACGGCCTATGATGTTTCGGGCAATGATAATCATGGGACAATTAATATCGGCGCTACCGCTCCTCAAACTACTACCGGGACTTGTACTGATGGTTCATCAGCCTCAGCCTGGTATAACGGGGCTAGTGGTAAATGGAATAGCTCATTAAGCTTTGATGGGGAGGATGATTACATAGAGGTGGGAGGTGATTCTACGATTAATGTCATTGACTCAATAACAGTAAGCGCTTGGATTTTTCCAGAGCAATATAAATATGCCGTAATTGCCCAAAAAACTTACAACACAGGACTATCATACAGCTGGGCTTACAAGTGGAGAATTGAAGGGCAAGACTTATACTTTGGTTTGTATGACACCGGCGACAGCATCCACAGATTATATTTCGATCCAAAACCGAATCTCAATGAATGGACGCACATTGTAGCCACATATGACGGTAATATAGGAAAAGCGTATCAAAACGGAATTGAAACAGACAGTTTCGAATCATCCTTTTCTTTGAGAAACGATTCTAATGGATTATTAATCGGAGGAGTGGATGGTGGCTCTGAGTTTTTTGACGGCCAAATTGACGATGTCAGGATTTATAATTATGCTTTGACTGACGAGCAAGTTAAGACTCTTTATAACCAAGGAGCGGTTCATTTTGGAGATTAGGCGCGCAATAAATTGCGCTACTTCCGGAAATGGAGTAGCGGACTTTAGTCCGCGTCAAAAAGAAGAGCGCGCAATAAATTGCGTTAGTCCAAATCCGCGCGAACTGAAGTTCGCGCCAAGAGAATCGCGGACTAAAAGTCCGCTAGTCCATGGGCATATAGGGGAGATTACGGGAAAATGGGGGTTACATCTTCACCTCAATATCCACCCCAGCGGGAAGATCAAGGTGCTGGAGGGAGTCGATGGTTTTATTGGTCGGCTCTAAAATATCTATTAGTCTTTTGTGAATTAACATTTCGTAGTGGTTTTGGGCATTTTTATCGGTGTTGGGAGAAGTAAGGACTGAATATAGCTTTCTTTGCGTGGGCAAGGGAATTGGCCCGGCCACTTTGGCACCAGTTAAGAGAGCGGTTTCGACAATTTTTGCCGCCGCTTCGTCAATAACCCGATGATCGTAAGCTTTTAGGCGAACCCTAACTCGCAAATCAGCCATATAAAAGAGCGAATATTAAAATTTCCAAAACGGTCATTCTGAATTTATTTCAGGAATGACTAAATAAGATAAAAATAAACGCGGACTAAAGTCCGCTACTCCATATGCTGAACCCGTTTCAGCATCCATTTTAACTCAGATTCCGAAACTAGTTCGGAATGACGATGAGTAGAGCAATTTATTTAATTACTTTCGTAATTACTCCGGCGCCGACAGTTTTACCGCCTTCACGAAGAGCAAATCGAAGACCATCTTCGGCGGCAATAGGAGTAATTAATTTGGCTTTAACATTAACATTATCCCCCGGCATAACCATTTCGGTGCCTTCGGGCAAGGTTACCTCGCCGGTAACATCGGTAGTGCCAAGATAAAATTGAGGTCGATAACCGGAAAAGAATGGAGTATGACGACCGCCCTCTTCTTTGCTTAAAATATAAATTTCTGCTTCAAATTCGGTGTGAGGAGTAACAGTACCGGGTTTGGCAATCACCTGGCCACGCTCCACATCGTCTTTTTCCATGCCCCGCAACAAAATCCCCACGTTATCACCGGCTCTGGCTTCATCCAGGCTCTTTCTAAACATTTCAACACCGGTAACGACAGTTTTCTTGGTGTCTCGAAGGCCGACAATTTCAACTTCGTCGTTAACTTTCAAAACTCCTCTTTCCACCCGGCCGGTAACAACAGTACCGCGGCCCTTAATAGAAAAAACGTCCTCAATGGCCATGGAAAATGGCTTATCAGTATCTCTTTTGGGTTCGGGAATATGGGTATCAACTGCTTCCATTAACTCTAAAATTGGCTTGGCCCATTTTTCATCTTTACCCTCGGTTTCTAGGGCTTTTAAGGCCGAACCGCGAATAATCGGGGTATTATCACCATCAAATTTATATTTATTCAACAGCTCTCTAATCTCAACTTCCACCAAATCAACCAGCTCATCATCGTCAACCAAGTCAATTTTGTTTAAGAAAACAACCACGGAAGGAACATTCACCTGACGAGCCAACAAAATATGTTCTCTGGTTTGCGGCATGGGGCCATCGGCGGCTGAAACAACTAAAATTGCCCCATCCATTTGAGCCGCACCGGTGATCATGTTTTTAACAAAATCGGCGTGGCCGGGACAATCAATATGGGCATAGTGTCGCTTTTCGGTTTCGTATTCGATGTGGGAAATGTCGATGGTAATACCCCGCTCTTGTTCTTCAGGAGCCTTATCAATTTGATTAAAATCAAAAGATTGGGTGGGGTTGCCGGGCTGACTAGACAAAACTTTGGTAATAGCGGCGGTTAAGGTGGTTTTACCGTGGTCAACGTGACCAATAGTACCAATGTTCAAATGCGATTTGGTGCGTTCAAATTTTTCAGCCATGTGTTGATAATTGTATTATAACTTTTTGCCTTTTGCAAATTAAAAGCCTCATCATTTGAGGCTGGTTCTTAATATATCAAACTCTTTTTGTTTTGGCAAGAGGGAACTTAGCTTAATTTTTAATTCTTAATTTCTAATTATTATTCAATTTTTAATGATTTAATTTTAAAATTACCTGCTGCTTTTAGCAATTTTTGAAAAAATTAAGGTAAGTTCTTGAGCTTCCTGCCACAGCTTTCTACATTTATCGGCTTGTTTTTTATCTGCTTTAGCAATCATCCTCAGCCAATATTTAGTTTCCATAGCTTCTTTTTTACAAATAAATATTTTATTTTTAAAGTCCTTTTTACTTGAAGCGCCATTAGCTTCCATATAGTTAGCCCCAATGCTGGTCGCAGAACGAACCAATTGCGTTACTATTGGAACAGTAACAGGGTCTCGAAGAGTTTTTTGAGTGAAAGAAATTATTTCCTCAGCAAAAAGAGCTGTTCTCTCTTCGAGATCATAATCCATCTTTATTAACTTTAAATTTTAGACAATAAAAATTGAATAGAAATTAAGAATTAGAAATTAGAAATTTTTTACCTCTCTTCTTCTCCTCTGGTCTTGGCTACCAGGTCTTCTTGAATGTTTCGGGGTAATTCTTGGTAGTGGGATGGCTCCATGTAGAAAGAGGCCCGGCCGCCGGTAATGTTTCTAATGGCAGTAGCGTAACCGGACAGTTCGGCCAAAGGCGCCTCGGCGGTAATCACCCGAGTATTGCCTCGAACCTTACTACCGCCAATTTGACCCCGACGGGAAGAAATATCGCCAATTACCTGGCCCATAAATTCTTCCGGAACTGTTGCCTCCAGCTTCATAATCGGCTCTAAAACCTTGGGGACGGCCCTTTTAACCGCCGCCTGAAGAGCAATTGAACCGGCAATCTTAAAGGCCATTTCCGATGAATCAACATCATGAAACGAACCATCAAAAACCGCCACTTTCATATCGACCAACGGGTAACCGGCCACTACCCCCTTATCCATGGCCTCAATAACCCCTTTTTCGATGGCCGGAATAAACTCTTGAGGAATTCTCCCTCCTTTAATTTCGGAAACAAATTCAAAACCCTCGCCCCGCCCTTTGGGTTCAACCCGTAACAAGCAGTGTCCATATTGGCCCCGCCCGCCGGACTGGCGGATATATTTTCCTTCCGCTTCTTCGATTTTGGTCACCGTCTCCCGATAGGCAATTTGAGGACTGCCGGTTCGCACCTTAAGACCAAACTCCCGGCGTAAACGCTCTACTAAAATCTCCAAATGCAATTCCCCCATACCGGAAATTAGGGTTTGGCCGGTCTCCTGATTAGTTTTTACCCTGAAAGTAGGGTCTTCATCAGACAATCGTCCCAAAGACTGGGCTAACCTTTCCTGATCGGCTCGAGCCTCTGGCTCAATTGCCAAAGAAATCACCGGCTCGGGGAAAGAAATAGCCTCAAGTAAAATTGGCTTGTCTTTAGGGCAAAGAGCATCGCCGGTTTTGACATTATCAAGACCAATAACAGCCACAATCTCCCCGGTATAGGCCTGGTCAATTTCTTCTCTTTTGCTAGCATGCATTAACAGCAATCGGCCAATCCGCTCACTATTTCTGGTATTGGCATTATAAACCGAAGAGCCGGATTGCAGAGTACCGGAATAAATCCGCAAATAAGTCAGCTTGCCAACGTGGGGGTCGGTTTGGATTTTAAAAGCCAGGGCGCAAAGCGGTTCTTTGTTGTCTGGCTTTCTGGCAATCTCCTCGTCGGTGGCCGGATCCTTGCCGGTAACCGGCGGCACATCCAAGGGGGAAGGCAAGAAATTTACCACCCCATCAATAACCGGCTGAACGCCTTTGTTTCGCAAAGAAGTGCCGCAATAAAGAGGCACCACTCTATTGGCAATAGTCGCTCGGCGGATACCAGCAACTAGCTCTTGAGTAGAAATTTCCTCATCAGCCAAGTATTTTTCCATTAGAGCTTCATCTTCGCCAGCAATTAGTTCTACCAAACCGATTCTGGTTTTTGCTAACTTTTCTTTTAAGTCCTCCGGTACCGGAATTTCTTTAACTTTAGCGCCCAATTCATCATCTTCCCAAACATAGGCCTTTTGGTCTAAAACATGAACAATGCCCCTATAGGTATGTTCCTTGCCAATGGGAAGAGCAATAATGGCCAATTTTGCCGCCAACCTCTCTTCAATCATGGCTACCGACCCTTCAAAGTCGGCCCCAAGCTTATCCATTTTGTTCAAAAAACAAATCCGGGGTACCAGGTAGCGATCGGCCTGGCGCCAAACCGTCTCTGATTGAGCCTGAACCCCTTCCTCGGCATCAAAAACCATCACTGCCCCATCCAAAACTCGCAGAGACCGCTCCACTTCGGCGGTGAAATCAACATGGCCCGGAGTATCGATAATATTAATCCGATAGTCTTTCCAAAAGGTGGTAGTAGCGGCTGATTGGATGGTAATGCCGCGCTCTTTTTCCTGGTCCATCCAGTCCATCTGGGTATCACCTTCATCAATGTCGCCGATTTTATAGGTCTTGCCGGTATAATAAAGAATCCGCTCGGTAGTAGTGGTTTTACCAGCGTCAATATGGGCAATAATACCGATATTTCTAATCCGATCAAGAGAAACGTTTCTGTCTTCAGTTTTAGTGATTTGGTTCATGAATTTAATTTTAAATTTTTAATTCTTAACTCTTAATGAATTTCTAATGATTTAATGTTTTAAAAATTTAGACAATAAAAATTGAATAGAAATTAGAAATTAGGAATTAGAAATTACCCCTTACCAGCGGAAGTGGCTGAAGGCTTTGTTGGCTTCGGCCATTTTGTGGGTGTCTTCCCTCTTTTTAATCGCCACGCCCTCATTAGCAACGGCATCAACAATTTCGGCCGTCAGTTTTTCGGCAAAGGTATGATATTCTTTGTTGGGCCGGGTTCTGGCCGCATCCACTAACCAGCGAATTGCCAAAGACGTTTGCCGGCGACTTGATACCGGTACCGGGATCTGATAAGCGGCCCCGCCAATCCTCCTTGGCCGAACTTCCATTTGGGGTTTAATATTGCCAATGGCTTCTTCCAGGGCCGCTAGTGGCTCTTTGTTGGTTTTTTTACCGGCCTCTTCCAAGGCTTGATAAACATGTTTTTGGGCCACGGTTTTTTTACCCGAAATCATAACTTGGTTAATAATTTTGGCCACTAACAGGCTGTCAAACTTGGGATCAGCCCCAATCGTTCTTAGTTTTGCTTTTTTTCCACGCACGTTAGTTTAATTTTAAATTTTAAATTCTTAATTTTAAATGAATTTCTAATGATTTAATTTTTAAAAATTTAGACATTAATAATTGAATAGAAATTTAAAATTAGAAATTAGAAATTATTTTTCTGGTTTATTTTTCTTGCGGCATTTTTGAGCCGTATTTGCTTCTTGACGTTTTTCGATCGGCTACTCCTTCAACATCATATTTTCCCCGAATAATGTGATATTTAATCCCCGGTAAATCTTTAACCCGACCGCCGCGAACTATTACCCGGGCATGCTCAACAATATTATGACCCTCGCCAGGAATATAGGCGGTAATTTCCTGACCATTAGAAAGCCTCACCCGGGCCACTTTTCTAAGAGCTGAATTAGGCCGTTTTGGCGTCATGGTTTTGGTTTGTAAAACCACCCCTCGTTTTTGAGGGTTGATAGTTTTGACCATTTGACGTTTAGCCGCGTTAAAAGAACCACGAAGAGCGGTGGCCTTAATGGTTTTACCCTTATCTCGACGCTTTTTTTTGGTTAATTGAGAAA
>JAQVIV010000025.1 GCA_028695445.1 Candidatus Shapirobacteria bacterium
TCGGGAAAATAAACCCCCTCAAGATGATCAAAGTCCATGGCGGTATATTTTTGCACCCAATCGGCCAATTGCTTATCGTCCCAGTTTAAAGCCCTAGCCAACCGCTCTCCGATCTGTTCCTTGCGCCAACCTTCCGGAACAGTCACCCAAACCAGATCCGGATCGGCGGCAAAGACCCCAACCAAATCCCAAGCGTTCATGCTTTTGCTGACTCGATATCCACCCGGCCCAACCTCTTTAACTTTTTTTATTGGTAATAAAACCTTAAGCACAAAAGCTTTTTTAATAAAACCTTCGTTTTCAAGGCGAGAGGTTAATTTCTCTTCAGATAAAGTGCCGCTGACAATAAAAACTTCCTGACCGGCGGTTTTTTCAGGCGCCGTAAAGAAAAATTGATAAACAATCGCCAAACAAAGAAGTAGTACAATAGAAGCTAAACCGGTCACCAAAAACAGCTTTCTCAGCAACGTTTTGCTAAACACAATAGTTCCAGTCTAACACTTTAAAAATCGTTTTTACGGCTCTATACAAAAAAAACTTATATTTTTGAAAAATCGCAAGCGGCATTGTTTTTTTAACAAAATAGGAAGGACTCTAAAAAACAAAAGGTTATTAATTACCGTGGCCCACTCTCCAAATTAAAGCGGCAATATTAATACCGCCGCTGGTCAGATTAATCGCTTTTTTAAGTTCATATTGACTAATCATTTTATCTAGCGGTTCTCGATCGGGAATATTGCCGGTATAAAAACTTTTTAAAACCGGCAAGGCCCGAGCGTCGCCAAGTTGACCCAGGGCCCAAATAGCGCTATTTCTGGCCCGAAAACCCCTGCTTTCATCTTTCAAAAGGCTAACTAGGGCGTCAACGCAATCTGCCTCATCGGCAGACAGACCATCCCCGTAATCCCTTTGGGCATTCCGGCATTGACTTTTAACCTCATAGCCAATCCAAGAGGCGCCAATGACAAAAAACAGCACCAAAATACTGATACCAATGGCCAACAAATAAAGAAGCGCTTGTTTTATGTTCTTAGTCTTCATCATTTTCACCCTGATAAATAAAAAGCTCCTCAATCTTGGTTTTAAATAGTTTGGCGGTTTTAAAAGCCAGCCCTAACGAGGGCAGATATTTATTGGCTTCGATGGCGTTAACCGTCTGGCGGCTAACGCCAATTTTTTCAGCTAATTGCTCTTGAGTTAAATTGTGCTTAGCTCGAAAAACTTTTAATTTATTCTCCATTACCGCCGCCGCCATATTTTTTGTTCAAAAAATGATAAGAAAGGGCGTAGATAATGATCAAAAACAGAGCCAAGTAAGCAAACACCATCCCCAGCGATTCAAGGTAGTAAAACTCACCCTTGGCAAAAACCGATAAGCCACTATGAGTGGGGAAAAGCAATAAAAAAGCGCCAATACCAATGGTGGGAGCAAAAATAGCATAAGTTAAGTTGGCGGCTTTTTCTCTGATGGTTTTTTCCCGCTCATCAAGCCTAATTTTAGTTTTAGAACGAACCAGAACCAAAAAAAGCAAACCGGTAATAATTCCGACCGCTGACAACAAGAAGCTGTCTTGGAGAAGAGAAATGGCGACAATAATCCCAACAAAGAAAATTACTAAAACCCTAATTTGCCGATATTTTTTATTATTCACACTCCCAATGTAATATATTCTTTACATTTTGTCAAGTATTATGTACACAAGGGTTATTTCCTCCGGCCTCTCAACAAATAGCCTTCCACCAAAAATAGCGCTCCAATAATAAAAGCCGGCAAGAAAATAACCGGTGCCCCAAAATCAGACAACACCATCAAGAAAGCCGCCACCAAAAAGAAAAGAAAGCCACCAATCCGTTCATGCTTCCAGGCAACAATGATAATAATAATTAAAATGTAGCTAGGAATTAAATGAATTAATAAAGCCAGAAACCACCGCGGCTCTCCAAAAACATTCGGCGTTTCACTGAAGAGCTCTTTACGAATTCCGAGAACATAAACAATTGTCGCTATTGTTCCTAAAATACCCAAAAGCCAGGTTCGGAAAATAATTCTAACCAGCTTATCAAAAAACCTGTTTGCGCCACTAATGCCTAATTTTCCCTGAGAAAACATACTAAAAACAGCCCAAATTGACTTCTTAAATATAGAAAATCTCAAAAAAACGCTTGGGGTATATTCTCTGCGGCCAATTTTAAATCTCCTGCTTCCCGTTTAAAGAAAAATACTATTTTCTAATTACTCCTTCCGCTCCGGCGCTACCATAGTGCTCGTCAATTATTTTATTGGCAGTTGCCAAAAGCTCTTCGTAGCCAACGTTTGAGCGAGAATCTTCGCCCATATTTACTACACGATGGTCGTCAAAGCCAAGAAGCGGCCCGTTTTCTTCCGAAGTATCTGCCTTGCCAATACCGTTTTGCTGCTGAAATTTAAAAACTGCCGCCGTTGGACTCCCATCATAATAGACAACATGTTTGGGCCGCAAGTCGGGGTTCTCGGCAAAAAAATTCTCCCAATAGTCTCGCGCCGGGATTGTTCTTTCTGCCATTTTAAAATGAGCGCCAGCCCCCCTGACAATTCCCTGAAGCGCTTCTTCATCAAGAGAATCTTTCCGGTGCATTTCTCCCATTAGCCTATTAGTAAGAAGGGAAGAGGCGTCAGCCTCAAATCCTAAATTAATAAGTTCCTGGGTGAAGGTGGTAACACATTCCCTTTCCAAATCTTGTTGATTATAATAATCTCTTTCTTTTTTATACGCGGCAAAGGCTCTGGCAAGTGGTGACTGAGCGTCTAGTTTTTTACCCCATTCCACGAAAGAAGCGACTAAGTCGGTGTTCTCGATCATTACTCTTCTTTCTTGCCCATCGATCGTCCTCATTTCTGAGGCATATCTTGACCCTGTTTCCGGGTCAACAAGTCTTGTATCTGGCAAAAAAACAATTCCGCTATCAACCGGAATACCCGGATTTTCCGGGTCAGTCCAAATAAAAACATCATTCCATTTATTTTCGCTTTGCGGTTCTGTAAAATCTTTTTCCTTACCATTAAAGGCATAAGGATATTGAGAAGCAAGAACATCAGAAGGATACACAAAAAACACCTCATTGCCTCTCTCGCCGCCATAGTATCCATCCAAAACTGTTTGAGCAGCAAAATGGGTTGCCGTAATATCGGGGTATTTAGGGGCGGCGGCCAAACCAAAACTAAGAAAATTTTTAAACATTTCCCTCGCTTGGTCGGCGTTTTCAGCCTGTTCAAAAAAACTTGACAGAAAAGATTTTACTGTCGCCTCATCTCTATTTACTAAGCCCACCCTTGCCAATGGCGGAAATAAACACTGCCCATTTTCCATAACATCAACAAACCCACTTACATATTCCCGATAGCCGCTAGCGTGATTAACCATCATATCTTCACCGGTATGATCACGAAAGCCTTGTCGGGTAACGTGAGCCAAAAAATACGGATTTAGCCGTCTCCATAAAGCAATATATTCTTCGGTGGTTAAACTTGCTAGCACTTCCGGAGTTAACAAAGCTCTTTTTTGTTCATTGCTAAGCGGCTGTGTTGATATTTTTTCATAATAGGCTTCAATCAACTGCCGAGGATTGGGTATTTCAGTTTGACGTTTTCCCAGATCGGCAAGTTCGTGTTCGGTGTTATCTG
The DNA here is from genome assembly GCA_028695445.1 of Candidatus Shapirobacteria bacterium. GTDB lineage: Bacteria > Patescibacteriota > Microgenomatia > 0-14-0-10-38-17 > 0-14-0-10-38-17 > JAQVFF01. The sequence continues at coordinate 3,662 of JAQVIV010000025.1, forward strand.
ATTGGGCATAAAGAGCGCTCCTTTCTTCTTCTATTGCGGCTATTTCTGCTTGTAGACTAGCGGCCTGTTTGTCGTCGATACCAATAAGCCCTTTCGCCCTAACAAGCACACTACCAAGCCTTCTGGCCAATTCTTCATTTTTTTGTCGTTCTTGTTGATATAGTGTACCCGCCAGTTCCGCTATGTGCTGAATTTTTTGTTCTGTATCAGCGATAACCTCCTGATTAGCTCTTGTTTCCGCTCTAACCCCAATAACGGCCCTAGCTGTTTCCACTCTCCCTTCGGGATCTGTCTCTTTTGAAATTGTTCTGGAATCAATAAGCCCTTTTTTAACAGCCTCTACTGGTACTGCCCCTGGCATTGGCTCCCCTAAATCACCCATACATTTATATTAAACCACACATGGCAATGTCCAAAAACCGAACATGATCCCTGAAGCTGGTACCCGCTAACACACAAGCCCTAAAAAAGAGTAGAGACTGATCAGTAAAGCCGGAATATTCAAAATTTACGAACAAGAAAGTAAGTAAATTTCTAAACTTATAACTTCCACTTTTTACCACCAAAAGGAGTATAAATAAGGTGTGGGAATAAATGCCAGAATTGCCAAAATCCCATTCTTCATTCTTTACTTAATACTCGCAGGCTTAACTTCCTTTAATTGGATCAAGATAATTTTTTTTCAAAAGGATTTTGAGGCTTTCCGCACCCAGCAACCCTGGGATTACTACCTATCAGACTTCTTCTCCGACACCTTTGGCATTACCCATCAGCAATACTTTATCTTTGCCTTACCCATAATCTTGGTCGGCTTGTATCTAATTCCTAAAATCGTCGGGAAGCTATTAAATCTTGATGAAAGCACCAACATCAAAGGTAATAATCATGTCGCTATAATACTTATTCTTCTTGTTGCTCCTGTTACTCTCGGATTGCATAAATTGTTTGCATTGGGTTGGAGAAGCTATTTGATTCCAGGAATTGTCTTAATTTCCTTATTTTCCATCTGGTCTTGGGCAGACGAAAGAAATAAAAAATGAAAAAATATGTTCTTGTTTTTATTGCTATTTCAGTTGCGGTAATGGTATATTTCCTCTTCTTTTCTCAAAAAGGCTTCAACCCACCTGAAGAATACAGGCTAAATGTAACCCATGTCTCCGATATTGAAGAAAGCCGTAAATACGGGCAGGGAGCTGGCGGTCACTGTTATTTAGCCTCAACTGCCATGATGCTAAAAAGTTTTGACCCATTAATCGAATTTTGGCAGGTTGTTATTGCCAGGGGAAATGCTACCAGTTTTACTTATTATTTTCCTAAAGGTAACGAGTCGGAAATCAAAGAAGGGCTTGACGGCGAAGGCACAATTATGGCGCTTAAAGCTATTAAAAATATGGGCTATCAGCCTCATGTTAGACTGCGGGCCTTACCAATACTGGGCAATAATAATGGCTGGGTTAGGGTGGCAAAAGAATTAGGAGGAGAAGCAAAGACCTACTGGTTAACGCCACCAATGGATGAATATAAATCTGTTATTGCTTCAGGTATCCCACTGGTGGCAGCAGGTTCTCCCTGTTGGCAAGACTTCAATGTTATCGAAGGCTATACCAAGGATAAACTTTTTGTAGTAGTTCCCGACCCAGACGATCAGGGAAAAACCGATCCCAAAATGTCTTGTTCAATGGGGCTGGGGTTGCAAAACGAGGTTTTCTGGGCAACACCTGAAGATAAACAAATGCACCACTTAGAAATCCTGGCCGACATGAAATTGTATGCCAAAGACGCTCCAGAGAAAATGATGATGTATGCCAACTATCTGGAAAAGGGCAGTTCAATCGTCAATTATGAAATTGAAAGACTCTACCTTGCCAGACTTTTAGCGACAAAATATCTTGAAGAAAGAGGGTATAAAGAACTAGCAGCGGGTTACCAAAAATCCGCCTTATTATTCGGTGAGCTAACTAAATTCGTTCCACCCGATGTTGATGAAGACAAACACAAGGAGGAAATTGCCAAAACCATAAGAGAGATTGCCGAGAATGAAAAGTCTTTAATTGATAAGTGGAGTGGTTTGTAGGTTGGGCAAGCTACCTGGAATACCCAGAATTTACTGCCAAAGAACTAAATAGGCTTCTTAATGCTTGAATGCTGAATAGGTAATACTCAATCCGTAATCCGGCAAAAAGGCAGGTGCTTCTTTATGAATGGTAATATTTGAAAACCCCGCTTTTTTTAACAAATCAAGGTAATCCTGTTTTAGAATTGCACCGCTGACACAACCAACTAAAAGCTCTTTATCGTTCCTTAATTCATCTGGTAACGGTTTTGTTAAAACCACATCAGAAACCATCAACCTTCCGCCAGTTTTTAGTACCCGATGGGCTTCTTTAAAGACTTTTTCTTTATCCGGGGCAAGGTTAATAACACAGTTGGAAATAATAGCGTCTATTGAATTATCATCAACCGGCAAGCTTTCAATATCACCTTTCCTGAATTCAACATTAGTATAGTTGCCTTTCTTTGCATTTGCTCTGGCCTTTTCAAGCATTTCATCAGTCATATCAACCCCGATCACCTTACCTGTTTTACCAACCTTAGGAGAGGCAAGAAAAGTATCAAAACCGGCTCCCGAACCTAAATCCAAAACCGCTTCTCCTTCTTTCAATGAAGCAATAGCCACTGGATTACCGCAACCCAAACCAAGGTTAGAACCGGCAGGAGTTTTATTCATTTCATCTTGTGAATAACCCATCTGCCCGGATTGTCTTTGAGCAGTTTGATTGGAATCACAACCACAGTTTCCGCATCCACAACCGCTAGAGGACTTTGCTATTTGAGCGTATGATTCCTTGATGATTTTTTTA
>JAQVIV010000008.1 GCA_028695445.1 Candidatus Shapirobacteria bacterium
TGCTGAATCTTGGCCAAATCATCGGCTGACACCGCCCGGGCGGGCAGGCGCCACCAAAAACCGGCCAAAAAAACCAATAAGGCAACTAGTCCCAAAAAAATTTTCTTATTCATAAAAGCCTAATACTAAATAGCTTAGCGCAAATAACGACGAGTGGCAACGTAACTGCCTAAACCACAGATAAAAGAAGAAAAGAGGGCGGTACCGCCCAGAAGCAGTAATAAAAATTGCTGAGAAACAGGGAAAACCCCGATATCGGCAAAAAAGGAAAAACCGATTAGGGCTTGGCCTAGTTGAGTCAGGGCCAAATACATCCCGGAAAAACCCAAAATTGCCCCCAAAACACCATAAATTATCCCCTCGATTAAAAAAGGAGAACGGGCCTGCCAAGACGAGGCTCCTAAAAGTTTTAGAATTTCCACCTCATCTTTTCTTAGGGCAATTTTCATTGAGGTCACCACAATCATTAACAAAAAGCTTTGCACCACCAACAACACTCCCCCACCCAAGCCAACTCTTCTGATCGCTCGAGTCCAGTCTTTTAAAGATTCGGCAATATTTTCAGCAAAATCAATTTCTTTCCTGCCCCCCTCTGAGACAGAAATAATCGTTTCTTGTTCTAGAATATCGGCAATTTCCTTTAAATGGTCAATCTTAAAGGTAGACACTTCAATGCTGGCTGGCAAAATCTCGGCGGTAACCATCTCCAAAAGGAGAGGGTTATCTTTATTGGCATCTTGATAAATTTTTAGAGCCTCTTCTTTGGAAACATAGGCTACTTCCTCAACTTTTTCAGTTGCCTCCAAACGAGAAATCAAGCTATCGATTTCTTCTTTTGGGGCCGAATCTTTCAGGTAGGCAATTACCTGGGGCTGGCTTTCAAAAAAGGCCAAAACTCTTTGGGAAATAAAAGATAAGGTGGCAAAAGAAGAAATTAAGAAAAAAGCAAAAGATAACACCATCACCACCAAAAGCGATTGATAGGGTGACCGTCTAATATGGCTTAGGGCAACTAATAGGCTTTTCATCAATTATTATTTCTTTTTTTGGTATTGAGATTGGGCCTCGTCTCGAATAATTTTACCCTGGTCAATTTCCACCACTCGGGTTTTTAGCGAATTAACAATATCTTCATCATGAGTAGCGACTATTAAAGCGGTGCCTTCCTGATTAACTTTTTTTAACAATTTAATTATCTGCCAGGAATTAGCTGGATCCAGATTGCTGGTCGGCTCGTCAACTAATAAAACTTTGGGCCGATAAATTAAGGCCCGGGCAATGCCGGCTCGCTGTTTTTCCCCCTCTGATAGTTGGGCCGGAAAAAGATTAGCCTTATTAACTAAACCAACCAGCTCCAAAACCTCTTCTAAGGTCTGGTGGGGGGTATCAAAGATATCCAGGGCAATTTCAATATTTTCCTTTATCGTCCGGTCGGCAATTAATTTCAGATCCTGAAACACCCGGCCAATTTGCCGGCGTAACCAAACTACCTGCCGGCCAGGAAGACGAGACGAAATCTCCTGATCTAAAAACTTAATTTCCCCTGAGGTCGGTAAAATCTCATAAGACAAAAGGCGAAAAAGAGTGGTTTTACCTGACCCTGAAGGCCCAACTAAAAAAACAAATTCCCCGGGAGATAAGTCTAGGCTAACCCCATCTAAAACTGTTTCTTGGCCAAATTTTTTAGTAACTTCTTTTAGGGACAGAATAGGCGCCGTTTTTGCCATAAACTATTAGTCATTTTTAATCTAACACTTTCAGCTTGCCAACGTCCATCAGCCAACCAGCTTTTTCGGCGCTAAAAGTTTCTCCCCAAACCTCGACTTTGCGGCCAATAAAATCGTCAAGACTTAAAACCGAGGAAAATAGAAAAACCGTTTGCGATGGCCCGCCTTCTCGCAATAAGTGATGAGTCCCTTCCCCATTAACACCGCCCTCGCTAATTTCGCCAATGGCATGATCGGAAAAAGTATCTTTATCTTGAACACCAAATTCTTCACCCTTTTGGGGTTTTTGGCCTTCACCGACCTGGCTTTGAAGTCCTTCTTTTGTTGATGATCCAACCCTAGACAATAACCAGCCGGAAACAACTCCGAAAGAAATAATAACGACAACTCCCAAAACTAAAGGCAAATTTTTGCCGGCCAGAAGAGCCGGCCTTTGACGGCCCAAACGAGTCTTTTCCTCCGGTCGATTTATTTCCTGGGAGGGCTGATTGTCCAAATCGATTTCTTCAATCATGTTTTTACCTTAAAAACAAGCTAAAATCACTATATCACAAATCTTGGGCTCTTGCCAAGAGTCCAAGATTAGCCTCAAGAAAGGGTTCTAAGTTGCCATCCAAAACCCCCTCGGTATCGGAAGTTTTATAATTGCTTCGCAGGTCTTTGACCATTTTGTAAGGATGTAAAACATAAGAGCGGATCTGGTTACCCCAAGAAGCGGGCCGATATTCACCTCTGGCCTCAGCTTCTTTTTTCTCTCTTTCTTCTTCAGCTAAAACCCAAAGCTTATTTCTCAATAAATCCAAAGCAATTTTACGGTTTTGCAATTGGCGTCTTTCCGATTGAGAAGTAACAATAATTCCGGTTGGTTTGTGGCGCAGGCGGACTGCTGTCGCCACCTTATTGACATTTTGGCCGCCATGACCACCGGCTCGAAAAGCTTCAAATTCAATTTCGTCCTCGTTAAGCTCAAAGTCTGTTTCCGGCAAAATCGGCAAAACCTCAACTCGAGCAAAAGAGGTCTGACGTAAATTATCGGCATTAAACGGCGACTGGCGAACCAAGCGGTGCGCCCCCTGCTCATGTTTCAACAAACCATAGGCATTAAACCCCTCGACCCTCATAGTAAGATTCTTAATACCAGCCTCTTCTCCGACAGAACGGTCTAAAACTTGGTATTGCCAGCCCTTTTTTTCAAAAAACCGCTGATACATTCTCTCCAGCATCAAGGCCCAATCCATGGCTTCTGTTCCCCCCTGGCCGGCCTGAATAGTTATAATCGCTGGACCAGAATCATACTTGCCAGAAAAATAAACTTCTTTTTCCAACGCTTCAATTGCCTCCCGGGCTTCTTTTGGGTCTTCCTCTTCAATTAAGAGCTGGGCCATAGCAACTTGGTCAACCTGAGATTCCAAGCCTGCAATTTCCTGCATAATCTTAGCCGCTTTTTGGTGATCCTTCCAAAAAGATTGACTTTTAGTCTCCTCCTTAAGCTGAGCCAGCTTTTTAGATTTCTCTTCGATGTGTAATTTCTTGGCAATAACCGCTAGTTTTTTTTCCAATTCTTCTTTATTCATAAGTAAAATCTAATTGTTGTATTGTTAAATTGCTAAATTGTTTTAGTTTTCAGCTTTGATTTTATTCTTTTAACTTTAAGTTTAAGGCTATCGCTTTGAGCTCCTCTTCTATCATTCTAACGAAAGTTGGATTCTGAATTAAATTCAGAATGACGAAAAAGCAACTCAAAATAACAAAAAAAACAACTCAATAATGTATATTTTTACTTTTGGGTTTTGAACTTTGAGCTTTGAGTTTCTCTTATTCACAAACGCATTGGCAATCGGGAAAAATTTCTTTAACCAGTTGTTCTTTAACCTTTAGCAATTGCTGTTGAGGAAGCTTTTTGATATCCTCGGTTAAAGTTTCTAAAGACTGGTCAAAATCAACATTCGCAGAATCAAGATTGTTTTCCTGGTAATCTTCATTGCCAGTCAATCGGGGCAGGGGTTCCAAATCTTCTCTTTTAGGCCAACGTACATAGTGGTTAACCGTCTCTTTGGCCGGATCCAAAACCCGATCTTCGATCGCAGGACCAATTCTTTCTCCCAAAACCGATGATTGGCTAAACCAACTATTAATTCGATCCCAACCAAGAAAATAAATAACCGCCCCTAATAAAATAGCCAAAAAAATCAGTTTTTTATTCACCGGAAGGCCTAACACAATCTCATTATACAATAAGGAGGGTCAGTTAAACTTGGTCTGGATTTGCCAAAGACGGCGATAAATACCGTTTTGGCGTCGAAGCAAGTTCTGGTGATTACCCACTTCAATAATTCGACCCGCTCTCAAAACCACGATTCTATCTGCTCGCCTAACAGTTGATAGTCGATGGGCAATAATAATAGCCGTTTTACCTTTTTTGGCCTGCCAAAAAGACTCTTGAATTAGTTTTTCTGATTCTGAATCTAGCTGTGAGGTGGCTTCGTCAAAAACAATAATTTCTGGATTTGCCAAAATCATCCGGGCAATAGCAAGACGCTGTTTCTGACCACCCGACAATTTCACTCCTCGCTCACCAACCAAAGTTTGATATTCTTGAGGCAAAGAATCAATAAAATCAGCCAAATTAGCCATTTTGGCCGCCGCCCTAATTTTAGCCAAATCCGGCCTATCCAAACCATAACCAATGTTATAAGCAATGGTGTCATTAAAAAGTACCGGTTCTTGGGGCACAATACCAATTAGAGCCCGAAGATCGCTTTTGGCCAAATTTTTGATATTAACCCCGTCAACTAAAATTTCTCCCTGATCAACATCATAAAAACGCATTAATAGTTTAATAATCGTTGATTTACCGGCCCCGGAAACACCGACCAGAGCGACCGTTTCCCCCGGTTTAACTGTTAGGGAAAAATCGGCCACTACGCCTTCTTTGCCTCCCGGATAAGAAAAGTCAACATCCACAAAGGCAATCTCTCCCCTAACTTTTTTCAAAGAAGCCGGACTGGCCGGATCTTTAACTAGTACCGATTTATCTAAAACCTGAAAATAACGCTCTAAGTCAACTTGCCGGGAAGTTAAATTCCTCAAATTAAAAAACATCTCGAACAACCGAGGGAAAAAACTGTTAACAAAACCCAAAATTAACACAAAATCTCCGGAGGTTATTTGACCGGACATTAACCGAAGCAGACCCATAAATAAAATAACACCAATACCTAAGTTAGACAGCGTACCCAAAGAAATATCCATTAGACGAAAAGAATTGGAAAAACCCCAAAGCTTATCAGACCAAAGATTGAAAGACTTTTTCAACCGGCAACGCTCCCAAGATTCTTTGGCAAAATATTTGACCGTTTCGAAGTTAATTAAATTATCGGTAATTATGGCCGAAATCTCATCCTCGGCATCATTAAATTCTTTCCGCCGGCGCATATTAATCAAAATTAAATAGCGGATCAAAAAAATATTAACCAGTAAAACCGCCACCAAAGGCAAAGTCACCCAGCGATCAATGTCGGCAAAAAAAATTAACATCACCACAAAAATAATGGCAATTCGAAACAGGCTCATTAAATTGTGGAAAACCTCAAAAAAAGCATTATCACCTCTTTTAAAAGCGCTAATCAAAGAGCCGGTATTTTTTTCGGTATGATAAGCAAAATCAAGGTCTTGAACCTGAGCAAAAACTCTTAATCGGGCATCTTTTGCCGCCGGAATGAGCACTTTATCACCCAGATAGTAGGTGGCTACTGAGGCCAAATTATCCAACAGTCTAACCCCAACATAAGCCAATAAAATCTTTAAGAGTAATTGATAATCTAAAAAAGAAAGGTTATCAACAAAAATTTTGTAAAAATATGGTTGGATCGCGGTTAAAATTGATCCGGTCAAAAGCACCAAAACAAAACCAACAAATTTTAACCGATAAACTAGCAAAAACTGGAAAAATAAAGAAAAAACTCTCATAAAAACACTCTTTGGCTAATTATCAGGAGAAAACCCTCCAGAGGCTTCTTTCAAAAAGAAGTTTTACCCTGCTAAATTATAGCATGGATCCTAATTGGTTTTTATTTTCAACCATATTTGGGATAGCAGCAATGTTTGTATTTTTTGGGAGTGCCGTCTTTCTTTTTGGCTCCACAAGGACAAGGGTCATTGCGACCCGGCGGGTTAGTTTTATGAACCACGGTTTGGGCCCGACTGGTTTGTTTTGCTTGACCAAAAACATCTTGACCTCCGGTAAGACCCATGCCATCTTGATTGTCGATATTGGTTTGAGCGCTTCGAAAAATTGAGGGTTGATTTGGGACGGCAAATTGAACCCGGAAGATTCTCCTGGCCACCTGATAATCAACTTGACTCATCAATTGCTCAAACTGTTCAAAGGCTTCATGGCGATAAATTGACAGAGGGTCCTGCTGACCATAAGAACGAACTGCCACGCCTTCCCTTAAATCTTCCATTTGATCTAAATGATCAACCCAAAGACGGTCAATGGTACTTAATAAAACCAGCTTGTTAATCTCAATCATTTTCCTCTCGCCCATTTTTTTCACCAATCCCTGATAAAAGTTATTAGTTAAACTCTCAAGGTGATTCTTTACCTCAATCTGGTTTTTGTTAGACAAAACTTTTATTAGATTCTGCTGAGAATTGGTATCAAGAGGTAAAATTTCAGCAAACTCTTGAACTAGAGCCCGCAGATTAATCTCCCCCCCATCAGAATCAGAAGAAGGGACGGTAAAATTAACCCCAATCAGGTTATCAATTTCTTGATTAACTCGAGATGATAAATTATTTTTTAACCCCTCAAGATCTTCTTGGTCGGCCAAAGCCAAAACCCGATCTCGAACTCGATAAACAATTTCCCTTTGCTTGTTGGCCACATCATCATACTCTACTAACCTTTTTCGGGCGTCAAAATGAACCCCCTCCACCTTAGACTGAATTTGCTCAATCGAGCGAGAAATTAACCGATTTTCTATTGGTATCTCATCAGGAAAATTAAACCGGCTCATTAAAGAGGCAATTTGCTGACCGCCAAAAACCCTCATCATATCATCGTCTAAAGCAATAAAAAACCGGCTGGAACCCGGATCACCTTGTCGACCAGCCCGACCTCTTAGCTGATCGTCAATCCTCCTGGCCTCATGCCTTTCGGTACCAATTACATGCAATCCTCCCAAGCCCACCACCTCGTCATGTTTTTTTTGCCAAGTCTCATGGTTTTCCTTATAGCCTTGAGCCTTGAGTTTTGAGTTTTGAGCCATTTTCGGTTCTTCTCCCCCCAAAACAATATCCACCCCCCTTCCGGCCATGTTGGTGGCCACCGTAACCGCTGCCCTAGCCCCAGCCTGGGCTAAAATTGAAGCCTCTTTCTCATGATTTTTGGCATTAAGAACCTGGTGGGGAATTTTTTTATGTTTTAACAGCCGGGAAATAATTTCATTTTTTTCAATCGATGTTGTCCCTACCAAAACCGGCTGACCTTTTTGATAATATTGAGCAACTTCATTGGCAACCGCGGTATACTTGGCTCGTTGATTCTTAAAGATAGCGTCTTCATAATCTTTTCTAACTAGCGATCGGTTAGTGGGAATTGCCAGGGTTTCTAAATGATAAATCTTCCGAAATTCCTCAGCTGAGGTTAAGGCAGTCCCGGTCATACCGGAAAGATGTTGATAAAGCCGAAAATAGTTTTGAAAAGAGATTGTCGCTAAAGTTTTAGACTCCTGCTTAATTTCAACCCCTTCTTTGGCTTCCACTGCCTGATGCAGTCCCCCCGACCAGCGGCGGCCAAACATCAACCGGCCGGTAAACTCATCAACAATAACCACCTCTCCATCCTTAATAACATAATCCCTGTCGAGTCGAAAAAGCTCTTTGGCCTTTAGGGCATTTTCAATGTGGTGAATAGTTTCAAAATCTTTTTCGTAAAGGTTATCCACCCCCAAAGACTTTTCAATTTTGGTAATACCATGATCAGTTAGGGAAACGCTTCGTGATTCCTCGTCAATTAAATAATCGGTTTGAACTGAAAGAGAACGAATCAGACGGGCAAACTGGTAATATTTTTCTGTTGGTTCTGCTTCAGGAGAAGAAATAATTAAGGGGGTTCGAGCCTCATCAATTAAAGCAAAATCAACTTCATCAACAATGGCAAAATAGTGAAGTCGTTGAACCTTGTCGACCAAATTGTGGGCCATATTGTCACGAAGATAATCGAAGCCAAACTCATTGTTGGTTCCATAGGTAATATCAGCCTGATAAGCCTGCCTCCTTTCTACCGGCCGCAAATGACGCAATCGATCATCATCGGCTTTTTGGCTAAATTCAGGGTCATAAATAAAACCCTGATCGTGAATTATGCCCCCCGTTGACAGCCCCAAAAGATGAAAAATTTGCCCCATCCAGCCGGCGTCTCGCCTGGCCAGATAATCATTAACTGTTACCAGATGAGCTCCCTTGCCCTCTAGGGCTCGCAAAAAAAGAGCCGGTGTGGCGGCTAAAGTCTTCCCTTCGCCAGTTTTTTGCTCAATTATTTTGCCCTCAAAAAGGGCAATGGCGGCCATCATTTGAACGTCAAAATGACGCTGACCAATAGTTCTTTTGGCCGCTTCTCGAACCAGGGCAAAGGCCTCTGGCAAAAGATTCTCTGGTCCTTCTTTGCCCAGTTTTTTCTTTAAATTTTGAGCTTGTTTGCTAATCTGATCTTTGGTTAACCTCTCTAGGTCACCTTCCCAATCATTAATTTGCCCCACCAACCCCTGAAGGCGAACAATCTCTTTCTTTTGAGAAGAAAATAATTTAGTTAAAAAATTCTTCATGGCTTGTTTATTATAGCAAGAGTGGTAACTGGCAAAAAAAGAGGGGCAAAAAAATAGAAAACCCTCTCTTATAATATAATTATAATCACCCTATGAACAGTGTCACTTTCTTAACCCAAACCTTAGGCTGTCGAGCCAACCAAGCGGAAACCAAAAAAATTGAAACCGACCTTATTAGTCTTGGTCACCAGCCAGCCAAAGAAAAACAAACTCCCAACACCATTATTCTTAATACCTGTGTTATTACCCAAAAGGGGGAAAATGAAAGCGCCAGAGCCATTCGACAGCTAAAAAAACAATATCCGGACAGTTTCTTTATTGTTACCGGTTGTGCTGTCAATCTCTGGCTTAATATCAGTAAAAAAAAGCCTCTTCCCCCAGCCGACCTTTTTATTGCCAATGAAAAAAAATCAACCATCCCCGAAATTATTACCAATCGTCTGCCTTTTTCTTGTCAGATCCCGGATCTATCAAGGCCAAACCGGGCAAGCCTCTTGCTGGATCCGGGATCCAACAAGAGAACATTTGTTAAAATTCAGGATGGCTGCAACCATTTTTGTTCTTATTGTATTGTTCCCTATTTAAGAAAAAGGCCCTCCAGTAAAAGCCCAAAACAAATTATTAAAGAAATCAACCAAGCCTGCCAAACCGGAACCCAAGAAGCCATTCTTTGCGGCATTAACCTGTCTCTTTATGGAAAAGACCTTGTTCCAACCACTTCTTTGGCCTATCTGATTAAGGAAATTTTAAAAAAAACCAATCTCCCCCGACTGTCATTGAGTTCGCTAACACCGGAATTAATTGATCAGGAGTTTGTTGATATTTTTATTGCTGACCAAAAAAAAGATCAACGCCTATCTTCTTATTGGCACCTGGCTCTCCAATCGGGATCCGAGTCGGTTTTGAAGCGCATGAATCGTCGAACCAATCTTAAAAAATTAGCCCAATCACTACAATATACTAAAGAGGCCCTGCCTTACTTTACTCTCCGGGCAGATATTATTGTCGGTTTCCCAGACGAAACCGAAGAAGAATTCAACCAAACCCTAGAATTCATCAACAATAATGATATCGCCTTTGGCCATCTTTTTCCTTATTCGCCTCGCCCCCAAACTCAGGCCCAAAAAAAGATCGTCGGGGGTATCTGGAAAACTATTTCTGATAAAGTTAAGAAAAACCGGAAAAGAAGGTTGTCTTTTGCTCTTCAAAAAAATAGACAAACAGGAGGCAAAAAAATAATGAATAGCCAAAGGCTTGTTTTGGTTTTGAAAAAAACCCCTTATGGCTGGTGGGGATTATCAGATAATTACTGGCCCACAAAAATTAAAACCTCCAAAGATGAAAATAAAAAATATCTGGGAAAAATTATTCCGGTGAAAATAAGTGCCCTTGAAGATAAAACCTTAAGGGGTAATCTTGTCGATGCCGACTAAGTCTTGCAAGACTTTAGGAATAAGAATTGAGCCGTCTCTTTGCTGATTATTTTCCAAAATAGCAATTAAAATTCTCGGGCTGGCAAGCACGGTATTGTTTAGAGCGTGAACAAAAACCTTCTCTCCTTTTTGATTTAAATAGCGAATGTTAAGGCGACGCGACTGCCAATCGGTTAGGTTAGAATCGGAATGGGTTTCGCCATAGCCACTCCGAGATGGCATCCAGGTTTCAATATCGTACATTTTTCGCTTCCCCGCCCCCATATCGCCAGTACAAACCTTAACAACCCGGTAAGGAAGACCAAAATCTTGCAAAATCCCAGCGGAAATGTCTTTCATCTTTTCCAACCACTGATCAGAAACCTGATTATCGGCCTGGCAAAGAACCACTTGCTCAACTTTGGCAAATTCATGAATTCGATAAATCCCCTGGGTATCTTTACCGTAACTACCTGCCTCTGATCGATAACAGGGCGTCCAACCGGCTACCATGACCGGCAGATCTTTCTTTCTTAGGGTGGTGTTAGTAAAATAAGCCAAAAGTGATGGTTCGGCTGTCCCGGCTAAATATTCAGACTCTCTTGCTTCTTCACCTGAGGCAAGACGAGAGGGGTTGGCAATCTGATAAACATCTTCTCTGCCAAAAGGAAAATGACCACTACCAGTAAGCGCAAATTCCTTTAAAATCGTTGGCGGCACCATTGGGGTAAAACCGGCCTCAATAATTTTTTGCCAAGCATAAAAAAGAACGGCAAAATGAAGTTTGGCGGCGGCCTTTTTTAAATAATATCCTCGAAAACCGGCTGTTCGGACACCCTTTTCCAAATCAATCAAGTCCAATTTTTTTCCTAGGGCAATATGGTCCTGAACGGGAAAATCAAATTTTGGTATTTTACCCCAGGCCTCTACTTCTTGATTATCTTCATCTGTTCTGCCAACCGGAGTATCACTCGAGGGCAGATTAGGAACCTGAAGCATTAACTGTTGATATTCATCAGCGGCCTTTTTTAATTGAGGTTCAAGCTCCTGAAGCTTTAACTTAATTTCCTTTCCTTGGGTAATATCCCTTTCTTTGGCGGCCTCATTTCTTTGGGCCCGAAGTTCATCAATGGTCTTAACCAATTCCCGACGACGATTATCAACCAAAATAAGACGATCAATTAGACCCTCATCTATTTGTTTATCACGAGCCGCCTTCTTAACTAGTTCTTGATTGTCGCGAATAAAATTAATATCAAGCATCTTAATAAGATTTCTAATTGTTGATAACAGATCCGGGATCTATCAATAATTTTAGGCTAAGTTTCCTATAGTTCTTTATAAACCCAACTTTTCACTTATTCCCCGCATTGACCCTAAGCCAATTTTAACAAATTCTTCTAGAGAAATCCCTAATTTCTCCTGGCAAAGCTCAATATCTTCTCTACGAGTTCCGGCGGCAAAACGTTTGACCGGAAATTTCTTTAAAACTGATTTCACTGTTAAAGAAGACAGTTTTTTATCAGGTAATACTAGGGCACAAGCAACAATCAAGCCGGTCAAGGAATCGCCACAAAACAGAGCCCAATCCATAAGGCTTTCTGGCTTAACTCCATTATTATGCCAGTTATGAGCCGCGACGGCCTGAAGAATGTCGCCAGGCAAATTAATACCTTCCTGGACCAAAATTTCTCTTATTTTCAAACCATGCTCCTCGGGAAGAGTCTTGCCGTCGTAATCTAAATCGTGAACCAAGCCAGCCAAGCCCCAAAACTCCTCATCTTCACCCAAATATCTTGCCAAGCCCTTCATAAAGGCCTCCATGGCTAGCATGTGCTTTATGATATTTTGATTAGTAATTCGACGCTTAATAAGCGCTAAAATTTTATTTCTGTCCATTGCCTATTATTAATTATACGGATTGTTCGCTGCTATTTCTCCGGCCTTAGAGTGGGAAACAAAATCACATCACGAATATTTTCTTGCCCGGTTAAAAGCATCACTAGTCGATCAACCCCCAAACCCAAACCCCCAGTCGGGGGCATACCATATTCCAGGGCTTCAAGAAAATCTTTATCCATCGGTGAAGCCTCTTTATCGCCCGCCTCATGCCTTTTAACCTGGTCCTCAAAAAACTGCTGTTGTAAAAGTGGATCGTTCAACTCTGAATAAGCATTACCAATTTCAAAACCGGCAATATAAGGCTCAAAACGCTCAATCAAATCTGGATTATCCGGTTTTAATTTACAAAGAGAGGTTGTTTCTTTGGGGAAATCGGTAATAAATACCGGTTCAATCAGGTGAGGTTCAACTTCTTCAAATAAATCGGCTATTGCCAGGCCTCGATTATAACCACCCACCAGCCCTGTTCCCTTTTTCTCCAGTTTTTCTTTCAGCTTGCGGTCAGAAATTTTCTCCGCATCCCAACCTAAATATTTTTTAATCGCCTCAAACATTGATAATCTTGGCCAGGGGGTTTTTAGGTCAATTTTTTGACCGGCAAAAGTAATTTTAGTCGTTCCCAAAACCGTTTGGGCAATTTGAGAATAAATCTTTTCGGTTAATTTCATCATGTCGTTATAGTCGGCATAAGCCCAATAACATTCCATCAGGCTAAATTCAGGGTTATGATTTTTATCAACCCCCTCGTTTCTAAAATTATGATCAATCTCATAAACTTTATCTAAGCCGCCAATAATTAGCCGTTTTAAATAAAGTTCATCGGAAATTTTTAAATAGAGATCGGCGTTAAGAGTGTTATGGTGAGTAATAAAAGGCTGGGCTGAGGCACCGCCATAAATTGGCTGAAGAGTCGGAGTTTCCACCTCCATAAAACCCTCATCTTCTAAAATTTGCCTCATGGCAGTAACAATCCGGCTTCTTAAAATAAAAGTTTTTCGTGATTCTTCATTAACAATTAAGTCTAAATAACGCTTTCTTGACCTTGTTTCAATGTCTTTTAAGCCCTTCCACTTATTAGGCAAAGGCCTTAAAGACTTGGCTAAAACTTGCCAAGAAAAAGCTCTAACAGTTATTTCGCCCCGTTTAGTCTTAAAAACCAAACCGGAAAGAGTTAAGAAATCACCAATATCCAATAACTCCAACTGCTGATATTTTTCTTCCCCTAAATCATCCAGAAAAAAAGCCACTTGAACTTGACCCGAACTATCCCTAAGATCGGCAAAGATCATCCCGCCATGAGAGCGCCAGGCCATAACCCGGCCAACAACGGTAGTCTTTTGGCCTATTTTATCCCGAGCCTCGATAATTGAAAGGTGTTGCGGTGTTCGGGGCGGATAGGGGTCAATGCCCAAAGAACGCAGTTTTTTTAATTTGGCAGTTCTTTCTTTTTTAATATTTTCCAAACGACCAGCCATTTGGCTACTAGTTTATCACAAAAAAAGAAAGGCTTATTTAACTGCCACAATTTGATATTCTACCTTGCCCCCTGGAGTGTCGGCTGTAACTCTATCACCAGCCCCACGATTCATTAGGGCCTGACCTAAGGGTGAGGTGTAAGAAATTTTTCTGTTCAAAGGGTCAGACTCGTGTTCACCCACCAGCTGGTAAACCAGCTCTTGACCACTGTCGTTTTTTATTGTTACCAAACTTTCCAGACCAATCCGAGAACCGCCGTTGGCGGCGCTGGCGATTTTAGCATTAGCCAAAACCGCTTGCAACTCTTCAATTTGAGTATCCAAAAGGGTCAGATCTTCTCGGGCGGCGTGATATTCACTGTTTTCTCTCAGGTCGCCCATCTGTCTGGCTGCCTCCACTCGCTCGACGGCCTCGGGCCGTTGGGCCTCTAGACCGGCCAGCTTCTTTTTAAGATTTTCCAAACCTTGTTTGGTCATTAGTTTCTTGTCAATCATTTTTCCAATTTAAATAAAATTAATAACTAATAAAAGATAACAACCTTGCTTGTTTTAACAAAAAAAGAGGTAAGGAAAAGGTCCCAACAAAACGGGCTTTTTTAAAATTAAATCGCCAACAATGAAACAGATTATATTACCGACCCAGCCAGTTGTCAAATCAAAAAATAAAAAAATGACCGCCCCTCTTCTTGGCAAACCCAGACCTAGTTTAGTATAATTAACAACAGGCACTAAGTTGTCAATCGTAAATTACAAAAACCAAAACTTCTTTAATTAAAAGTTTTAACCTTTAAACTTTTTAGTTTTGGGCTTATTTTTGGCCCCATCGTCTAACGGTTAGGACGCTAGGTTCTCATCCTAGTAATGCGAGTTCGATTCTCGCTGGGGCTACTGGCACCATGCGAGTGAGAACTCGCCAAAGATTCCCTCTCTTAAGACACCAAAGACAATCGTGGTGTTATTACCCCAATCAACAAGACAAAAAAAGGTTGGTGTTGTCTTCGATTCTCGCTGGGGCTACTGGCACCATGCGAGTGAGAACTCGCCAAAGGTTCTGACTTCTTCGGGTAAAAAAGACAATCGGGCTGTTATTATGGTAAGTAGCAAGGCAATGCGAAAAAACCCATTAAGACCAACACTAAACAAGAAAAAAAATCGTCAATAATTCCCAAGGGGGTGTTTTTTAAATATCTTTTGGGTCTTCGCGTCTGGCCAAATTATGTGCTATATTTTTTATAAATGATTGATCAAGCGCTGGAAACACCAAGACAAATTAATCGCCAACCCGAAGCTGAAAAGAGGGGTGATTTTAACTTTGGTTGGGAAAGCCACCCCAGTCCCAGACACCCCAATAACAATGAGGATAGTTTTTTGTGTCTACCGGAAAAGGGGGTTTTTGCTGTCTTTGATGGTGTCAGCAGTGTCGAGTATGGTCAAGATGCGGCTACCGTTGCCAGAAGCAGTCTGGAAAATTTTTTCCTTAACGCAAAAATGGCCGCCTCTTCTGTTGAAGCAGAATCCCAGGCCAGGAAAGCTCTTGTTCTTGCCAGTAAAGACATTAGCCAAACAGGAATAGAAACTAAAACTGGTGGGCAAACCACCGGTGTCGTCGCTTGTTTTTGGGAAAACCCCCAAAACCCAAAAGAAAGGGCCCTGGTTGTCGCCAGCGTTGGCGATAGCCGCGTCTACATCGTTAAAAATGGTCAAATCGAACAAGTCACCCTTGATGATGGTCCGGTAAAAACTAGCGCCATCAGCGAAGACCAGGCTCGAAAAACCCAAAGCAGATTTAACAACTGCCTTAACCCTGACAGAGAGCTTAATCCATCAGAGAGGCATCTTTTTAGACAAAGAAACAAAATTTACCAGGCTCTGGGTCAAGATCATCCGGTTGTTCCTACCACCCACGTTTTACCTCTGGATGGTCAAGAAACAATTATTATTTGCTCCGATGGTGTTTCCGATAATCTAACCGATCAAGAAATTAAGGCTATCGTTCAAGCTAATCCTAATAACCAGGAAGCGGCCAGAAACTTAGCCGACACAGCCAAAAGAAGGAGTCAGACCAATCATCCACGAGCCAAGATGGATGATATTACCGCTATCGTTATCAAAAACAAAACCAAGTCTGGCTCTTGGCCAAACGAAACGGAAGAAGCCGCACCAATCGCAATTGGTTCCCCGGTCCGAATCCAAAGAAGCAATGGCCGTATTGAATCCGACTGGATAATTGAGAGCATCGATATCAAAACCGGTTCTGCTTTTGTTACTAAACCAGGACCAGAAGAAGGCTTATTTTTAAGAAAAAGGGTTACTTTAAAGTTAATAGACCGACTCAATCGGCCCGCCCTCCCCGCCGACATTGACACAGCAGAAAATCTTGATCAACTTTTCGACACCATAAACCAACTGGGGCAAATTGAAGGCTCAAGGCAAACATTTACTAGCGAAGACCTGTTTTATCTGATCCGGGAAGTTGCGGACGGTAGAAAAAGACCAGACGTTTTACCCAGAACCCATAATTTAAGAAAAACGGTAATAGAATTGGTGAGAAGGGATTAAAAAAATAAACAAAGGTAAAAGAGGTTCTATAAACGATCTATTGCCAAGACAACAGGTGCTCTCCCTCTTTACTTTGGGGTCTTTGTTTTTTTACTGCCAGACAAAGCCTCTTTGAGAACCTGATTTAGCTGGTCAGCAAAAATTAACTTCATTTCTTTTTTAATTTTAGCCGGAATATCTTCCAGGTCTTTCTTGTTATTTTTAGGCAAAATTACCGTTTTTAACCCGGCTCGGTGAGCGGCCAAAACCTTTTCTTTAACACCGCCAATTTCTAAAACCCGACCACGAAGGGTAATTTCTCCGGTCATACCAACGTTGTGTTTTAGTGATTTGCCAGTTAGGGCCGAGACTACCGCTGAGGCAATCGCCACTCCCGCTGAAGGGCCATCCTTGGCTACGGCCCCTTCCGGCACATGAACATGAATATCAATTTTTTCAGCAAAATCTTTGGCTAACTTGTAAGTTTGCCAATGGGAACGAACATAAGAAATTGCCGCCTGGCAGGATTCCTTCATTACCTCACCCAGCTTTCCGGTTAATAAAATCTTCCCTTTGCCGGGCATTAGGGCTACCTCAATAAACAAGATTTCTCCTCCGGCCTGAGTCCAGGCCAAACCGGTGGCCTTACCCACTTCATCTTGGCTATCGGCGGCTGTTTTTGAAAACTGAGCCGGTCCAAACAGAGCCCGAACCTGAGCCACGCTAATCCTTTTGCTAACCTTTTTCCCTTCGGCAATTTTCCTAGCTAACTTTCTGGCCAAACGAGCCATTTCTCTTTGGAGCTGGCGAACTCCGGCCTCCCGAGTATAGCGATCGATAATCTCCTTATAAACAGCGCCGGTTAGTTCGAACTTGTCTTTGCCTAAACCTTGTCCTTGAACCTCTTTGGGCCAAAGGTAATCTTTGGCAATATGATATTTTTCTTCATCAGTATAACCGGGAAAACGAATCACTTCCATCCGATCACGAAGGGCCGGTGGTATAGTATCTAAAACATTGCCGGTGGTAATAAAAAAGACTTGGGACAAATCATAGGGCACTCCCAAATAATGGTCGGAAAATTCCTTGTTTTGCTCCGGATCTAAAGCTTCCAGCAAGGCCGCTGAAGGATCACCACGAAAATCATTGCCCACTTTATCAATTTCATCTAACATAAACACCGGATTAATAGTTTTGGCCTCTTTCATAGCCTGAATTAACCGGCCAGGCAAGGCGCCAACATAGGTTCGCCGATGACCCCTAATTTCTGCTTCATCGTGAAGACCGCCCAAAGATATTCTGACAAACCGCCGGCCCATAGCTCGAGCGATTGATTTGCCAACCGAAGTTTTCCCTACACCGGGCGGACCAATAAAACAAAGAATGGTCGGCGAAGAAATGTTCTCCTTTTGTTTTGCCTGAAGCTGAATTACCGCTAAGTGCTCCAAGATCCGCTCTTTGATATTTTCTAGACCATAATGATCCTGGTCGAGAATTTTTTTAGCCTTTTTAATATCAAGGTTGCTTTTTGATTTTTTAACCCAGGGAATATCGGTTAACCATTCTAAATAAGAATGAATATAGCCGCTCTCAGGGTTCATGGGCGACATCTTGGTCAGACGAGACAGTTCGGACTTGGCCTTTTCGGCTACTTTTTTTGGCATTTTACTATCGGCGATTTTTTTTCTTAACTTTTCAATTTCCGGATCGGCGGCCTTAGTACCCATCTTACCCAGCTCGCGATCAATCATTTCTCGACGCTGTCTTAAAATCGCCTCTCTCATCGATTTGTCAAATTTATCCTGAGCCTTAGAACTAATCTGTTGATCCAATTCCAAGACTTTAATTTCCTGAACTAAATATTCAATTGTTTTTTTAGCCCGTTTACCCAAATCGTCAACTTCTAAAAGAGATTGTTTGTCTTTGCCGGCAATTTCCAAAATCATGGCCACTCGATTAACCAATTCCTGAGGGTTTTCCGAAGATAAATTACCTAAGGCCTGAGGATCGATAACCTTGCCTAAGGTCATTGCCTTTCTCAGCTGTTCTACTAAAAGTCCGGCTAAAGCATGAACATCCTCGCTTTCACTGGTTTCAGAGGCCGATAAGGCAGTTACCCGACCAACCAAAAAGGGCTTATTTTCTAAAAGGCTGGTTAACTTAGCCCGACCCAGGCCTCGAACAATAACATAAACTGCTTTACCAGAACGTAAAACATTCTCCAGTTCCACAATCGTCCCCACCTGATAAAGATCGTCTTGACCGGGGTCATTAACACGCGGGTTTTTTTGACAAACCAAGAAAACTTTTTCTTTTTCTTTATAGGCCCAGTTAATTGCTTCAACCGAATGGGGTCGACCAAAGGTCAGGGTTGCTTCGGCACCCGGGAAAACTACCGTGTCTCTTAGAGCCACCACGGGCATCTGGGTTTGAGCTGGTTTTTCCCTTTCCGGTTTTAAAATTAAAGACATTGTTGAATTTTATTAAAAGCTCTAACAAGAATTTACCCCTTTCAATAATCCCCCGCGCTTCTTCCAGAAGGTTGAATAATAAAATTATAAAAGAGGTGGATGAATTATTTAGCAGTCTAACACAAAATCTGCTAATCGTCAATCTCCTGATATTTTTCCTTAATTCTGACAACTTTATTCTCCATTTTTGATAGTTCTTTTTTTAAAAAGGCGGCCAAACTCAAACCTTTTTCCAGCTTGGCAATTCCCCCTTCCAAATCAATTGTTTCATCCTCAAACTCTTCGGCAATTTTTTCTAATTCTTCAAAGGCGGCCGATAGGCTCTTAGGGGTTATTTTAGAACTCATAATTTATTTATTTTTAACTTCGGAAAGAATTTCTCCCTGATAAAAACGAGTGGTGATTTCTTCACCAGCCAAAACCTTACCAGGTTCTGTAATTATTTTAGCACGCCGATCTAGGGTTAAGGTAAAGCCCCGCTTTAAGATCGTCCGATGATCGTAGCTTAGCAATAATTTTTCCAAAGAACGGCGTATCTTTTCTTGAACTTGAATTTGGCGCAGAAAGGAACTAATGCTGCCATCAAAACGAGCCAATAACAAAGATATTTCTTGAAATTGGTTTTGATAATAAAAAGTTAACCTGTTGGCAAAACTATTCAAATCACCCCTTTTAATCAAAATTTGATCTTGATAAGAATCAATTAACCGTTGAGCCAGGCTATCAATCGTCAACAAAGCTTCTCTTTGGTGCTGATTAATCAACTGGGCCGCCGCCGAAGGTGTCGACGAACGAAAATCAGCCACCAAATCAATTAAACAATCGTCGGCTTCATGGCCAATAGCCGCCAAAACCGGCACCTTGGCCCCATAAACCGCCTCCACCAAAATTCGGCTATTAAAGGGTAATAAATCTTCTAAACTACCTCCACCTCGAGTTAAAACCAGCAAGTCATAATCTTTGGCTCTTTGATTAAAAAAATCCAAGGCTTGGCTAATTTGGTCAACGGCCTCATCACCCTGAACCAAGACGGGATAAAAGTCGATTTTTATCCCCGAAGATTGATCGGCCAAAACACTAATAAAATCAGAATAGGCCCGTGAACCAGGGGCTGTTATCAGACCAATTTTCCTGATTAATCGGGGCAGGGGTCTTTTTCTGGCCGGGTCAAAATAACCCAAAACTTCTAGATCTTTTTTTAATTTTTCATAGGCCTCCTTCAAGGCTCCTCTTCCGGCCGGCTGGATAGAGCGCGCAAAAAGAGAAAATCGGCCAGTTTTTTGATAAAGCCTTGGCCAGCCATCAACTCGAACCCTCATTCCCTCCTGCAAAACCTGCCAATTGGGAATCCGACCCAGGGGTGAAAAAATATTAACACTGGCTTGGTCATCCTTTAGAACAGCAAAAAACCAGCGTCCAGAATTGGTGTTGACCCCAGACAACTCGCCTTCAACAATAACCTGAAGCGGAGAAATGATTTCGTCAATTAACTGATTAAACTGAGAAACCGACAGAGTCTGATTTTTAAGATTGGTGTTTAACACAAAAAATTACTTGCCCCCTTCTTGCGCCTTGCTAACATAGCCCTCATCTTCAGTTCTAATGATAATAATATCGCCGGTTTTGATAAAAAGCGGAGTTTCGATTTGCGCTCCTCCTTCAATAATAACTTTTTTGGTTGCCGCCGTGGCTGTGTTGCCAGCAATCGCCTCTGGAGCCTCAATCACTAGCCGTTTAATTTTAGCCGGTGGTAAAATTCCTACCGGCTCATCGGCAATAAATTGTAAACGATAATTTTCTCCCTCTTTTAAGAATTTAACAAAAGAGCCGATCTTTTTAAGAGATAAACTTATTTGGTCATAGGTTCGAGGGTGCATAAACAAAGCTTCATCTCCAGCCCGATACATAAAGTTCATGGTTTCCAAAGATAAATCAACTGTTTCAAATTTATCGGTTGGCCTAAAGGCTTCCTCCAGGGTAGCATCAGTCTTAAGATTTTTCATCTTGGTTCGGTAAATTGCCCCGCCTCGACCCAAGTGTTTGGCCCGAACTGACAAAATCACAAAAGGATCGCCGCGAAAAATAAAGGCTTCGCCGACCTTAAAATCAGCAATAGAAATTTTAGCCATAACGAGTCTAATAATAACCCAGCAAGACCAAGGAAACAAGATGCTACCCTGTCACTTTTTAAAATTTGTGATATCGAATTTGCCTCAGTGCTTGTTTTGGCAGATTGCTAGCCGACTTTTCACGAAAACTCTGTTTAGCCTCAGAAAGGAGAATCCTCACAGAACTCATAGCCTCAAAAAAAATCTAGTAATTTGTTTTAACCATTCAGCTATCTGGCCATCTAGCCATTTATTTTTAAATTACCTAGTTGTTGATT
Source organism: Candidatus Shapirobacteria bacterium (assembly GCA_028695445.1). Taxonomy (GTDB): domain Bacteria; phylum Patescibacteriota; class Microgenomatia; order 0-14-0-10-38-17; family 0-14-0-10-38-17; genus JAQVFF01. The sequence goes on from JAQVIV010000008.1 coordinate 20,742, forward strand.
AATTAAAACTTGATCAAGTTTATCAATTACCAGCAACTATCTTTTCTACTTCAGACAAGCTATTAGTTCTGACCAGTCGGCTTCTTAGTTTCCTGGCTCCAGGAAAACTGGCCGCATACCAAGCTAGGTGTTTGCGCAAAGCCAAAAAATTTTCTTCCCCAAAAAGATCAACAAAATAACGAGCATGGGCCATCATTGCCAAAAAACGATCCTTTTCATCGGGGATCTTATCAGTAAAAACCCAGGGATTGCCCAAAGCGGCCCGACCAATTAAAACTCCATCCAGATGATATTTCTGACTCAGGGTTTTCCCCTCGCCAAGGCAAGCGACACCGCCATTGCCAATCAAAATCTTTTTCCTCTGATGAGCAATTTGGGCGGCCGATCCCAGGCTTTGCCAATCAACCGGGCCAGAATGTCCAGCCGACAGCAATCGGCCATGAACAATTAAAGCTTCAATCGGTAACTCTAATAAAAAAGCCAGCCAATCCTTTACCAGGGGCCGATTAATTCCGGGGCGAGTTTTAACCGATATAGTCGGTCGGATCCTTGGCTCTTTTTGGCCGCCTAATTGATAGTTTTTCTTTTGAATTATCCGAGTTTCAACGGCCAGCTTGGCAGAAACAACGTCGGTAATTTTTTTACCCTCTTCCCAATCATCAAGACCCCTTTTGACTGATAAAACCAACTTCTTGGCCAGAGAAGGATCATTAATCAACCTGGCTCCGCCGCCGCGGCTGGTAATGCTTTTGGCCGGACAACCCATATTAATATCTACTCCGTCAAATCCTAAGTAAGCGGCGATAAAAGCCAGCTGGTAAAAAAGATTCGGGTCAACTCCGGAAAGCTGAGCCACAATAGGACGCTGATTGGGCGAATACCAAAAACGACTAAAAATCTTTTCCGGACGGGCGGCGGCATATTCGACATTAACAAACTCAGTAAAAATCACTCCGGGCCGGCCGTACCGGGCGGTAATTTGACGCATTGGCTCATCGGTGATTCCATCCATGGGGGCCAAACCAATAATTGGTTTCGATAGGTTCTGCCAGAGAGACATCTTCAGGCTATTTTAGCATTTGGTTAAAAGAAGCGAAACTAAACCAGGCGTTCCTGATTGCCAGACAACTTTAGATGTTTTTTAGCCCGATCAGTCGCAATCCGCCCCCGAGGGGTTCGTTTCAGAAAACCCAATTTCATTAAATAGGGCTCATAAACATCAACAATCGTGCCGACGTCCTCAACTAGCCCGGCGCCTAAATTTTCAATGCCCACCGGACCACCCTGATAGCTATTAATAATTAACCTCAACAGTTTTCGATCGACACCGGTTAAACCAATTTGATCAACATCAAGGTCGTCTAAGGCTTTTTGAGCTGTTTTTTGATCAATTCGACCATTGCCCTTAACTTGAGCATAATCTCTGACCCTTTTGAGCAGGCGGTTGGCAATCCGGGGCGTACCTCGAGAACGACGAGCAATCTCCAAGGCCCCCTCCTTATTAATATTGATTGCCAAAATTTTAGCCGAATTGATAATTATTTCTACTAAATTTTCCGGCCGGTAAAAATCCAGCTTGTGAACCAAACCAAATCGATCTCGCATGGGAGAGGAAATTAAACCAATACGAGTGGTTGCCCCAACCACAGTAAATCGTTTCAGTTTTAGTCTAATTGACCGGGCTGACGGCCCTTTACCGACAATAATGTCCAGAGCATAATCTTCCATAGCCGGATAAAGCGTTTCCTCAACTATCTTGTTGAGCCGGTGAACCTCATCAATAAATAAAATGTCGCCCTCTTTAAGATTAGTCAAAATCGAAGCCAAATCACCAGCTCGAGACAGAGCAGGGCCAGAAATAATCTTAATATTAGTGGCCATCTCACAGGCCAAAATACAGGCCAGAGTAGTTTTGCCCAAGCCCGGCGGACCATAAAACAAAACGTGCTCTAGGGGTTCTTTTCTTTGCTTGGCGGCGGCAATAAAAATTTTTAATTGGTCTTTTAAAGATTCTTGACCGATAAAACCGGCTAGAGTTTTGGGGCGCAGGCTATCAAGAAGTTCTTTTTCTGATCGATCCTGGTTGGAATTTTTTTTAGTCATTACCGGATAACAACTTTAGGGCCTGAGCGATCTTCTCCTCCTCTTCTTGATCAGGACTAACTTTATTAATTACTAAACGAATTTCTTCCTTGCTGAAACCAAGTTGAATAAGCGCCTGATAAACGGTTGGTTCTTTGCTTTCCGCCTCTTTTTCTTCTCGAACCCGATCCTGATCTAAAACTGACCTTAAATCAACAATTAATCTCTGGGCAGTTTTTTTACCAATACCCTTAATGCCTTGAAAAAAGGCGACATCGGCCTTGTCAATGGCAATTTCAATCTCTTCTCCTTCATGATTGTTAAAAATCTGCAAAGCTGTTCGCGGACCAACCCCGGAAACAGAAGTTAGCATATTAAAAATCCTTACTTGGTTGCGAGAAGAAAAACCATAAAGATCAACCGCTTTTTCGCTAGCAATCATTATGGTATAAAGAGTAATCTTTTCACCAATTTCCCAATCGGCAATTAAATTGGCCGGAACCAAAACCCAATAACCAACTTGCCCTGCCAAAACCTCTATTCCCCGCAGATTTTTAAAATTAATTGTTCCCGTTAAAGAGCTAATCATACCAATTGGTCTTTTCTCATAGTAAAAAGGTGAGTTAGAGCGGCGGCCACAGCGTCGGCGGCATGGTTGTTGACCAATTGATCATTCTCACCCAGTTCTTGCTTCACCATAGCCGCTATCTGATTTTTATCAGCCCGGCCATAACCGGTAATAGCAATTTTAATCTGTAAAGGGGTATATTCAAAAACCCGCACCCCAGAATGATAGGCGGCGGCTTTAATCGCTCCCATAACTTGGGCTACCAAAAGAGCCGTTTTGGTGTTTTTGGCAAAAAAGAGCGATTCGATAGCCAATTCTTCCACCCGATATTTTTGACACAAATCAACCACCTGTTGATAAAGTTGACCCAAACGATTGGATAAATCGTCTGCTCTTGTCGTTACTAAACAGCCGCAAACAGATAGGGTCTTACTGTCGGGCAAAATTGCCCAACCACAAGAAGCCAGTCCTGGATCAATCCCCAAAACCATACTAATTATTAGTATAGCAAATACTGCCAAAAAACCTTTGCCTTTTACACCCCCGGGGTGTAACCAAGTGGCAAAAAAAATAAAAACCGGGAAAAACCAACTAAACCAAATTAACGGGTAGTAATTTCTATATCGGTGATAACAACCGGATTAATCGGTGAGGAAGTCTCGCCAGCAAGATTGGCCTGAACCGGGCTTGAGGCAATTTTATCAACCGTTTCCATCCCTTCAATAACCCGGCCAAAAACAACATAATTGGAAGGCAGACTGGTATCTTGGTGAATAACAAAAAACTGGCTGCCATTGGTGTTGGGGCCGGCGTTGGCCATAGCTACTGTTCCTCGAGTGTATTGACCTTCAAATGGTTCATCAGCAAACTGATAACCCGGACCACCAGTACCATCGCCCTTGGGACAACCGCTCTGAATCATAAACCCCTCAATCACCCGATGAAAAATAACCCCATCGTAAAAACCCTGATTAGCCAAAAAAACAAAATTATTAACGGTGATTGGTGTTTCCTTTTCTGATAAGTCGATGGTAATTTTTCCAGCCGAAGTCGTTAGAACAACCCGATAATCAAGGCTCTGGTCAATTGTTAGGCGGGGCGGTTCCGACCAGCTTATTTTTTTTTGATCGCTATTCATTTCTTGATTTTTTTGCTCCTGATCAGATAAAACATCGGCTGGTAAAGAAAGATTGTTATTTTTGGGATTTTCCTCTTCGGTTAAAAAATTGTCTTGGCCAGGAATTCTTTCCCCTTGGGGCCGAAGAGCAAAACCAAGACCTACCAAAACCAATAAAATAATCGTTCCCAAAACTAAATTCCGTTCTTTCATAAATTATCCTAGGCGGTTCGCCGAATTAACCTGGCCTTACTAACAATTTCCATCAACCGACCCTCATCGGTCTCGATAACCTTTTCGCCAGTCAAGTTCTGATATTCTTGTAGATCTTCCGACAAAGAATCCTGTAATTGCCTTAAAGAAAGACGCAGGTCTTTAATTTTTTCCTCTATCGAAGCTACCGCCGGATCCTTTAAAATTTGCTTTTTGGTAGCCAAGAGAACCCTCCTGGCCTCTTCGTGTTTGGTCTGGTGATCCTGATAAACCGAATCATTTTCGAAAGCCCCCCTAAACATATCGCGTTGTTCTTTTAGCTTTTCCTTGGCTTCTTCAACCAGAGTGTGGGCTCGTTTGATTTTGCCTTCTAGGGCCAGGGAGGTAATATCGTTTTGGGGTTCGGCCATGGGTAAAACTATACAAAAATAGCCCCCCATTCGTCAAGGGGGAATTTTTTCTACCCCATCTCTCCATTAAAATTAAAAATGGAACAATAAAAACTAAAGAAAAACACCAGTTTAAAGAAGGCGGCTTTGGGGTCCTTTTTTACTTTTAGTATCGGCTAAAAAATAAAGATCATAACCAAAATCATCAACGCCCACCAGTTGTCCTTGACCGGAAGCAATAACCTCAAGAGAAGAACAATGAGAACAACCCCGCTCCCCTTGGGGACAAAGAAAACGATTCATTTGGCAAGCTAAGCGAATTTTTTTACCAACTTTTATTAACTTCGCTCTTGTTTCTTTTTGATCCGGCAAATCTAATTCCTGAGGGTAATTTTGCCGATCTAGATACCAAAAAGAGGCACGTTTTACCGATCTTTCCTGACACTCTTGAGCAATTAACTGATAAATCGGCAGCTGCAAAGAATCTTCTTCTTCAGTACCTTTACCGGTTTTAAAATCGATAATTCCCACCGCATCTTCCTCGGGCAAATACTCTAACCAGTCAATTTTACCGCAGAGCATCAAATTATCGGCCTCAGACAGCCAAAAATGAGGCAGATCCAGATTAATCTTAACCGCCAACTTCTTCAAGGGGCCAGGATGTTCTGTTATCCTGGCAATCATGTTTCTCCCCCGTCCTTGATAGCGGCTCTCTATTTCGGAATTGACAAATCCACCTCTGGGGCCGGAAAACTTCTGCCAAATCTTATCAAAACGGGTCATCAGGGGATGATCAAAACGTTTTTCCTTAGGAAGGGCAGAGATTTCCTCAATCGTTTCATGGACCACTTGACCCAAGGTTAAGGGGGCTGACACCAGTCTTATTTTATGACCAGTTTTGGGGTCCCGATAAACATGTTTTAAAAAATAAGCTCGAGGACAATTTTCAAAATCGGTAATTGAAGAATGCGACAACCAAATAGCGCTATAACGATCTGCCATAACCTGTACTTCTAATATACATTAACAAAGCCCGTGGGGAAAAAATTAATAATTTAGCCAGAAAGCAAAAAAACCAGCCATCCTTGCCAACTAACAAATAATAACTGAAAGAATAGGCTTTTTGTCAGCTTTTCATTTCTACTCTTTTTTTTTCAAGGGCGGTATCTGGTGCTGTGGAAAGCGGTAGCGATTAATCGCCTCTCTTCTGGCCTCCCAAAGAGCCTCTTTTGAACCACCGATAACAAGACCCGCCTCTTCAAAAACCTCAAGGTCGGCTAGATCTTGAGCAAACCGAGTTGGAGAATAATCGTAAGGTAAAAAATTTGGTCGTTCCGTCATTTTAAAACCCCCACTCCTCTTAACAATTATAACAAAACTTTACTTTATTTACTAATTAACGCCAACCCCTTTTCGATACCAGTAATAGGAGTAGGCCGTTAAAAAAACTGACAACAGCAATGGCGGAATAATCGCCAGCCAAAAGGAAAAATCTGGCAATAAAAATCCTCCCAGAACAATAATCCCGGCAACCCTAAACAATCGCCCTCCCAGCCGATGAGTCTTTTCCCAAACCAAATCCGAACTAATTGTCCAGGGAGTTTTAATACCAATAAACCAATTTCTCCGGCTTTTTTCCAATAAAACCCCCACCAGCCAAAACAGAATCGCCAAAGGCAAAATTAAAGCATAAACCATATTGAACCGATAACCTAGGGCCCAAGCCAAAACCAATAGATGAAGATAAAGAAGGAAGAATAATATAAACACAATAAAGTTGTCAAAGTGGGAGCGAAACTTGTCAACATTTTTCTTGAGGGGATCAGCCTGGGGGATTAGCCAAAGCAAAACCAGCATTATCAGACTGGTTAACGGCATAAGAAACAGGCCCCAAAAGCGAGGCAGGTAGCCGTTGGGCTGACCAAAACGATCCCAGCCAGAAACAATCACCCCAGGCATCTGCCGATAAAAAAGGCCGGAAATTAAAAACCCCAGAAAAACCGGCATAGCCATTAACCAGTTTAATCGTCTATTGGTCTTGGGTTTTTTTCCGACCATCAAGCGCATTATAACTAAAAACCGGGCAAAAACCAAGCCAGTCTCATGATAAAATATAGGTAATGAATAAAGGTGGACCAGAAAGAATGGCCAGGGCGGCAATTCATCTTGGCCAAATAACCGAAATGATTGATCGGGGCCAAGGGGGTGCGCTAATTTCCTTTCCGATTCAAGAGGCGGCCCTGGCTTTGAGAATCCCCGCTCAAACCCTGGAAAAGTTAGAGACAAGAGAACGGATGCTTGGTGTTAGCGTAGAAAGAGGCAATCTCTTTATCAAGCTTCAGGGTAATCCCGATCAGCAAACAAGAAGCTATCGGTTTCTTTATGGTCTCCTGCAAAGCTACCGAGCCAATCAAGTCGATAAATTTTTAGCCAACCAAGAACCACCACTTTCCCTGCTTGAAGAAATCCCTTCTCTTGAGGAAACATTGGCGGTTATTGAAAGCGGCGGCTTTGACCTTCCCGAAGAAGAAATTACCGCCCTACACATTCAGCTTTATGGCCGTTGGCAATCTTTACCGAGAAAAACCAACCTCTTCCCGCCCGATAAGGTTTTTGCCTAAATTAACTAATAACAACCGCCATTGACATTAACCCCGTTTTCATTTTGGCTAATTAGTCTTGATCTTTGCCTGCTTCTTTAATATTTTCAAAAACCCGAGTGATTTTTCGGTAACACTAACCTTTTCAGAGTTATCTAAAAACAATCGTCCCACTTTCAATATTAGTCTTAATCAAAATTCCCCTAAACATAAACTATAAGGCTTACTATAAATACTTTACCGTATTTAAAAAGGGGATAGATTGAGTCTGGTAACAATAAACTAGAGGAATAAAAAGAGGAAGAACAAATCAAAGTCTTTACTAGGCTCTTGTCTGGCCTTCTCTATCGGGGTATTGTGTTCACGTTCTTCACACCACCCCGATCAGGCTGAAAGAAATCGGGGTATTATATCGCTTTGCGATACCAGCCCGATTTTTCTTTAATAACCTGAGTTG
>JAQVIV010000009.1 GCA_028695445.1 Candidatus Shapirobacteria bacterium
TAACCAGTAATCAAAGAGGTTTTTCTTTTGATAGCGACCAGCTTGATATGAGAATGAGCCCCAAGCTGCAGGTTACCGCAGCTGATTTACTGGCCGCCCTATCAGAAAAAGAGCTTGGCCAAATCTTTACTAAGTTTGCCCAAGAAGAGCAGGCCCGAATCATTGCCAAAGCCATTATCAAGGAGAGAAAAATTGCTCCCATTAGAAGCGGAAAAAGATTGGCCAAAATTATTGAAGGGGTAACTGGGAGAAGGCGGGGCCGAATTCATCCGGCCACAAGAACCTTCCAAGCATTAAGAATTGCCGTTAACGATGAGCTTGGTAATTTAGAAAAAGGTCTTGAACAGGCGGTACCACTTTTAGCTCAGAACGGCCGCTTAGTGATAATTAGTTTTCACGAGGGAGAAGACCGAACTGTCAAGAATTTCTTTCATCAACAAGAACAAGAAAAAAAATTAACCATTATTACCAAAAAACCAATTGTTCCCAAAAAGGAAGAGCAGCAAAATAATCCCAGATCCCGAAGCGCCAAATTAAGAGTAGCTCAAAAATAATTATGAACAAAACTAAAAAAAAACCTAATCGCCGATATCAGGGTCTGCTGACCTTCTTAGGATTTATCACTGCTGGTCTGGTGGTTGCTCAGGTTTTGGTCTTTATTTTCTTTAGCACTCAAGCTGGAGCATTGGCTGAAATTAACCAAGAAAAGGAAAGACTGGTTCTAGAAAACCACCAGCTTCAAACAGAGATCAGTCAGCTAACTTTCTTACCGGTCTTGGAAGACAGAGCCGAAAAACTAGGCTTTTTACCACCCGCCAGCCAAGACCCCTGGTCTTCGGTGATTTATCTTTCTAAACAGTTACCAATCGCTTCGGCTAATTAACAATGGCTCAAAACAGAATCCGCATCTTGGGTTTGATTATCGGCGGATTTTTCATTATCATATTGCTCCGTCTTTTCTGGTGGCAAGTTGTTAATCGTGATCAATTATTAGCCCAAGCCGAAAACCAGCACTGGCAAGAAAACCTCATCCCCGCCAAAAGGGGCGGAATCTTTTATCAAGACGGCTATTCTCTCGCACTTGACCAACCCACCTTTAACCTTCATGTCTTTAAGCCAGAATTAAAAATTACTTCTGAAGAGCTTGTTGATCATCTCGAGCCGATTATTTTTGAAGACAACCAAAAATCAGAAAAAAAACGAGTGGCTGATTTATTAGCCTCGGAGCTTCTCTGGGTACCAATCTCCAAAAGGGTCAATCAAGAAAAAAAAGCAATTATTGAAAAGTTAAATATCAACGGTCTTCAGCTATCAGAGGAGTTTAGCCGCCACTATCCTCAGAAAGACCTGGCCGCTCACCTTTTGGGTTTTGTTGGTAAAAACACCCGGGGGGAAAACACCGGCTACCTTGGCTTAGAGGGTTTCTACCACGACATCCTGAAAGGCAAAGATGGCTTTGTTATCCAAGAAAAAGACGCTTTCGGAAAACCAATTGTTTTGGGTGAACCCAAAAGAACCGAACCCCAAGACGGGGCCGATTTAAAACTTTTTTTAGATCGCAAAATCCAATGGGCGGCCGAAAAGCATCTAAAAAGAGGAGTAGAGCAGTACGGTGCCCTTGGGGGAGTGGCAATCGTTGCTGACCCCAAAACAGGTGGGATCTTGGCTATGGCATCTTATCCTAATTTTGATCCCAATCAATATGCTACCACCGACCAAGAGCTGTTCAATAATCCGGCTATAAGCCGCATTTTCGAACCAGGATCAATTTTTAAGGTTATTACCATGGCCGCCGCCCTAGAAGAAAATACCATCACCCCAGAAACCGTTTGCCCTATCTGTGATGGTCCAATCAAAATTGGTGAACACGAAATTAAAACCTGGAATAATGAATACCGGCCCAATTCCAATATGAGAGAAATTCTAGAGCGCTCCGACAACGTTGGTTTAGTTTTTGTTGGCCAAACCTTGGGTCGAAAAAAATTTCTTGATTATCTAAACAAGTTTGGTTTTGGTCAAAAGACCAATATTGACCTTCAAGCTGAGGCAACCGGATCAGTTAAATCACCCAATTTATGGTATGATTTTGAATTGGCCACCGCCACTTTTGGTCAAGGCTTTGGTGTTACCCCAATTCAAATGATTCAAGCGGTTAGCGTTCTCGCCAACGGCGGCTATTTAATTCAACCGCGAGTGGTGGCCGAAATCAATGGCCAGCCAACAATAAGCTTAGAAAAAATAGAAAAAAAGCCTGTCATTTCCCCAAAAACAGCCAGAACAATTACCGACATGATGGTGGGGGTTGTTAAAAACAGCACCATTCCCTGGACCGATGGCCAAATCCAAGTAGCCGGTAAAACCGGTACTGCTCAAATCTTTATTAATGGTCAATACGACCCCAATAAAACTATTGGCTCCTTTGTTGGTTTTGCTCCGGCCAGGGATCCGGAGTTTGTTATGTTGGTCGTCATTTTCGAACCTTCCGCTTCTGTTTGGGGCAGTCGCACCGCCGCTCCAATTTGGTTTGATATTGCCGAAGATATTTTTCTGATTAAAAGCATTAACCCCAGAAACTAAAAAAATTTTCCAGCCAAAAGGTCAGCGCCTGTTATAATAAGGATAGGATTATGACTAACAAGCTCCAGTCAAAAACAAAAAGCTGGAAAGACGCTTTCCGGACAGTTATTAACCTGGGTTATCATTTTCCGGAAGCGCTTTTTTGGACCCTTTATTATCGTTTCCCAGCCCGAAAATTAACCGTTATCGGCGTTACCGGCACCGACGGCAAGACCACCACCAGCAATCTCATTTGGCATATCTTAACTTCAGCCGGTAAAAAAACCGGCCTAGTCACCAGTATTAACGCTAAAATCGGCTCTCAAGAAGAAGATACCGGGTTTCATGTTACCACCCCCAATTCCAAAAAACTCCAACGATTCTTGTCAAAAATGATTCGAGGAGGAGTAAAGTACGCTATCATTGAAGCCACTTCGCATGGCCTAGATCAATACCGACTCTGGGGAGCCAATTTTTCTTTGGGAGTAATTACTAATATTACCCCCGAACACCTTGATTACCATAAAAATATGTCCAACTACGCCAAAGCCAAAGCAAAACTTTTTGCCACAACCAAAATTGCTGTTTTAAACCAAGACGATGACTGGTTTTCATATTTAAAATCAACCCTGCCAAAACAAAACAAGATTATCACCTATGGCATCAAAAGCAAAGCAGATATTACTCCTAAAAGCTTTCCCCACCGCTGTCCGCTTCCGGGTCTTTATAATCAATACAACTGCCTGGCGGCAATTGCCGCCGCTTGCGCCCTAGGAATTGGCGATCAAAAAATCAAGGCCGCCCTGAATAGTTTTTCTTCTCCTAAGGGGCGGCTTGACCCGATCGACCTTGGTCAAAATTTTTCAGTTTTCGTTGATTTTGCCCATACACCCAACGCCCTAAAAAACGTTCTTACCGAACTAAGGCAACGCCTAGCAAGGGGAAAAAAATTGATTGCCGTTTTTGGCTGTGCCGGTTTAAGAGACCAGCAAAAAAGACCCGTTATGGGCCAAATTGCCTCCCAGTTGGCCGATCTAACCATCATTACCAGCGAAGACCCCAGAACTGAAAATCCCGACAGAATCGCCAAAAACATCGCCGCCGGCTGTTTGCCCAAAACTAAGAAAAAAATCATCACCAATCGGGCCAAAGCAATTAACTTTGCCATTTGTCAAGCTCAAAAAGGCGACATTGTTGTCCTTTTGGGCAAAGGCCATGAACAATCAATGTGTTTTGGTAAAACCGAATATCCCTGGAGCGACCACGAAGCCGCTCAAGAAGCTTTAAAAAAATTGCTAAAAAGATGATTGGTCGTCTTGACCTGTTTTGTCAGGAAAAAAATCTAAGCCATGGCTTTGCTTCCAAAGCCTATGGCAATTTTTCTCTTAAAAATAATGGTGATAATTTCCGGTTGTTAGCCAAAGACTTAAACCTCTTAAATTATCCATTAATTCAAGCCGAACAGATTCATAGCGATAACATCGCCTTGATCAAAAATAATGATCAGCCCCTAAAACCTAAGGTTGACGGGTTAATTACTAAAGAGTTTGGACTGGTCTTGGCAATCAGAACAGCTGATTGCCTACCCATCATTTACTACGAAAGAAAGAAAAAAATTATTGGCGCCGTTCATGCCGGCTGGCGGGGCTTACTAAAAAATTTACCCGGCAAAATGGTCCAATATATTAAACAACAGGGCGGACAGACCGACAATATTATCGTCGGTATTGGGCCTCATGTTGGCTCTTGTTGCTACCAAGTTGGTGAAGAACTACCTAAACTTTTTATTAAAAAACAACCTAATTTAAAAAATTTTTCCTTAAAACAAAATAACAAGCACTATCTTAATTTGCTGACCATTTGCCAGCAACAACTAGAAAAAGAGGGGATTAAAAAAACCAACCTGGCCCGATTTCCGGCTTGTACTGCTTGCCAAAACCAACATTGGTGGTCGTATCGACAAGAAGGCAAGTCTTGCGGTAGTATGTTAACAGTAATTTGCCAAAAAGATGACTAAGATTAACTTTAACAAGGTTCGTTTTGTCCACATGATTGGTATTAAGGGTGTCGGAATGACGGCCTTGGCCGCCTGTTTAAAAGATAAAAACATTAACATTTCCGGATCAGATATCCCTGAAATTTTTATTACTGATCAGACCTTAAAAAAAATGGGTCTTTCTTGGTGGGAGAATTTTTCAACCGACCATATTAGTCATCAAAACTTGGTCATTGCGACCGGCAGCGCCCATCAGGGACCAGATAACCCCGAAGCCAAAGCGGCCATTAGAAAGGGCATCCCTTATTTAACCCATGGTGAGGCCCTGGGATTGCTAATGGCTAAAAAAAGCGGTATTTCTGTTTGCGGTGTTGGCGGCAAAACCACCACCAGCGCTATTTTAGCTACTGTAATGGCCCTGGCCGGAGAAAAACCAAGCTTTGCTATTGGGGCCGGCGAAATTTTTCCCCTGATTTGGCCAGGACATTATGACAAAAAGGGTCAATATTTTATTGCCGAGGCGGACGAATACGCCACAGCTAAAGGGTTTGATCATCGACCACGGTTCTACTGGCAAAACCCCAAAATAGTTATTTGCACCAATATCGAGCACGACCACCCCGACATTTATCCCAACCAAGAAGCAGTCAAAACTGTTTTTTACCAATTTTTTGACAAAATTCCCAACGATGGTTTTTTGGTCATCAACGGCGATAACAAAAATAATCGAGCCGTGATTGCCAAATTAAATAAAAAAATTATTACTTACGGACAAGGCGATAATAATAACTGCCAAATTAAAAACATTTCTTTATTACCAGGCAAAACAACCTTTTCTCTTCAATATAATAAACAAGACTGGGGATCATTTATCATCAATGTTCCCGGTTCTCATAATGCCTTTAATGCCACCGCCGCTATTATCACTCTTAAAAACTTAGGAATTAGTTTAGCTAAAATAAAACAATTTTTGCCAAAGTTTATCGGCACTAAAAGAAGGTTTGAGTTTTTGGGTAAAACTGACCGTCTTGAGGTCTGGGATGACTATGCCCACCACCCCAAGCAGATTGAGGCCACCCTGTCGGCGGCGGTTTACTGGTTTAATAAAAAACCCCTGACGGTTATTTTTCAACCCCACACTTTTTCTAGAACCGAAAAACTACTCAATGGCTTTGCCAAAAGCTTGTCCTTGGCTAATCAAGTTTTTATTTTACCGGTTTACTCTGCCGGCAGAGAAACAGGCAATTCTCAAAAATTAGCTCAAAAACTGGTTAAAGAAACTCAAAAATATCTTCCCGAAAAAACTTTTTTTTATCAACCCACAAAAGATAAATCCCACTTGAAAGGAATTGTTTTGACCATGGGGGCAGGTGATGTTTGGAAAATTGGCCACAACCTACTAAAATGACCAAAAACTCTTTTTTATCAAAATTAACGGAAAACGCTCCCTTAGCAAAATTAACCACCTTCGGTATTGGTGGACCGGCCAAATTTTTTACCATTGTTTATTCTAATAAAGAGCTTATCGAAACCGTTAAAAAAGCAAGGGAAAATAAAATTAAGTTTTTTATTTTGGGCGGCGGGTCCAACATTTTAGTTTCTGATCGGGGGTTTGCCGGTTTAGTCATTAAGATTAACAACAACAGCCTTAAAAATAAAGGGAACACAGTTACCGCCCAATCCGGAACCAGGTTGTCAGAGTTGGTTAAATTTGCCGCTAAGAAACGGCTGTCAGGATTAGAACATCTCTGGGGGATACCAGGAACAGTGGGCGGAGCAGTTGTTGGCAATGCCGGCGCCAAAGATTGCTGGATTGGTCAATCAACTACGGCGGTTACTGTCTTAAACCTTAACAATCAATTAATCAACCTAAAACAGAAAGATTGCCAATTTGCCTACCGAACCAGTCGTTTTCAAAATAGCCAAGAAATCGTTATCGAGGCAATTTTCAAGTTAACACCGGCTACTCCAGAAAAAATTACTCAGAAACAGTCTTTTTTCGCCGAGCTTAAAAGTAGTCAACCTCGAGAGAAAAGCGCTGGTTCTATTTTTAAAAACCCCCCGGGAGATTCTGCCGGCCGATTAATCGACCAGGCGGGATTAAAGGGACAAAAAATTGGCGGCGCTCAAATTTCTTTCCAACATGCCAATTTTATTATCAACACCAACAAGGCTTCTGCCCAAGATGTTCTGGCCTTAATGCGCCTGGTCCAAAAAAAAGTTCTGATTCGTTTCCAGATTAAGCTTAAACCAGAAATAAAACTAATCGGTTTTACCAAATCAGAAATTACCGATATAATATAAGATAGGTTCCAATTTTCAAACCCCAATAATCAAACAAATCACAAAATCCAAATTTTAAAAACCAAAGGTAATCGGAAATAAGTAATCTATAAACAAAAAAAACAATATAGCAATTTAACAATTGTTATCTTTCAATTCTTATTATGTCTAAATTTATTATCACCGGTGGACAACCGCTAGTTGGTGCAGTCAGGTTGGGAGGAGCCAAAAACGCTAGTTTTAAAATCATGATCGCCAGCCTGTTGCTCAAAGGGCGTTCTCGGTTATTAAATTTGGCTAAAATTGGCGATGTTGAATTAACCAGGCAAATCATTGAATCCTTGGGAGCCAAAACTATCCCTTGCGGCGAAAGAACTATCTTCATCGAACCCAACGGACTAAAAGAATGGCAAGTCCCAACCCGATTCGGCGATGTTTCCCGCTCAACTCTTCTTTTTATTCCCCCCTTAATCAAACACTTTGGCAAAGCCCAGATTCCTTTTCCCGGCGGCGATAAAATTGGCCAACGGCCGATTGAAAGACACCTTGAGGGCTTTACCGCTTTGGGCGGCCAATATCAATTTCAAAAAAACAAAATCTTTCTATCCGCTCCTCAGGGTCTAAGGGGCACCCATTATCGCTTTGCTAAAAACACCCACACCGGAACCGAGAATCTTATTATGCTGGCTATCCTTGCCCAGGGAAAAACCATTCTCGAAAATGCCGCCCTGGAAACAGAAATTGATGATTTGATTTATTTTTTAAATTCAGCCGGAGCCAAAATCACTCGGCTGGCAGGCAGAAAAATCCGCATTATCGGCACCCCAGAAAAAATGTTTGGCCGAACTCATGCTGTCATGCCTGACGCTAACGAAGCCGCTTCTTATGCTTGCGCCGCCTTAATTACTAAAGGCGACATCGCCATTGAAGGGGCAAAGAAAAAAGATTTAGCAATTCTTCTAGAAAAAATTAGCCAGGCCGGCGGCGCTTTTAAAATCTATTCCTGGGGAATTCGCTTCTGGTGGAAAGGCGATTTGAGGGCCGTTAATGTCACTACCAGGCCCTTTCCCGGTTTTAAAACCGATTGGCAACCCCTCTGGACCTCTTTGGCTACTCAAATGGTGGGCACCAGCCAAATCACAGAAACAATTTATGAAGACCGGTTTGGCTTTGTTGACCCTCTAAAAAAAATGGGAGCCAAAATTAAATTCTTCCAACCAAAAGTGGTCAATCCGGAAAAGTTTTATAATTTTAATTATCAAGAAGCCGATCCCAGGTTCTATCATGGCATTAAGGTCACTGGCCCCACCCCCCTTCACGGCGCTCATTTTCAGGCTGTTGACCTGCGCCATGGCGCCACCTTAACCATTGCCGCCTTGGCCGCCCAAGGGACTAGTCAAATCGATAATGCCCAGGTCATTGATCGGGGTTATGAAGATTTGGGTCTTAAGCTAAAAGAGCTGGGCGGTAATATCAAAATCATTAATAATGATTAGCCTAGCAAAAATCGTTTTTCATCGCAATCGACGAAACATTGCCCGCCTCTGGTTAAAGCTTCACCCTCAGGTTCGGATCATTGGCATCACCGGCAGTTATGGCAAAACAAGCACTGCCAAGGCAATCCGAGCTGTTTTAAAAGAGTCTTTTGAAACCATCATTACTGATACCAGTCTTGATACTATTTACAACCTTCCCATCACTCTTTTAAAAATTGGCCCCAAAACTCAAGTTGCCATTTTAGAATATGGCATTGATCGAAAAGGGGAAATGGACGAACATCTAAAATTGGTCAAACCAGAAATTGCCGTTATCACTGGCATTACCCCAGTTCATTCCGAAGAAAACATGCTGGGCTCTCTTGACGGCATCATCGAAGAAAAAAGTAAACTACTAAGAGCGCTACCCGATGATGGTCGGGCAATTCTTAATTTTGATAACCCCTGGGTGGCAAAAATGGCTCAAGAAGCCCCGGGTCCGATAACAACCTATGGAACTAAAAAAAGTTTTGACTTTTATTATGACAACGTAGAGGTTTCCAAAAAGGGAACCAGTTTTAATGTTTATTTTAAGAAAAACAACAGAGTCGCCAGGCAGAAAATTCAATTAAGACTTTTAGGAGAACACTTTGCTCAGGGAGCTATGGCGGCTTTGGCCGTGGCTGATAGCTTGGGGATCGACATCAACCAAGCTTGCCGGGCCCTGGAAAGACTGGCTCCGCTTCCGGGCCGAATGAGCCTGGAAAAAGGACCCGATAATAGCCACCTAATAAATGATTCACTACGGGCCAATCCGGCCTCAACTATGGCTGGTCTTAAAACCCTGGCCAACTTTAAACACCAGGGGCCGCGAATTGCGGTTTTAGGGGAAATGGGCGAATTGGGTCAATATCAAGACCGAGAGCACTATCGGGTTGGCCAACTGGCCGGTCAATTAAAAAACATTAACTATTTGATCACCCTAGGACCAGCGACTAAGAAAATTGTCCAGGGGGCAATTAGTGCCGGAATGAACAAAAAAAATATTTTTTATACTAAAAGCCACCAAGAAACCGCCGAGGTATTAAAAACTCTCCTCAAGCCCAACACCCTCTGGTATCTTAAGGGATCACTCCTAAAACATATGGAAAGAATTTTAATCATCCTAAGAGGAAAAACAGTTGCCTGTCAAAGGATTTCCTGTCATAATTATTATCACTGCTTAAAGTGTAAAGAACTTAACCCAAATACGAAAAACACAAATCAACAATAAAAAAAATAATGCTTAAGTTGTAAATATTTACTTTTAATTTTGAATCTTAAATTTTAAACTTTTTAAGGTATGCGTCTTTTTTTAGGCTTAATCTTATTATCCTTTTCTCTTACTAGTCTATTAATTGTTCCCTTTATTAATTTTCTCTACCAAAAAAAGTTTTTAAGAAAAAAACAAACCACCCATGACTTTTTGGGTAAAAGAACCCCCATTTTTGACCGCTATAACCAACTGAAGGCAGGCACCCCGGTCGGCGGTGGTATTTTGCTGGTGGTAATAATGACGATCCTTTTTTCCCTGACCCTGCTCGTTTTAAAGTATTACCAGGTTTATATTTCTATTTGTTTCTCTCTTAGCAAAGAGATCGGTATTCTTCTTTTCAGTTTGTTAAGCTTCGGCCTCTTGGGTTTTTTTGATGACTTAAAGAAAATTTTTAAAATTGAGCGGCAGGGAATTTTTGGCCTACGGCTAAAATATAAATTTGCCCTTCAGTGGTTTCTGGCTTTTGTTATCGCCAGCCTGCTCTACTTTGATTTGGGAATCAGCATCGTTAATATTCCCAAGCTAGGAGTTTTTGACATCGGCGCTTTTTATATCCCTCTGGCGGCTTTCATCATAGTTGCTTTCACCAACGCTTTTAATATTACCGATGGCCTAGATGGACTTTCTTGCGGCCTTTTAGTAATTGCTCTTTTTGCCTTCTCGATTATCTCTTTTCAAATCCTTGACGTTCCCATGATGACGCTTTCAGCAATCTGGATTGGGGCTTTAATTGCTTTTTTATATTTCAATGTTTACCCGGCCAGAATATTTTTGGGCGACACCGGAGCCTTAGCCTTTGGGGCGACCATGGCAGTTATCGGCCTGATGCTGGGAAAGATTATTGCCTTAGCAGTAATTGGAGGAATATTTATTGTCGAGGTTGGCTCCAGCATGCTGCAAATGGCAACCAAAACCATTTTTAACAAAAAACTGTTTCGTGCCGCCCCCTTCCATCTTTGGCTAAGAGATCGGGGCTGGGAAGAACCAAAAATTGTTTCCCGCGCCTGGTTAGTGGGGATCATTTTGGCTATTTTCGGTCTTTGGCTGGCAACTTTTTAAAAAATGAAACTAAAAAATAAGCACGTTTTGGTTATGGGCCTGGGTCTTCACGGCGGCGGCGCTGGCGTGACCAAATACTTAATTCAAAAAGGCGCCAAGGTTAGGGTCACCGATTTAAAAGACAAAAAAGACCTGGAACCATCGCTAAAAAAGCTAGCCGGATTACCCGTTGATTACGTTTTGGGACAACATCGCCAGGTCGACTTTGAAAACGCTGACCTGATTATCAAAAACCCTGGCGTTGCCGATAGTTCACCCTATTTGACTCTGGCCCGAAAAAAAGCTCTTCCCGTACTGATGGATATTAATCTTTTTTGGCAAGATTGCCCAAGTCAAAAAATTATTGGCATCACCGGTACCAAGGGTAAAACCACCACGGCCCATCTGGTCGAAAAAATAATTAAACAAGCAGGCTTTAAAACGGTTCTGGCGGGAAATCTAGGCGTTTCTTTTCTGGAAGTTCTGCCTAAAATCAGCCCTGACACCTGGGTTATCCTAGAGCTGTCTTCCTGGCAGCTAGAGGGCTTGGCTCAAGAACCGTCTTGCCCCCACATTAGTCTTATCACCAATATTTTTCCCGACCATCTCAATCGATACCGCGACATGGCTTCCTATGTTGCCGCCAAGAAAATAATTTTTACTAATCAGAAAAAAACGGACTACCTGATTCTTAATCAAGATAACCCCTGGAGTCAAAAACTGGCCAATCAGGCCCCAGGAAAAACTATCTTTTTTTCTGAAAACGATATTTCCCAAAAATGGCAGACAAAAATCAAACTGATAGGCAAACACAACCTGGGCAATATCGCCGCCGCCATTAGAGTTGGTCAGACACTTAAAATAAACAGGGCGGATCTTCAAAAGGCAATTTTTTCTTTTTCCGGTTTACCCCATCGACTAGAGTTTGTCAATTCGATTGACAAAATCGATTTTTATAACGACAGCGCCGCCACTAATCCCGACGCCGCCCAAGCGGCTATAACCAGCTTTAAAAAACCACTCATTTGGATTTTAGGAGGAACAGATAAAAAACTTCAATTTGATGAACTTGTTAAAACCGCCTCAAAACAAAGACAAATTAAGGGTTTTGTTTTTCTTGAAGGCGATGCCACCAGAAAAATCCAATCAAAAATTAAAAAGGCTTTGCCTCAAGCCATCTGCCAAGGACCGTTTACCAATTTTACTCAGGCCATTACAATAGCCAAAAAAATTGCTCAAAAAGGCGATATAGTTTTACTATCACCTGGGGCGGCCAGTTTTGGAATGTTTAAAAACGAGTTTGACCGCGGTAATCAATTTAAAAAAATAGTTAATGAGCTGGCTAAAAACCACCAAAAAAACTAACCAAAAAAAATCTCCCGATTGGTTAATTTTTGTCTTAACGTTGCTATTGGTTTTTTTGGGACTGCTAATTATTGCCGACGCTTCGGCTGTTGTTGCCCAAATTGACTTTGGTGATCAATTTTACTATTTAAAAAAGCAGGCTTTTTGGTTGCTGGCTGGCTTGAGCCTCATGATCATCGCTAGTCTAATTGATTATCGAAAATTAAAACCGTTTGCCTTCTGGTTTTTGGCGCTGGTCATAATCTTTCTAGTATTGGTTTTGATTCCCGGTTTAGGAGAGAAGAGATTGGGCGCTCAACGCTGGCTGGGTATTGGCGGATTCGGATTTCAGCCATCCGAACTGGCTAAACTAGCCCTAATTATCTGGGGGGCCAGTTTTTTTGACAATCTGTTAATACCGGTCAAAAAAAGAGTGGCAACCATCAATGAGAAAATAACCAGCCGACAAAATAACTCTAAACCAATTTGGCCCTTTTTACTGGTGCTGGTTTTTTTGGCTTTTCTAATCATGTTAGAGCCGGACCTGGGAACAACCATTGTTATCGTGGCGACAGGTTTTTGCCTAGCCTTCTTTGCCGAAACACCGGCCTGGAAAATAGCGGCTTTCTCTCTCTTGGGCCTAGGGGCCGGCTTATTATTGATCGTTTCCTCTCCCTATCGTCAAGAACGACTATTGACCTTCTTTAATCCCAATCGCGATCCTCAAGGGGCCTCATACCACACTCAACAAATCTTAATCGCTCTTGGTTCAGGAGGATTATTTGGCCAAGGTATTGGTCAGGGACGGCAAAAATACGCCTATTTACCGGAAGTGGTTACCGACTCCATCTTTGCCGTAGTTGGCGAAGAGCTGGGTTTCTTAGGAGCGGCCACTTTAGTAATTTTACTAGCCGCTCTATCACTTGCCTGTTTAAAATTATCTCTTCAAGCCCCAGATCGGTTCGGCCAGCTTATCTGCGCCGGCATTGGCACCCTGATTGGAATCCAAACTATTATCAACCTTGGGGCCATTGTTGGTATTTTCCCTCTAACCGGCATTCCCTTACCGCTAATTTCTTATGGCGGTTCGTCGTTGGTGGTTTGTTTGGTTGGACTAGGATTGGTCTTGTCAGTCTCCCGGTGTAGAATAGAAGAGAGAAGATAAGCTTTCATGAAAAAAACAATCGTCATCACCGGTACCCACCTCACTCCCGCCCTGGCCGTCATAGAAGAACTTAAAAAAAATCCAGAAAAATGGCAAATTTACTACTTAGGCCGTCGTTACACCATGGAGGGTAAGCGCACCCCATCACCTGAATCAAAGATTTTGCCCGCCCAAAAAATCACTTTCATCAACATCCCGACGGGCCGTCTGCAAAGACGATTCACCGTTTGGACTATCCCCTCGCTGTTGCGAGTTCCTTTGGGATTAATTGTCAGCCTCTATCATTTGGCCAAAATCAAGCCCAACGTTATTTGCTCTTTTGGCGGCTATGTTTCCGTACCGGTGGTTATCGCGGGAAAAATTTTAACCATTCCCAGCCTAACCCACGAGCAAACGGGAGTGGTTGGACTGGCCAATCGCATCAACAGCTTATTTGTTAACCGAGTAGCCGTTACCTTTCCTCAAAGCCAACAGTTCTTTCCTAAAGAAAAAACTGTTTTAACCGGCAATCCAATCCGTCCAGAAATATTTAATTCCCAAAAACCGCTCTATAATTTCACTCGCCGCAAACCTCAAATTTATTTAACCGGCGGCAGTCAAGGCGCCAGTGTTCTTAACCAGGCTGTTTGGGAAGTTTTACCCCAATTGATCAATTCCTACAATCTTATTCACCAGTGTGGAGGCCACGATTATTCTAAACTAAAAGGAAAATATCAGAACCTTCCAAAAACAACTAAAGAAGGTTATTTTTTAACCGATTACATTGGTCCAAAATCAATCGGCTGGGCTTTTAATTCCGATATTATTATTGGCCGAAGCGGCGCTAATACGGTCTTAGAAATCGCTGCCCTGGGTAAATCGGCCATCATGATTCCTATACCTAAAACCGCTCACAACGAACAACAAATTAATGCTCAATTTCTGGCTAAAGCCGGCGCGGGTAAAATTATTGAACAAAAAAATCTCTCGGGTCCAACCCTATTGGCCAAAATTGAGGAAATGATAAATAATCAAAGGAAATACCAAGCTCGAGCCCAGAAACTTAAACAACGCATTAACCTTGACGCGGCGGCCAGCATTGTTAGACAACTTCAAGAATTGGCCCTATGACCAACCTTAATCGCCAACTGGGTTTTTACTCCAGCCAAAAAAGAAACCGACTCAGACAAGTTTTGATAGTTCTTATTATTGCCTGTTTTATTTTTTTGCTAATATTAATTGGCCAACAAGCCTATCTTTGGCTAAAGAATAATCACAACCAGCTTATTGGTCCTGAAGAAGAGGCTGTTACCGTCAGTGTTTCACGAATCGCTCAAGAATATTCTTTGCCGGTAATAAAAATTGAAGAAAAACCAGATATGGTAATATTGTTACTAGAAGGTTCCGTGGAAATTTTTTTAGATAAAAAAAAGCCTGTTGCCGCCCAATTGGCGGCTTTACAATTAATTATCAATCAAGATAAAATAAATGGTAGAAAAGCAAAAAGAATTGATTTAAGATTCAATAATCCAATAGCAGTCTATTAATAAATGGTTCGATCACGAATAATTTCTGCCCTTGACGTTGGTTCTGCCAAAATCGCCACCCTAATTGCCCAAATTGAGGAAGAAGGAGCTATCAACATTATTGGCTCGGCCGCTACTCCCTCTGCTGGCATTAAAAGAGGCCAGGTGATTAACATTGAGGAGGCGACCCGGGCCATTATTGCCTCTGTCGAAGCCGCCGAAAGAATGGCCGGCTACAGTCTGACCAACACCCTGGTTTCGGTGGGAGGAGCCCATATTGTCTCTCAAAACTCTCGAGGTGTAGTGGCAGTCACCAACCCCGGACAAGAGGTGGTAGAAGAAGATGTTGACCGGGTTTTGGAATCGGCTCGGGCAATTTCTTTGCCCGCCTCAAGAGAAATTCTTCATGTTTTACCACGCACCTACACTGTTGACGCCCAAGAGGGCATTATTGACCCTATTGGCATGAGCGGTGTTCGTCTAGAAGTCGAAACCCACATTATCACCGCCTCCTCTACCTCGTTAAAAAATTTACAAAAATGTATTGAAGAAGTGGGTACCAATGTTACCGGCTTCGTTTTTGATGCCCTAGCCAGTGCCTCAACTGTTGCCACTCCCACTGAAAAAGAGCTTGGGGTAACCCTTGTTGACATTGGCGGCGGAACAACTTCGGTAGCAATTTTTTCTGAAGGAGCGCCAATTTACTCCCTGGTTGTCCCCATCGGCGCTAATAATATCACTAATGATTTGGCCATTGGTTTAAGGCTATCAATTGAAGATGCCGAAAGACTAAAACTGGCCTTGGGCAATCAACCGGAAAAAAGCCGCTTAACCAGCTTGTCTAAACAACAAAAAAACCGCCAACAAGAAAAAGAAACAAAAGAAGAAGAATTAGATCTGGAAAAACTTGGTATTAAATCGGAAGGTCAAAAAATCACCAAAAAAGTTATCATTGAGGAAATTATTCGCCCTCGACTAGAAGAAATTTTCGGCCTTATTTATGATGAATTAAAAAGAAATGATCTCCTAGAATTAACGCCCGCCGGAGTAGTTTTGGCTGGGGGTGGCGCTCAAACCGCCTCGGTAGTAGAAATTTGTCGCCGGACCATGGCCTTACCGGTTAGGATCGGCATTCCCCAAAATGTCACCGGACTAATTGACGATATTTTAACCCCCGAATTTGCCGCCACTATTGGTTTGATCTCCTATGGTCAAAAGGGAACTGAACAGCTTGGCGGTGCTAGTCCTCGCCGCGGTGGTCGAGGGCTACCGAACCTGCCAATAAAAAGCACCTTTGAAAAAACCATTAGGTTTATAAAATCGTTTTTACCATAATTTTACTTTTAACTTTTAATTATTAATTTTTAACTTAAACCGTGGCTTTTGTTAAACCAGAATCAAATCGTTTTGCCCAAATAAAAGTCTTGGGAGTTGGCGGCGGCGGCGGTAACTGTATCAACAGTATGGTTGCTGACGAGCAAATCAAGGGCATTGACTTTGTCGCTATTAACACTGACGCCCAAGCCTTATTAACTAGCCAATCACCAATTAAAATTCAGATCGGCGAAAAGCTAACTCGGGGTTTAGGAGCTGGCGGCAATCCGGAAATTGGCCAAAAAGCGGCCGAAGAATCAATTGAAAAAATAAAAAAGTTAATTGCCGGATCCGATATGGTTTTTATTACCGGCGGCGAGGGTGGAGGAACCTGCACTGGAGCCGCTCCGGTAATTGCCCGGGCCGCTAAAGAAATGGGCATTTTAACTGTCGCCGTGGTTACCAAACCCTTCCATTTTGAAGGTCACAAACGAATGGCCGCCGCCAATGAGGGCATTAGCCAACTTGAAGATCAGGTTGACACCCTAATTGTTGTCCCCAACCAAAAATTGCTATCCTCGGTAAACCCCAAAACCAGCTTGGTTGAGGCTTTTAAAATGGTTGATTCTGTCCTAATTTCCGGAGTTGAAGGAATTGCCGGTCTAATTACCAAACCCGGTCTTATTAACTTAGATTTTGCTGACGTTAAAGCCATTATCGCCAATGCCGGCAGCGCCCTAATGGGTATTGGTGAAGCCGAGGGTGATAAAAGGGCGGTCAAGGCCGCTCAAATGGCCGCCGACTCCCCCTTGTTGGAAACTTCAATTGAGGGCGCCAGAGGCATACTCTTTAACATTTCCGGCGGGCAAGATCTAGGAATTAAAGAAGTTGAAGAGGCGGCGGAAATTATTTTCTCCCAGGCCGATCCTGACGCCAACATTATTTTTGGCGCCACCATTGATAAACAATTGGGTGAAAAAATTAAAATTACTCTCATTGCCACCGGCTTTGACCAAAGCAAAACCCGCCTATCTCGTTTAGCAAAAAATACTCAACCAAACCAAGTTATCAACCAAAACCTTCAGGGATTTACTCCCCAAAACAAAAACCCTAAAGGGCAGGTCATTTTTGACAATAGCCAGAAAAAGACCCTAACAAAAAATTATTTTCCCGATTCCGATAATCAAGTAGCCGATCAAGGAGAAGGAAAAGCCTTTCCCGTCTTGGAAGACTTGGGTGAAGAATATGAAACCCCAGCCTTTTTGCGTCAAGGCAAAAAAAAACTCGTTAATTAACGTCTATTATTTAAAATTCAGGATCTGGGGGAAGCTGGGAAATACCAAACTTTCTTTAAAAACCCTCTTTTTTTAAAAAATTACCCACCCCCAATCATACCCCCCAACTGCTTGCCAAATTACCCATCAATAGAAATCTAGGAGGGGAAAATATTTTCGCCTTTCTTGCTTATAAATACTGTACCGTATTTAGAAAAATTAAAATTGACTAACAAAAAAGGGGGGGGTTAAAAAGGAGGTTTGGCTAAAAAGAGTGGTTATTTTAGAACCTGGTTCTATTTTAAAACCAAAATTGAGTAGCGTTTTTTACCTGCTCGAAGCAGAACTACCTTACCGGAAATAAAATCTTTTTTTGTTATTTTCTCTTCAAACCGACAGCGACGATTGTTTAAATAAACTCCACCCTGATCAATTAACCTCCGCGCCTCCTTCTTAGAGCCAGCTAGTCCAGCCAAAACAACCGCCTCGTCAATGGACAGCCCCAGATCTAAGTTTTTCTGGCTAATTTCTTTTTGAGGAGCCGCGGAACAAAGACAGGCTAGCTCTTTATCGGAAACCCGGTCTTTTTCTTCACCAAAAAGAAGCTGACAAGCCCCAGTTATAGCGGCCAACTCTTCATCGCCGTGAATCATACTAACGAATTCGCAAGCTAAAGCTTTTTGAGCCAAGCGCTGGCCGGGGTCTTTTTTGGCTTGATTAGCAATTGTTCTAATTTGTTCTAGGGGTAAAAAAGTGAACATCTTCAAAAAACCAACCGCGTCTTCATCGGCAACATTAAGCCAATACTGATACATTTGGTAGGGAGAAGTTTTATCTGGATCCAGCCAAACCGCCCCAGCTTCAGTTTTACCAAATTTCTTGCCATCGGAACGGGTTAGCAGGGGTACTACCAAAGCGTGAGCCACTTTGCCCAATTTTCTTTTAATTAAATCGACCCCGGCAATAATGTTTCCCCATTGATCGGTGCCGCCAATTTGCAACCGGCAGTTATATTTTTGAAAAAGCTCTAAATAATCAGCCGCCTGAAGCATCATGTAAGAAAATTCGGTAAAGGAAATACCCTGTTCTCGACTGGTTAGTCTTTGCTTAATTGATTCCCGGCCCAGTAGTTCATTAATGGTAAAATGCTTGCCAATATCACGCAAAAAATCAATCAAGCGATAGGAAACCAGCCAATCAGCATTATTAACAATTTGGGCGCTGTTCTTGCCATCAAAGCTCAACAGTCTACTAACCTGACCCTTAATAGCAACAACATTCTTTTCTACTTGGCTTTTGGATAAAAGGGGCCGCTCCCTATCTTTTTCACTAGGATCGCCAATTAAACCGGTAGCACCACCGACCAAAATAATCGGTTTATGGCCCATTTTCTGTAAATGAGCCGCCAGCATAATTGGAACAATATGACCAATATGCAGACTGTCGGCGGTTGGGTCAAGACCCAGGTAAAAGGTCAACCCCTTTTGGTCCAGAGCCTTTTCAATGCCGGTGTTGGTAATTTGGGCCACAAAACCCCGCTCTTTTAACTCCCCAAAAAAATCGTTCATCTAAAGAAATTTTATCACATAAAAAATGTTTCCTTATTGTTGACTTAATTTCCCTATTTATTCTAAAGGTCCGAAGCTATCCGACCCCTGGGGTCGGATAGCTTCGGACCCCTAGGCTTCCCTTTATCGCTAACTCTTACCTGAAATATTATTATTCCAAAAAGGGCCTGTTTCACCTTAAATTTGAAAGCGCCTAACAAAGTTCTAGAAAAACGCCAGTTCCGGACATTCAAGTGTCTACACCTCTTCTTGCCTCAAGTTTGACTTTCTTGTATCATATAAGCCTAATGAGTCAGAGAACTAACCCTCCACTGAAACCTGTCTTAGCAAAACCGGATTTTATTAAAAACGAGCATAAATGGCTAGAGTATTGGCAAAAAAACAGCGTTATTGACCGTTATCTTCATAAAAATGACTCGGCCCAAAAACGATTCTCTTTTTTTGATGGCCCAATCACCGCCAACAACCCCATGGGTGTCCATCACGCTTGGGGGCGAACTTATAAGGATCTTTTCCAGCGCTATAAAAACATGCAAGGCTTCAAACAACGCTTCCAAAACGGCTTTGACTGCCAAGGCTTATGGATTGAGGTAGAAGTAGAAAAGGAAAAAGGTTTTACTTCTAAAAAAGACATTGAAAAATATGGCTTAGCTAATTTTGTTAATGATTGCCGAACTCGAGTAGAAAAATTTTCCGCTATCCAGACTGAACAGTCGAAGCGTTTAGGCTACTTTATGGATTGGGACAACTCTTACTACACCATGAGCGAAGAAAATAACTACACCATTTGGCACTTTTTAAAACGCTGTTTTGAAGATGGGCTAATCTACCAAGGGCAGGATTCGGTTCCCTGGTGTCCCCGCTGCGGCACGGCCATTTCTCAACATGAAATTGACACCGAAGGCTACCAGCAAATAACCCACCAGTCGGTTTTTATGCGTTTTCCGGTTATCAACAATGGAAAAATTGCCAAAAATGAGTTTCTTTTAGTTTGGACCACTACCCCCTGGACAATTCCTGCCAACACCCTAGTTGCCGTTCATCCCGAAATAACCTATGCTCTAGCCGAATTTGAAGGCGGCCATTACTGGCTGGCTAAAAACCTAGTAGAGAAAATTTTGGGACCTAAAGCAAAAATTTTAAAAACCGCCAGCGGAGAAAGCCTAATTAGTAAAGAAAAAATCACCCACTATCAGGGACCTTTCGATAATTTACCAATTATAAAAAAGGCCGCCAAAAGCCACTATTTCCACCGGGTTGTTTTAGCCAAAGATCTGGTTAATGAAGAGGAGGGAACAGGCTTGGTCCACATTGTTCCCGGCGCCGGTACCGAAGACTACAACCTGATCAAAAAAGATTTGGGCTGGGAAGAAATTATTTTCCCAGTTGTTGATGAGGCTGGCAAATACCTTGAGGGCTATGATGACTTAACAGGAAAAAGCGCCAAAGACAATCCCGAACTGGTTGTTGAAGTCCTTAAGGAAAACGACCAGGGACGTTATTTTTTCAAAACCGAAAACTATACTCACAGCTACCCAACCTGTTGGCGCTGTAAAGAAGAGTTGATTTGGCGCCTGGTTAAAGAGTGGTATATTGCTATGGACAAACCTCGCCCCTCAGACGGTAAAACCCTAAGAGAACGAATGATTAAAGTAGCCAAAACCATTAACTGGCTTCCCGATTTTGGCTTAGCCCGAGAAATTGACTGGCTTAATAATATGCACGACTGGCTAATTTCCAAAAAACGCTATTGGGGTTTGGCTCTGCCAATTTGGCAATGCCCTTGCGGCCACTTTGAGGTTATTGGCAGTAAAGAAGAGCTGGTAAAAAAAGCCTCCTCTGGTTGGCAAGATTTTGTCAATCACACTCCTCACCGGCCCTGGATTGATAAGGTAAAAATAGCCTGCCCCAAATGCGGTCAAGAAATGAACCGAATTCCCGATGTCGGCAACCCTTGGCTTGATGCCGGAATTATTTCCTTTTCTACCCTAGTTGATCCTAAAACCAAAAAAGTCAGTTATTTGACCGACAAAAAATACTGGCATCAATGGTATCCGGCCGATTTTATCACCGAGTGCTTCCCGGGCCAGTTTAGAAACTGGTTTTATTCTATGATTGCCATGGCTACCCAGCTGGAAGATGTCCGACCTTTTAAAACCGTTTTGGGCCATGCCTTAGTTCGAGACGAAAAAGGCGAGGAAATGCATAAAAGCAAGGGAAACGCCATTTGGTTTGATGAGGCAGTCGAGAAAATGGGTGCTGATGTTATACGTTGGCTTTATATGACCCACAACCCAGAAATTAATGTTAGTTTTGGCTACAAAAACGCTGATCAGGTCCGCCGGCAATTTCACATCCTGCTTTGGAACATTTATCGTTTTTTTATTACCTACGTTCACATCAACCCCGACATCGACTTTGAAACCACCGCTTCTGCCAACCATCCACTTGATCGCTGGATTATTTCGCGTCTCAATGGCTTAATCGCCACCGTTACCACTTCTTTAAATGACTATGATGCCGCCACTGCCTCTTTGGTGATTCAAGAATTTGTTGAAGAATTGTCAACCTGGTATATTCGCCGCTCTCGAGAACGAATGAACCTTAAAAATCCTAATAAACAAGATCGGGAAGCGGCCCTAAAAACTGTTCATTGTGTTTTAGTAACCCTGACAAGGCTTCTTGCCCCCTTTAATCCCTTTTTGGCTGAAGAAATTCACCACAATTTAACCGGCCAAGATTCTGTTCATTTGACCAATTGGCCCAAAAACCAACCAAAAAAGATCAACAGTAAATTAGAAAAAGATATGAGCCTCGTTCGTGATGTCGCCAGCCTTGCTCACGCGGCCAGAAAAAATGCCCAAATTAAATTAAGACAACCTCTTAATAAAATTACTATCTTCTACCCCGGGGAATGCCCCAACCAAGAATTAATCGCTCTGCTCAAAGAAGAAACCAATGTTAAAAATGTTAATTGGAAAAGGGGGGAAAATTTGAAAATTAATCTTGACACCAAAATTACCCCCGAACTAAAAAACGAAGGCCGGGCCCGAGAAATTATCAGACAAATCCAACAGTTAAGAAAAAAGTCCCAGCTCAAACCCAACCAGAAAGTATCTTTGTCTTTACCCGATTGGCCTAAGCAGTTTGAAACAGAAATCAAACAAAAAACCCAAGTTAGCAAGCTTGTTAAAGGGCCTGGTCCGATTATAATCGATTAGCTTCTAGAGAGAACTATCGCAAGCGTTTCATGAATAAAAAAAGACGGCGTTTTGATTGGATTATTCTGGCTATTGTTGTCTTCCTAACCGTTTTGGGATTGCTGTCTTTGTCGGCAATTGACCAAAAAACCTTTTTTGATCAGTTAATTAATATTTTGGTCGGTTGGGCATTTTTCTTTTTGTTGGCATTTTTTCCCTATCAGATACTCAAAAAAGCCAGCTGGCCGGTAGCGGTTTTTTCCCTGATCCTTTTGGCCCTGCCCCTATTTTTGGGCGCTATCGTTCGGGGCGCTTCGCGCTGGATTAATATTGGCCCATTCTCTCTTCAGCCCTCAGAATTGGCCAAACCCCTGATAATAATTTTCCTAAGCGGCCAAAGCAATGTTCTTATTGGCCTGGGGGGTATTATCCCCTTCTTCGTCTTGGTTTTTTTACAACCCGATTTGGGCAGCAGTCTGGTTTTGTTGTCGGCCTGGGCAGGAATAAACTTTTATCAAAAAAAGAACCGCCGCTACTTTCTTGCCGCTGTCGGATTTGGCTTACTGCTTTTGCCTGTAGTTTGGGCAACTCTGGCTCCTTTTCAAAAAACGAGAATCACCGCCTTTTTAAATCCCGAAAACGACCCCCTAGGATCTAATTATCAATCCCGCCAAGCGATTATTACCGTTGGTTCAGGACAAATTATCGGCCGCGGTTTGGGCTTGGGATCGCAGAGCCGTTTAGCTTTTTTACCAGAACGTCATAACGATCTTGTGTTTGCTTCTTTTGTCGAGGCTTTTGGTTTCTTGGGGGGATTATCAGCCATAATCGCCTATCTGGTGCTCTTTTGGCATCTACTTAATCTGTCGGAAAAAATAAGCGACCCTTTTGGACAAAAATTTGTTATTGGCGTCACCACCATGCTCTTTTTTCAAACACTGGTCAACATTGGCATGAACATCGGCCTTGTGCCGATTACCGGTCTTAACCTGCCTCTTTTTTCTTACGGCGGATCTTCTTATTTATCCACCATGGTTTGCCTGGGAATCGTCCAGGCCATTTTTTCCCAACAAAGATTTACTAAAACAGAGGAGCTAAGAATACATTAAATTTAATTAAAATATTAGTAACCGAACGGCTAAACGGTTTATTAATTTACCAAAAGAGCCAATTTTAACAATTATCTCCAAAAAAATTTGATCACACCATTATTTTTAGTTTTCAATTTTCCTTTAATTAAAGCGGATATGCTATAATATTTTCACTATGAAAAAGTTTGCCGTAATTGAAGTAGCCGGCCACCAATATCAGGTCGAAGAGGGAGATCAAATCGCAATCAACAATTTAGCTGTTGACCTCAATAAAGAAATAAAAATAGACAAGGTTTTGCTAATGGCTAATGGTAAAACAGAAATTGGCCGACCATTCTTAAAAAACAGGGCTGTCAATGCCGAAGTTGTCGAAAACCTAAAGGGGAAAAAAGTCAGAGTGGCCACTTATAAAGCTAAGTCTCGTTATCGAAGGGTTAAGGGTTTCCGACCTCAATTAACCAAATTAAAAATTACCAAAATTAATTAACTATGGCTCATACCAAATCAGGTGCCAAAGCCAAGCAAAAAACCCCTAGACCAGGGAAAAGGCTAGGAATTAAAAAAAATCAAAATCAATCGGTTGCTCCTGGTAATATTATTATCCGCCAGCGAGGCAGTCAATTTCATCCTGGAAAAGGAACTAAAATGGGCAAAGACTACACCATTTTTGCCGTCGCCACCGGGGCAGTTAACTTTTTGAAACGACAAGGGAAAAAGTTAGTCGAGGTCGTTAGTTAATGCCTAATCAAGTTCTTGACATCCCTATTGACCAACTCCAGCCCAACCCCCTACAACCACGGGGAGTGATTACCCCAGAGTCATTAACAGACCTAATTAATTCCATTCGGGAACATGGTATTTTAGAACCATTGGTCGTGGCCAAAACCCCGGCCGGTTATCAAATCATTGCCGGAGAAAGACGCTGGCGTTCTGCTAGAATTATTGGTCTAAAAACAGTTCCGGCCATAGTAAAAAAAACCAATCCTCAGCAAATGCTGGAAATGGCTCTAATTGAAAATGTTCAGAGGGAAGATCTAACCTCTCTTGATCGAGCCAAGGCCTTTCAACAGCTTCAAGAAGAATTTGAGCTTTCGGTTAGTGAAATCGCTCAAAAAATCGGCAAAAGTCTTGCTTATGTCTCCAACACTCTCCGGCTTCTCTCTTTGCCAGATGCGGTTAAGGATGGTTTGCTTTCGGGTCTAATTAGCGAGGGTCACGCACGAGCTATCGCCGGTCTAGAAACAACGGAGAAAATTATTCAAATCTATAAGCAAATTTTAAAAGAAAAAGCCTCGGTCAGGCGAGCCGAAGAACTTTCCCGAGCTACTAAAAAAACAGAACAAAAAACCGCTAACAAAAAAAACAGGCAAATGATCGGCAAAGAATATCAGGCCTTAAAAGAAAAATTGCAGGAAAAACTATCCTCTGCCGGCAAGGCTAAAGTAAAAATTAGCCGCTCTCGTTCTCAAACCAGAATCACCATTGTTTGGGATGGAGGCATTGAGGAAACCGAAGACCAATTAAAAGATTTTTACCAAAAAATTTGTGATCAAAAACCAACGTTAGCTACAGAACCAAAACCCAATAAGGGCCAGTAGCGAAAAATTGCCCGACCAACTATATCCTCCTTGGCGATAAAACCAAAATCACGACCATCACGAGAACCGCCGCGATTATCACCTAAAAATAAAAAATAGTCTTGAGGAACAACTTTTTCCTCGTCTTCGTGAAGAAAGTCACCGGCGCTAGTAACAGTCTCATCGGGCAAATACTCTTCAACGAGGGGTTGGCCGTTGATAAAGACAGTCCCATCCTTAACCTTAACCGCTTCCCCCGATAAGGCAACGACCCTTTTAATGTATTCGCACTCTATAGCAGCGCAAACCTCGGTCGGCGGCGCCTTGAAAACAACAATTTCACCTCTTTTTGGTTCTCGAAAACGGTAGGAAATCCTCTCAGAAAGAATAAAATCTTTATCGTGAAAACTAGGATACATCGACATGCCATTAACTTGATGAGGACGAAACAAAAACAAATAAACCAAAACAAAAGCGGCCAAAACCAAAGTAATGTCTTGGATAATTTCTAAAAATAATCGCCAAACTTTTTTTGCCATGAATTTATTATATAGTTCGATTTCCAGAATAACAAGAAGTTTTTTTAGACAAAACAAGAAAGAACCCCTATTGGCTCTTTTGTGGATTAGCGGAGCCCGCGAAGCCCGTTTTACTAATAACAACCTGTAGCGGCAAAGAGTCGTGGTTTTTTTCAGGATCAAAATAATAGTCAGCCAACATCTCTTGGCCGGTTAAACTTAGGTCCTGTTCCTTTGCCGGAGTTATTACAAAATCCACTCCCAGCCCATTCAAACCAGGCTCAAGAATATTTAGACAAAAACCCCGCTCTTCTCTAATCACCATTTCTCCACCATCCTTTAAAACCCTCAAAACTCCGGTTAATATTTTTTGTAAATATTCTCCAAATTCCTGATCAGATCCCGAATAGTCGGCGTATATTGTTGATAAGGAAAAATTTAAAATAACCCCATCAATGGAGCCGTCCTGAAAGGGGAGAGACTCTTGGTCTGTTAGACGCCCCTTAATCCAGGTCAGGTTCTCGGGCAGTTCTTGATCAGGAAAGCCAAGAGGCTCAAAAACAATAAAATTTTTGTTGGGTTCCGCCTTAGCCCTGTCGATAAACAACTCACCAAAGCCGGCGCCAACATCAAGCAGTCGGGGCTTTTCCTGGTTTATTTCATTCATGCTGTTATTATACGAAATCTAACTGCTTTTACCAAAACACGAGAAAATATCGCCTATGATAAAATAAATTAGCCATTCACCAAGGGTTTTGAGCACGCATAGCTCAGCTGGTAGAGCGCTTCGTTCACATCGAAGAGGTCTCTGGTCCGAGTCCAGATGCGTGCACTAAATTAAAATCTTTATTAACAATTCTGCTAATCCTCTTGCAACAAAACTCGACTGTTTCTCAAAAGGCCTTCCCCGGAAAAAGAATAAATCAAATTTTGATAATTGTCCTGGTTTTGAGAAATCAAAGATAGATAACGGCCAGAGGCCAAATAGTCTAAACTGGCTAACTTGGAAAAATCGCTAATTTCAAATGATAAAGGATAAAAATCAGATAACTCCTGTTGCCAAAAATTAAAAACAGCCGAAAACTCGTCATCACTAACTGGTTCAGAATTACCCAGAGCCAATTCTTCCAAATGGGCAATTACCGCCCCGACCCTGGTCAGTGAAGATATAAGTTCTGCTTTCCCCAACAAAGATCTTCTAGTCAATACTGAGAGCCAATTTCGTAAACGATAACCATAAATTAAAGATTGTCGATAATCGTTGGCAGTCAAACTCTGCCACCGACTAGCTCTTGTCACCAAGCCCTGATCACCAGAGGTAATTAGGTCTTGGAACGCTTCTTCAATAGGATGAAGCGTTCCACTTGTGTCTACTTCAATAGGTTTGCTAAGCCCTATTTTAAAGGTGTCTGTTTGACCCGGGCTAATAAGACCAGCATAGTCTTTCCAAGAAGAGCTGGTTCCTGAATCATAAATTTTGCCAACGGTAAGCCGATAGGGGCCTGTTTCGTCACCAACAACACTAACCAAATAATCTTGATCTTGATCGGGGCTGGCAATAATAATCAACTTGCTTCCTGAGTCGTTTCCTAAAAAGAGATCTTTTTGGGAAAGGCCAGTCACTTCCAAGTGAGCCGGAGAATGAAGATAAAAAACTAAGAAATTTTCTTCGTTGGCTAAAAATTCCAAATCCGGCTTAGGCTCTAGACCCAACAAAACCATAATTTCAGCTACAGCAACCGGATCAGCAATAAGCTCTCTATGGTTAAGGTCGAAAAATCGACCCGACAATCCCTCATCAGGATAAGCACTCAAAGATAAGACTGTGCCATCACCATCATTTAGGAATTCTTTTTCGGTTGGTCGCCCAAATTGCCAATTACCTAAAATTTGATCAAACCAAGCTAAATTCTTATCAACCACCAGCCAGCGCAGGGTTTCTTTGTTCTTTCCAAAAACAAAATCTACCTTATCATTAGGAGAAGCTATTGGACCAATCTTTTCCAAAAGCGGGTTAAGAGGATAATCATTGTCGTTAAAATTTGTTTCATTGCCTTGTTCGTCCTTAAGGTAAGCAAAATCGGGAAGCATTTCCGCCAGAGCCGGTGACAACCTTCTCAGGGCCTCCTTATCGGTTTCTAGGGGCTGTTTTTGAGTGTTCAAAAATAATTCGAAGGCCAATTTAGTTAAACCATCGCGCCAGATTTCTCCACCCTCCCAGGCCCCATAGGCATCCAAAACTCCACGATGAGGTGAACCAACAGTAATAAGCTGATCAATAAAACATTCGTTGTCTTTTTCTCGGAAACAAGCTCGAGCAACCAAACCCCCCATAGAGTGACCAACAACTTTAACAGTGGAAACAGAAGAAAAGCTAGTAATGCCCTCGATAAAATTGTAAAGCTTACCGGCAGTATCGGATATTGAATTAAGCCAGTTGTAGTTAAAGACAAACAAATCCTTGTTCTTCTCATAACCATTAGCCTCCAAAGAGGCAATGATGTTGTCGTAAACATTTACTCCAGGAGTCATATGCCAACCGTCCGGGTCGGACTGGTTTAAAAACATTTCTTTGAAATTAAAAGAGGCACCATGGCCAGGAACCAACACAACTGGGGTGTTTATTTTGGTTATTCTAATATCGTCAAAATAGACCTCGGAAGGATAAGTTGCACCGGTGGAAACTTTAAGACCAACGGTTCC
>JAQVIV010000010.1 GCA_028695445.1 Candidatus Shapirobacteria bacterium
TTTTAAGATTTTTTTCTAACAATTTTATTAAACCCTTGAAATCAAGGTATTTTTTGGGGCCAAAAAGTTGATATTGCCCAGCGTAAAGGTTGGTGCCATCGACGAAAAGAACAATTCTTTTTTTCATTGGTTATCATTATAGCGCAATTAA
Source organism: Candidatus Shapirobacteria bacterium (assembly GCA_028695445.1). Lineage (GTDB taxonomy): Bacteria > Patescibacteriota > Microgenomatia > 0-14-0-10-38-17 > 0-14-0-10-38-17 > JAQVFF01. The sequence goes on from JAQVIV010000010.1 coordinate 152, forward strand.
AAGTGGCTGGTAACAAGTAGTCAGTAATCGGTAATTTGTGATAAGCGAAGAGTAATTGGAACAAGATCCTGATTTACATCAGGATGACGAAGAGAGGGGTTCAGGATGAGGAAAAAGATTTGGCGCGGACTGGAAGTCCGCTAGCCCAAATACAAATAAAAACATTTGATATAATTATAGGGTGATTAAGGAGCTTTTAGTGGATCGACATTTGGGTAGTCTGCGAACCAGGGCAGGAAGAGGTGAAAATATTTGCCCGATTGAAAATTTAAGAGAGGTTTTGGGTTTGCCCCCCTTTACTTGCGGTCGGCCGATTCATACCTTTTGCGATTTAGATGGGGTGGTGTTGTCTTTTTCCAAAAAAAACGGGGCCAATTTTTCTTCACTTTTAGCTTTGGGAAAAATTGCTCAAGCCTCAAGGGGCCTAACCTTGTGGAGCCTAAGGCTTCCGGTTGCCGATAGTTTCTTGCCGAAGGTTTTTGACCAGAAAAGTATTAGCCACTTGCCGGTGATTAACGATCGGTCGCTATTAAGATTGAGTCGGTTTTTTTCCCAAGTGGCTCCGGAAACCGAAGTTGATTTTAGTTTTGGCTTGGGAAAGCTGGCCAAAGAGGGGCTATTTCCTCAGGTTAGCAGGGTTTTGGCTAATTCTGATCAGGAGGCGGTGTTAATTGGCAGCAGTGTTTTTGACCGGTGGGAAATGGGCAAATTACTTGAAAAATTACCAAAAGAGGAAAGGGGTCGGCTTTGGTATTTTGACACCGGCAGGATTGTTTTTTAAAAAATATTATTCCTGGTGTAATTCCCCCGGGCTTTTAATGGTAAAAGGCAAGCAGTTAGAAACCCGGCCATTGCCTTTTTCCACGCAAAGTTCTCCGGAGAAAAATTGGGGCGGGTGGGGTTGGGCAACAACGATTTTTTCCTCAGTCCAGTCTTTTATTTGAAATTCAAAGTTATCAACGGCCACCTTGCCTGCCTGCCAGGTCGAGCCAAAGTTTTTACCGTCAATTTCTACTTCCATCCCCACAATAGACCAATCAGAAGAAAGAGAATAAATTTTGGGGTTTTCTTGAAGACGATGGTAAAAGCCGGTATAGGCCCGGTTGACAAACAAGGCAACAGTTAGAGCGGCGGCCAGAACCGGCCAAAACTTCTCCCCCATTTTTTTTATTTTAAAGAAAAAATAATTAAGTAAAAAAATGATCAAAAAAATTGTCAAAAAAACTCGGGTTTTTTGCTGGGGATAAATGTATTTTAAAATTAAATATTTTTCAGTTAAAAAATATTCGGCCGGAATGATGACTAAAAGATAAAAAATAATGGTTTGGGCGATAACAACGAGGGGGAAAATGATGGTTTTTTTAAGGTTCATTTTGAAAATTATTATAGAGAGTAAAAGGGGGAAATGCTAGAGTTTTAAAAAAAGGGAACGGGAGAGAGGAAAAAGATAGTTTGGGTGCCAAAAAAATGGCGCTTGTATGCCATTGTCGGCACCCAAAAAACTTTTTCCCCTCTTGTTGGTTAGAGCGGAACGCTAATCAGCAACTTGCAGTAATCATCAGGATCAGCATGATCAAAAAGCATGGCATGGGCTCGCTGGAAAAGATACACAATTCTATCAAAATCGTTGTCCATGCGAGACAGGCGTTCGCCCTCATCGCCCAAATACCATTCGAATCCCTCAAATTTCTGATTGCCCCCGTTGTTGTAGAGCCTGGTTTCGTAAGCGTAGTGAATGCCAAGAAAATTGGCCAAAGCAATGCCCTGATTGAGCCTCATTTCAATTTCTATCCACTCACTGACAGGCTCTAAAGCAACAGCTAGCAAAGATAAAAGATTTTTTGCTTCTCTTTCCCACCTTTCCATGTATTGAACTTGAAGAAGTTCTCTTGTTTCCGGACCAGTTCTAATCGTGTTCACCCTAGATCCCCTTTCTCAAAGTACCATTTTTAGGCCAATCCTAAAAAGATGGCCACATTTTACCAAAAATTTTTTAAATTTTCAATTATAGGATATATTATTTAGTCCTCTTGTAATTATGTTATCCTAATTAATAATGGTTTCAAAGGATGGTGTTTGCACTATTGGCGGCGGCACGGGGATGCCGATTATTAACCAAGCCTTGGTTCGGGCCGAATTTACTAACATCGCCTCTATTGTTACCACCTTTGACTCCGGCGGTGATACCGGGCGGCTACGAACCGATGAACGAGGTCGGATTTTGGCCTTTTCCGACTATTGGCGCTCGTTAATTTCTTTATGGGATAATGGCCGGCAAAAACAGCTCTGGCAGGAAATGTTAACTTACCGCAATGGCCGGGGGCAAAACTTTGGCAACACCTTCTTTTATTTTATGGCGGAAAAGGCCGGCGGTTTGTCTTTAGTTGATGAATTGTTTGTTCGCCTTACCGGAACAAAATTGGCCGGCCGGGTGATTCCGGTTTCTCTAACCCCGGCCAATATTTGTTTTAAAACTGTTTCCGGCAAAGAATATCAGGGCGAACATTTTTTGGATGATTTGCGCATGTCTACTGATCGGGTGGAAAAAGTTTGGTTAGAACCTGAGGTTGAAGCTAATCCTGAAGCAATTAAAGCCATTGCCGGGGCTAAGACAATTATTATTTGCCCGGGGAGTATGTATGGCTCGGTCTTGGTTAACTTCTTGCCCCAAGGAATAATTGAGGCTTATAAAAAAAGTCGGGCTAAAAAAATCCTTTTTACCAACATTATGTCGGTGGCCAACGAAAACCACAAATTTTCTCAAGACGACTACGTTAAAGTCTTTGGCAAATATTTGGAAATGGATCGCCCTTTTGATTTGGTGGTTATGCCCGATTTTGGCAAACTTGATCAGGAAAAACTAAAAAAAGTTTTGGGTTTTTATGCCTTGGAGAATTCTTTTCCGATTTATCCTAATAAAAAAAGCCAATACCAAACCCTGGTGGCCGACATTGCCAAAATTGAGGTTCAAAATTGGCGATTAAGGCACAGTGTTTCCAAGTTAACTAAAAACCTAAAAACCTTAGCTTAACGACATTTTTATTTAAGCTATAGGATGTTAGAAATTTTTAAAAAAATGTGGTATAGTTTGGTTTGTTATGAAAGAAAAAGCCGCTCCTTCAGAGCCTTCTGCCCAAGAAGCCCAAGAACAGTCTCGAGAAACAGTTTCTGACCCCAGAAGGCTAATTTCTTTGTGGAAGGGGTCGCCCCAATATCAACAAGCCTATGAAAAGTTTTTTGCGGGAAAAAGGCCGGCTCCTGACGTAACCGAAGCAGAAAAGCAATATGCTTTTGAGGGGGGATATCAGGCCAGCCAATCTCTAATTGTCTTTGTCCAGGAAGGGGACTATCAATTCTCTTATTCTTCTGAAGAATATCCCAAACCAGTAAGAGAGGCGGTCAATAATTATGTTGAATCAGCCAAATTTTTAATTGATCAATATAATCATGGAGACAGAGACGATTTGTTAAGGGCTGATAAAAACCGGGCCTACTTCCATAATGAGCTGGCAAGACAATTAGTAAACGAGGAAATTGTCTCAACAACTAAAATTGGCCGGGCTTTTGGTCGGATAATCTTAATTGACTTGGGTTTAGATACTTTTTCTTCGGCCAGAAGAACAGATGAGGATAGGGCTAAAGTTTTAGCCTATCAAAACCTTGAATTATAACCTTCTTATCCTTTCTATGGGTTTTCTAGGGATTAGTGTTAACTGCTTCTAAAGAATAGGGTGATCCGGAAAATGTGGGATAGGGGCTGTTTTGTCTGCCCAAAAACAGAGCATTATAAGCCCCGTCTTGAAGATGCCAAACTAATTTTAAATTTGCAAGCTTGTCTAGGTGATCCTTGGCGGTTCGACAGTAAACCTGAGTTCGATTAACGGCTCGGGAGCGGATTTGATCCAGGCTTGGCAAAAAAGCCAAGAACGGTTCAGGGAAAAAGCTAATAACTACCCCGGTTTCGGTTAGGGTTCGAGACGCTTCTTGGTTAAATTGGGAAAGCTGGTTATCATTCATAAAAGAGCTGGTGCTATCAAGAAAAATTAAATCAAGGCTTTGATCGGAAAAGGGCATTTTGGTTAAATCGGCCTGAACGCGATAAAGTTTTTTTTGAGGAGGACTAGAGGGCAAATAAGCAGTCTTAAGGGGGTGGCGATTAAGATCGAGTAAATAAATTTCATCTTCCTGGTTTGGCCGAAACTCGGCGCAATAATTAACGAAAGCGGCGGCGGTTGAACTGTTGGGGGAAAAGCCGCCCAAAACTAGTCTTAAAGAGGGTTTTCGTGACAAAGGAGAGGCGGATGATTTTTCCAGCACCCTTTTAAATAAACCATAGCCAAAGCGGGCGCAAAAAGACTCCGGAAAAGTTTGGTAATATTCTTTCCAACCCATAGGGTTTTAAAATTAAAGACCATTAATTTCTTAAAAGGAAAAAGGGGAAGGCTTATAGCCAAAAAAACGTCGTTGTTTTTTTAGGTAAACCTTCCCCAGGATGGTGCTAGACAAAAGCAGTAAAAACAATTTCATCGCTTTTGGCGATTAGTTTCGCCGCCTCTTCCAGCGCGTTCTTTGGCAGGCTCCTGGGAGTCTTGCCGGAAACAACTTGGTTCATAATTTGGGATATGGCTGGCTTCCTGAAACGCCAAGAAAACCGTCTCCAAATGGGAAAATAGGTCATCTGGTGCTTTTTGTCGGCCGACTGATGGACGACAACGCCGTAACCCATTGCTGAGGCGGTCAGGGCCAAAAGAGCCATTACCCTTTCGTTGTGAAAGTTGGTGGCGATGACCATCCGATGATGATCCCCTATCTCCAGCTTATACCACAACCTCAACGCTTCCTGAACAAGATCCTCATTCTCGAACATTTTTCTCCCTTTCCTTCCTGACAAAGAACAAAAAAGTTAGAGCGCGATTGCCCTAATCTGGGGCCTATTATATAACAATCACGCCCGATTTACAAAACTATAAGATATTATCTTATAAAGATCTTTCTTTGGTTATAATATTGTCAATGAGTAAAGAAATCAACAGCCCCCTTTCTCCTTTTTATCAACCCCGGCCCTGTGATGAAAATTGTATTCGGGCCCTAGTAGACTTTTGGCAGAATGGGAGTCAAAAGGATGTATATTTTGCCCAAATAGACTTGGAGATGGAAAAGAAAAAACCGGAAGGCCAAAGAGATTATTGGCAAATTTATCTTTTAACCGAAGCGCTTCAAAGATGCGGCTTTTCCACGATCCCGGATCGAGAGAAGGAAGATTAGCAAAAGGGCGGCGGCGCTGATAAAAAGACCAACCCGATAGGTTTTTTGAGGTAAGAACTCAATTGTTAATTGATAACTGCCGGTCTCTTCAATTAACCAGGTATTGGCAAAGGTGTTGGCTCGATAATGTTTGGCCGATAAGGATTTACCGTTTTGATTAACCTGCCAACCAGAATGAAAGGATTGGTTAAGAACCAAAAAAAACGGTTCTTTGGCGTCTTCAATATTAACCAAATATTGGCTGGTGTTGATTTTTTCGAAGGTGAGTTGGGGTCGGTTTTTGGTTAAAGCGGTGTTTGTTTTGATGGCTAATAGTTCGGGTTGATAAAAGAAAAAAACGCCAAGTGAATTAATTTTTAGCTGATCGTTATTATCATAATTAACAAGGCAAATTCTAAAAGGGCCATTTTGTTCATTTAAACTAAAGCCAAAGTCCATGGCAGTTCCCCGATCGGAGGAAACTAAGTCCTCAGCAAAAATAATTTTTTCTTGAGAAAGGTTGTCGCCCGGTTCCCCTTTGGCAATTACCAAGTGGGCCCTTTCTCCCGAAAAATGGTAATTGCCCAAAAGACGATAAGCTTGGTATTCGCCCTTGGCGGCGATAGCGGCGCAGTGAGTATTGGAATCATATTTTTGCCAAAGGCCAACTAAATTAGCGGATTTGTCAAAAAATGCCTCAACTTGTTCTTTGCCTGTTTCTAGGTTTTGACCGGGAAGCTTTTGCCAAGAGGACTCGGTTTTTTTGAAAAAGAGCTGATATTCCCCTGCTTCTCCTACATTAAGAGAAAATTGGGCAGTATTTTCCCAAGGTGAAGGAAAATCACCATAAAGCGCCAAAAAATCAGCTCTTTCTTCTTTTGCTTCCTGGTCAAGGATTAGGGTCATATCGTCAATAAAGCCATTTTCTAATAGGGCCACCAGACTGTTATCGGGCTGGTCGGCAATAATAACTTTTTGAGGAATATAAACCATGGAGTAGGGATTGGCAACTTGATAAATAGCGGCCTTTTCAAAAGAATCAACCTCGGTTAGCTGATTGAGATTTTCTTTAAGGATTGATTGATAGTTGGTGTCTGTCCCAAGAAAATTAAGATCTTGGTAAAGGCGAAGGGGATTAATTTCCTCCCAAACCAAAAATTTAACCGAACCCATCGCCAAAAGTGAGGCCAGTTTTTGAGAACCAAACGGCGAAAAAAACTGGAGAATGGTTCTTTTGGTTAAGTCGGGGTGAAGAGAGGCAAAAAAATAAGGCTGGGGAGGAAATTGCCCCTGACAGCGCAACAGGGTTTCATTCTTGGTTGGTGGAGAAATATTAATAGAAGGAAAATAGGCGACCCGGTAGTCTTGAGCGTTTTGTTTTAGAAAATCAAAAATTTGCCTGTTCTGGGCCGGAGCCAATTGAGAAGAAAGAGAAAGGGGTAGATAGCTTTCCGGATAAACCGGACGGCCCAAACCGCCCGACCACCAGGGAGAAAGTAAAAAAAACAGCCCAACCAGGAAAGAGATTTTTAGAAAACGGGCCGTCAAAATAGAATTGGTTTGTGTTTCCAGCTTGTTTAAAAAGAAAAAAACAACGGAAATAAGGCCCAAAAAATGAACAGGTAAAAACCGGGGCGGATTGTCAAAGCCAGCTGATAAAACGGGATTAATTACTGACAATAAATTAAAAAATAATCTACCGATGGGGTTGGTGGTACCATTAGAGGCAAACAAACCCAAAAGAAACAAAAAAGAAAAGGGTCGGACAGCCCTTTCTTGGCGACCGGCCACCAGCCCAGCCAAGGCAGTTAAAAAAAATAAAACAGCCATTCCCGCCCCTATTTTTGGCCAAGGCCAAGGATAAACAAATTCGGTATAAAGATTTTGAGGCAAGCCCAATTTGGCCAACTTAAAAATGCTAACACTGCCTTGCCTGATATTCTCCTTTTGTTGATCAAGATTGCTAATAAGAGCCGCTTCCTTAAAGAAAAATGGCTGATTGCTAAAAAGGTTTTTCATGCTCGGCAACCAAAGATAACAGGTTATAAGAACTAGGCCAAGACCAAAAGGAATCATTTTAATCAGGCGCCTTTTATCTTCCATTATCGAAGAAAAAAGAAAAACCAAAAAAATAATTAACGATAAAACGGCCATATTAAGATGGGCAAAGAAAAATGGAAAAAGAAGAATAAGATAAAGGCCGTTTTTACGACTAAATCGCATAAGGCCAAGGGGGATTAGGGGGATTAGGGCGTAAACGAGGATCATGGTCAGGTGTCCGGCGACAAACCGAGAGTAAACAAAAGGTGACAGGGCATAAAAACTGGCGGCCAGGAAAGACCAAAAGGGTTTTAACTTGAATAATTTTTGGACCATCAAAAACATTGACCAATAAGCAATAACGATTAAAATCAGGGGGAAAATTTTTCCGGACATTCCTCCTGGCAAAAACGAGAAAGGCAAAATAATTAACCAGTAGGGTAGTTCGCCCCGAAATTGATAAAAATAGCCACCGTTACTTTTTTCTTCCCAAAGATTCAACTGGGTTTTGAATTGATTAAGAAATTGTTCTTGATAATAGGGAATGTTCCAGTCCCAGTGGGGAGTGATAGCGCCGAATTGTTTTAATATTGGCCAAAGGGAGACCAGGAGTAAAATTAAAAAACTGCCAAAATAAATCAAATTGGCCCTTTTCATTTTATTTTCTGGAAAATTCTAGAGGTTGACTAAGATTAGGTCTTGGTTGCCCAAACTATTAATGTTTTTCCCAAAGAAGGAAAAATCTTGGCTAAAAAACGGCTGTTTACTTTACCCGACGGGCAAAAATTAACAATATCAGAATAAAAATTGACAATTCTAAAACCATTCTTTGCCAAAATGGTAAAAAGGGTTTTTTTAACAAAATAGCGAATATGGCCAGCCCGGTTAAGGTCGGGGTTAATGTCTGTTTCAACCAGGGGATTTTGGCCGACCAAGAGCAATAATCGCCGCCCCAATGAGGCCAAGTTGGGAGTAGTAATAATCAGATCTCCTCCGTCTTTTAGTGCTCCCGATAGTTTTTTAAGAAAAGATTCCGTATCAAAAATGTGCTCAATGACCTCTCCGGCCAAAACAACATCAAACTTTTGCCGAAAAGGAATTTTTGCCTCTTCCAGATCGATTGTTTTGGCCGCAACGCCTGCCCGACAAGCCGCCCTTACTGCCCCAGGTGAAATGTCAACCCCAAAAACCTGATTGTTTTTTTGTTTTAATAAATAGCCTATTTCTCCCCGGCCGCAACCAACATCAAGAACTTTCTTATTACTACCAATAAGATTAAGGATAATTTTGACCCTTTCTTGATCGCCTGAACCCAAAAAAGCAAGGCAATATCTTTGTTCATTAAATTGAACTTTTTGTTTCATTGAAAATTTAATCAATTAATAATTTCTCAATTGCCCGCCATTCTCTTTGGGCGGTTTTTTGCCAGGAATATTTTCGGGCATTGTTTTTGGCCTGTCGGGCAATTTCACAATAATATTTTCTATCATCGAGCAAACTCACAACTTGGGCGGCGAAAAGATGATTCTTTAAAAATGGCACCCTAATCATACCTCTTTCAAAGATTTCTTTAAATATCGGCAAATTCCAAGCCACGACTGGTTTTTGACAGGCCTGGGCTTCAAGGAGGGCCAGACCAAACCCTTCTTCATGGCTGGGAAAAACAAAAACGGCGGAACGTCTAACTGTTTCTAAAACCTGATCATCCTCAAGATATCCGGTCAAAATAATATTTTTAGCCAGCTTTTTTTGGTTAATTTCTTTTTTTAGTCTTTGGGTCATTTCTTTGCGACCGTGACCGATAATAACCAACTTTGCCCGGGGCTTTTGGTCAGTTACATATCGCCAAATAGTCACTAAATCAAAAATTCCCTTTGAGGGATGAAGACGGCCCAAGAAAACTCCCTGGTATTTAATTTTTTTGATGGCCATTTTTTTTAAATACCGGCGATCAACGCCCAAATAATTAACAACTATTTTTTTAATCTCAAAACCCTTTTTGACCAAAGCCTTTTTAAGAAGACTGTTATCAACCACGACCAAATCGGCCCGGCTTTTGATTAATTTTAAACTTAACGCTTGCAGCCAATAAGAAATTTTCCTGTCTTGAGGAATTAAGTGAAAAACATGCTGAACCCAAATTTTTTCAGGGATAAGCCGCTTAATAATCCAAATTGGAATAGTATTGGGAAAAAAATCTGAAGAGGCCAAAAAAATGTCCTGATTTTTGATTTTAGGAAGAATAAATAGGCCTTTGATTAGCCGTTTAAGATAGAGAAAAAAAACATTATTAATCTTTCTTTCCCTGGTGGTAATCAAATAGCTGGTTTTCATTTTTTCCTGCCGGCAAAATTGTTGGCCCATTTCTGAGGTAATGATAACAACGTTTTTTTGAGTAAAATTTTTGATAATTGCCAAAACCGCTACGACACCGCCGCTTTTTTTTTCAGTGTAATCATTAAGAAAAAGGGCAATTTTTTTATTAATCATCTTTATTTGTGGGCAACAATCTGAATCATTGGCCAGAACAACCGATGTTTGCTTATTTTAACGGCGAGCAATCTAAGCCATTTAGGTAAATACTCGAAGCTATTTTTAATCTCAAATTTACTAACCGTTGCTTTTTTAAATCCGGCTTGCCGATGAAGGCCGATTAGCTGTTTGGGTAAAAAAGACAACTCATAACCAAAGCGTAAATGGTGTCCGGGCAAAAGGCGAAAATGAACAAACTCGGTCAGGGGCCGCAAAATTGGCAAATTGGGAATATTGCCCCAAAATTGACGATAAATTACTCCCAAATTAAAGACAGGCACAGTATTAAGGGCAACACCGCCCTTTTTAAGAACACGGTAAATTTGCTCCAAAACCACTCCAGTGTCCCGAAAGTGTTCAATTACCCCCCCGCCATAAACAAAACCAAAAACGTTTTTCTTGATGGGAATTGCTACTAAATCAGCCTGAATTAAAAGATAATTTTTAATCTTTTTTTCTTGAAACATTTTTTGAGCCAATTTCAGAGCCTCGAGAGAAAAATCAATCCCAACGACAAAGCGACACTTTGAAGCCAAATGTTGACCCAAAAACATTGGCCCACAACCAATTTCCAAAAAGTTTACCTTATCCAAACTGACAAGATCATTAATGTCTTGTATCAGCTGGCGATGAAGATTAAAATACTTTTTTTCATCTTTTTTTGAATAACCTTTTTCTTGATAAAAATCATTCCATTTAGCTAAAGATTTTTTATCTTGAACCAGATTAGCTTTAAAAAAAGAAATCAGATGGGAATTAATAATGGGGTATTTTTCTCGACATTTTAAACAAAACAAATTGGCTTGTTTAATAATCAATTTCCCCTGACACTTGGGGCAACAAAAAAAATCTATTGTTGATTCAATCACTTTTTTAATTGAAAAATCTTTTGATAAATTCGATTATAATCTATATTTATCTGATAACTAACAATATGGCTAATAATATTTTTGTAGCCATTATTATTTAGTGAAGCAATTTTCTGAAATACTTTTTTGGGGCTTTTTTGATAAACAAACCCCAAATTATTATTTTTTATAATTTGACTAATTTCCGTGGTGTTGGTGGTAATCGGCGGCACCAGGCAAGCCAAATATTCTTTTATTTTTACCGGGTCAGCATAATAAACCCAATCGTATTTTTGGCTATAGGGGGCCAAACCAAAACCGGAGAAATTTTTCAAATATTCTAGGGTTTTCTTATGCTTCATAAAGCCTAAGAAAAAAACCTGATTTACTAATTTTTGTTCTTGAACTAGCCGTTTAAAATACCCCTCATCTGAACCGGAGCCAATAATAAACAATCTTAAGCTGGTTTTTGCCAAGATGGGAAAAATATTTTGCAGACCATGGTCTTTATTTAAACTACCAACATAAACCAATTGGGGTAAAAAGATCTTGTCGTTATTGACCCAGCCAATGTCTTTTAAAAAAACCCCATTGGGAACATAGATAATTTTATTTTTATTTATCCCCTCTTTGGTTCGAGCCCGAATTGTTCTTTTGGTGTTGCAGCAAAGAAAGTCTGCTCCCTTGGCGGCGAATTTATCAACGGCAATATAGAGGCGATTAAGAAGAGGGTTTTGAAAACGAATTCGGGAAAAATCGGTATTAAAAAAAACGATTCGGGTAATTTTTTTTAACTTAAGCTTTTGGGCAACGATTAGGGCTAGAGTATCAAAACAATTCATCCCAACACCCAAATCAACCCTTTCGGGTAATTTTTTTAGCCATTTCAAGGTTAAGAAAAAACTGGAAAAATATTTTGTCACCCCCGGGAGGAGTCTTTTTTTTTGGATAATGCTTTTGCCGTCTTTTTTAAGAAGAGAGTTCGCCAAACTGTCGTCCAGAGGGTGAAGAATTTGATAGCAGATTGTCCCCTTTTTTTCGCAAAAGAAACGAGCCAAAGACTGAACCGGACCAGGGGTTTTAGTAATGTGGGCTACCTGAAGAACGATCATGATAGTCTTTGTTTTAAATAATGAAAGCCAATTAAAAATTTTAAAATAAAAACGCCCGCCATTAGGTGGGGAAAGCGAACAATTTTTTTCCACCCCGCCCTTTCAACAAACACTAAACAATAGCGGTAAAAAGGACCCAACTGTTTTTTTACGTCGGGATCATCCTTACCCCACTTTTTTATATATTTATCAAAATTGGTCGAATAATAGGATTTTTTAGTTAGATATTTTCCTAAATTAAATTCTGCTTCATTATGATAAAGTATTGGCTTTTGGGTAATTTTAAACAAGTTATCGATAAGGCTATCGCTATAATTAAGCCTATTTAACCGTTGGTGAATTTTATTAAAATCGTAAGTACCGCTTGGACCCACTTTGCCTTCTTGTCTTATTCTTTTATCCAGATCCCAATCCTCCGGACCAGTAAGAGAAAGATCAAAACCATTAATTTTATTAAAAAGATCAGTTTTTATTAGGCGAACAGCATCAATTGGAGTGGTATCGTAAAAACTTCTTTCTAATCGACGAACCCGAGACCAAAAAGAGACCCCCAAAACAGCTTCGGGAATATAACAAGCGGTTAAGTTTTCTTTTCGAGCTTTTTTTAGGCTTTTTTTAATTAAGGTGGGAGACAAAATCATATCGGCATCTAAAAATAACAACCATTCCCCGCCAGCTTTTTGAGCCCCATAGTTTCTTTGGGCGGAACGTTCCGGGCCTTGGTTGTAAATTCTCTTGGTATATTTTTGGACAATTTCTTTGGTTTTGTCTGTCGACTTGTTATCAATAACAATTATTTCTAAACAATCTTGAGGATAAGTTTGGGCCTTGATAGATTTTAGGCAACTGGCAATATTGGCCTCTTCGTTTTTGGTGGTAACAATAACTGAAACTAATGGTGTAGTCATGACAGTATAGACATATAGAGATATAGGGTTTAGTTTTTTTTAACTTTACTGATAAAAGAATTTAGCATTTTCATTAAAACACTGGCCTTATCTATTAATTCCTCGTATTTTTCTTTGTTAATATAGTCAAGATCAAAAGACAATATCAAAAAATAAATTGTTTCGTCCAAGGAAGACCGAGCCTGATAAAGAAACTGGACAAACTCCCTATTACCCTTTCTAGAATAGCCTTCGACAATATTGGCCGGAACAGAACTGGCCGATCGTCTAATTTGAGATGTCAAACCAAATAGCTCATGTTTTGGAAAGGTTTTGGTGACCTGATAAAGATCAAGGGTTAATGCGTGGCTTTTCTGCCAAATTTTTAGTCTGGAAAAGTTAAATTTCATAATCTAAACCCTAAATAACCAAACCCTAAACCCCTTTCTTAAAATCTAACTTTTTGGCAATAAACTTTAACCCTTGGAAAGCAATATATTTAATATCATCAATCCCCCGAATTGATTTTAGGGTGCGTAAAATAAACTGTAGGCTAGCAAAAGAAGCATAAAGGGACTGAATATGGTTTTTAAGTTTTTTTTCAGACATTTTGGTTTTCAAAATTGCTTTTCTCATATCATAATCGGCCCATTTTTGAGTTTTTAACCAGCCCTTTTTCTTAGCCTCGAGAAACAACGGCGTACCAGGATAAGGAATCACCAAAGTGGCCTGCATAGTAAAAATAAGCCCTTTTTGAAAAAGTCGCTTAACAAAAGCGGTAGTCTGTTTAATGTCGGCCTCATCTTCCCAGGGGTAGCCGACCATCACCGTTACATGAGGCATTAGGCCGGCCCGACTGGCCAAGGTGAGAGTTTTTTCCACCTGGTCAATTTTTAAACCCTTGTTGATTTTGTCTAAAGTCTTTTGATTGGCCGATTCTAAGCCAAAAAGTAAAAAGCGAAAGCCGGCCTTGGCCATTAACTGATAGTCTTCTTCTTCTAAGTCGCTATTAAATCTTAGGTTGCAGTTAATTTTTACCCTTTTATTTAATCCGGAATCAATCATTAGCTTGGCAAATTCTTTAAGCCAAGCCCCCTGAGGGAAAGTACCGGAATCGTCCATAATTTCTTTTACCCTATATTGCTCTACCAGGTGTTTAACCTCCTCCAGGGCTTTTTTGGGAGAAACAACTCGATAGGTCTTTGGCGGATATAGATTATGAGCCCAAGAGCAAAAAGAGCATTTGCCCCACCAGCAATCCCGGGCAAACATAGTGTAGGCTCCTGGAACCCGATAAAAGTTGCTATTTTTATAAGCGTAATCCTGCCAGCAGGTAAGATCACGATCAATCATGGGCAAATCGTCGAGGTTGTGATTTAGTTTCAACGCCCCGCTATTAATAATTTTTTTCTTTTTGCGATAATAAACGCCCCCTTCAAGTTTTTGTTCACCTTCTAAATGACTAACCAAATTAAGCAGAGAAAAATCATAATCGCCGCCGGTTAGAATGTGGTCTACCGGAGAATTTTCTAGTGATTCTTGAGGTAGGGCCGAAACATGATCACCAACAAGAACCGATTTTAGATTACCGATTTCTGATTTTAGAATTTTAATAATTTCCCAGTGATTTTTGATTACTGGAGTCTTGCTTTCAATAATAACCAGATCAGGGGCAAATTCTTTCAATTTTTGTAAAAATTTTTCGAATGGCCAGTTTTTGGCAATACCATCCAGCCAGGCAATTTGATGGCCATTTTGAGAAAGCAGGGTGGCCGCCTGCGCCATGACCACCGGGTAAATGGAATAAGCAGTCAAAGAGGAAGAAAACCACTGAAATTGGCGATTCTGAGACAATAGGGGCCGGCCTTTTTTAGATTTAATTGGTGGATAACAAACAGCAATTTTCATAAAAAAAGAAATATTAATCCTTCAAATACCGAAATAAGCCAGCAATAAACATTATGCCATAATAAATATGGCTAATGGGAACGGTTATTAGAAGAAGGAAGGCGATGGCAATATTTTTTGATTTTGCTAAAACCCAAAGACTATTAAGAAGCAAAAGAAAAAGGTATAGGGCAAAACCGATTAAAAGAAGATTTTTGAGAAAATTGGCCAAAGTTATTAGGCCAAAAGAGAAAAAGAAAAAATAGGTCAGCGGCCCCAATAATAGGCCAAGAGCAAAAAGAGCCGGTAAGAAATATCCCGGTTTCTTTGAAGTTTGGGGGAAAAGCTTAGCAAATAAGCCCCGATGGTAACCATAGCGGCCCAACTGTTTTAGGTGAGGAAGGAAAACTTTTCGTCGATGATGAAAAACAACCGAAGCAGGATCATAAACAATTTTTTTACCCAATTGATAAACTAAATCTAGGCAAAGTTTGGTATCTTCTCCCGGCCAAAGTTGGCAGGAAAAACCACCAATTTTATTTAAGGCTTCTTTTCTAACGGCCAGATTAAACGTTGGGTAATCATCAACATTTCTTTTTTTTTGAGGCCAATTTCGATATTGACCGGCCCCACCTGAGCCCAAGGGCGAGGCCCAAAACCAACCGGAAGTTTTAGCTAAAAAAGGATCGTGGGGCGGGGTTAATCCCGGACCACCAACGCCAACAATGTTAGGGTCTTTATTAAAATTTTTCTTAATGTTTTCAAGCCAGCCAAGACCAGGATAAGCATCATCATCAATAAAAACGACGATCTCTCCCCTGGCCTGTTTTAAACCATAGTTTCTTTTTTGAGCCGGTGAGCCGGCAAGAGGCAAAATTTTAGTTTTAGAAAATTTTTTTGAGGTTTTCTGATCCGGAACAATAATTATTTCCAAATTATCACCCTGTTTTAGAATTGCCGGAACAGTCTCTTTCTCAAGGCCAATAGTAATTTTAGGACAAGGGATAACTATTGAAAAAAACATCGTTTGCTCTGCTGGATCCAGGATCCAGCAGAATTTTTGGGCTAGTTAATTTTTAATTTTTGATCTTTGGGCCAAGCTCGCCAATTCCTATTATCATAGTAATGCAAAATTTTAAGCCGATAAAAAACCGCCAGGGTATTCCAAACCATTTCAAAAGCTGTGTTCCAAGCCACTGTCGAAGAAAACTCAAACCGTTTTCGGTTCAACTTAATTGGTGCCTCATAAATCCTGTTAAAACCCAAAAACTTAGCAATCGCCAAAAGTTCAACATCAAAAGCAAATTTTTTTACCAACATCCGGGGTAAAACCTTCTTTAAAACCTGACGGCGAAATACTTTCAAACCGGCCTGAGTGTCAGAAACCCTAAACCCAAAAAGCAGCCAAACCAGGCGATGGTAAACCAGGCTCATTATTTTTCGAGTTAAAGGGTAATCAACCCTTGAAGCTAAGTGTCTTTTAGAACCAACGATAATATCAGCCTGATACCATTCCATATGTTCCAAGATCATCGAAATACCATTGGGGTCAATATCCATGCCGGCATCAATAAAAGCAATCTTGTCGCCGGAAGATCGGGCCATACCATAACGAACCGCATAACCCTTACCTTGATTTTTAGAATAACCCACCACTTTCAGCCTGGAAAGCTTTAATTTCTTAGCCTGAGCAAATGAATTATCTTTATTTTTACCATCAATAACGACAATTATTTCGTAATCAAAGCGAGTAGCGGCCAGGGCCTCGTTTATCTTAGTCAAATCCTGGCGAATAGTTTTCTCTTGGGAAAAAACAGGAACAATAACAGAAAGCAGGTTGTTGGCTGTGGCTGGATTTTTAACCATGATTAACCTGATTATAGCCTAAATTAATTTTTAAATTGAAATTTGACAAATTTTTTTAGATAATGAATCTTGAAAAATGGCTCTTAATAAAAAACAAAAGAAATATCTCAAAGAAAAATTAAAGAGTAAAACCTTGGCTGAAATTGCCCAGGATTTGGCAGTCAAGGAAAAAGACCTGGAGGAATATTTAGCCAAGATTTGGCGGCCCAAAAAACTTGAATCTTTTTTAACTTCTCAAAATAAAGAAAACAGCCAGTCTTTACTGGCAAGAATAGATCAATTCTGCTTTAAAAAGTTTTTCCAAAATAATCAGGGTCTATTGCTTTTACTCTTTTTTCTAGTAATCGGCATTTACGCTAATAGTTTAGGCAACGAGTTTCTTTCTGATGATATTGCCGCTATTTCTCAAAACCAAGAACTAGATAAGTTAAACTACATTGCTCAAAGTTTTCCGGTTGTTTTTCGCCCCTTTCTTTATTTTTTAACCAATCTTGCCTTCGGCCGCAGCCCCATTGCCTTTCGGATGATAAATATTACCTCTCACCTATTGGCCGTGACTGGATTATTGGTTCTGGTATCCTTATTGATTAATAAAAAAACGGGAATAGTCGCCGCTCTTATTTTTGCCGTTCACCCCCTTCTGGTTGAATCGGTAACCTGGATTTCTGGCGGCAGTTACAGTCAATACGCCGCTCTTTTGATTTGGGCCATCATTTTTTATTTATTATCAATTAAAAATAAAAAATATTATTGGTTTTCCCTTTTGGTCTTTTTATTGGCCCTGGGCTCTTCTGAAAAAGCAATGGCTTTCCCCTTCTTGCTCCTGGCTCTAATTTTTACTCATTGGCAGGATTTAGGCAAAAATAAATCCTGGCAAAAGACAATTGTTCCCCTGTTGATTGGTTTGGGCTGGATTGGTTTTTATTTGGCTAAAGTACCAGAGCGACTGTCTGACCTGGAAACTTCCTACTACCAAGACGTTTCTCAAACGCCAAGTTTTCTTTTAAAATTACCAATCGCTGTTGCCTCTTATATTAAATTATTCTTTTGGCCTCAAGGATTGACTCTTTATCATTCTGAAACTCTTTTTTCAAAATCAGAATTTTCTTTTTTAGTAATTGTCACTTTGGCGTTTTTAATTTTTACTATTTGTCTATTTTTTTCAAAAAACCGTCGACTGTCTCTCTGGCCGACCTGGTTTTTATTATCTTTGGCGCCGGTATTGTCTCCGTTTGGCGTCTCCTGGGTGGTGGCCGAGCGCTATGTTTATTTGGGTACTGTTGGTCTTGCGGTTATAGTTAGCGTCGGGCTTGCCAAACTATTCAAAAAAGATCGCCTAAAGCCATTGGGAATATTAACCGTTTCTTTGTTGGTTATTAGCTTGGGAATAAGAACCATCGTTCGCAATATTGATTGGAAAAATCAAGATAATTTGTGGTTGGCGGCGGCCAAAACATCCCCCAACAGCCCTCAAAACCACAACAATTTGGGCGATCTTTGGGCCAGACGCGGCGACCTCGACCAAGCCATTGAAGAATTTAAAATGGCTATCGTCCTTAACCCCGGCTATGGCGACGCCTATCACAACCTGGCTAATGTTTATCAGCAAAGGGGTGATTGGCAAAAGGCCTTAGAAAATTATCAACAGGCAATTGAAATTAACCCTAATATTTGGCAAACTCATCAAAACATGGCGGCTATTTATTTTGAAATGGGAGAATTTGAAAAAGCTAAAAAGTCAGCCTTAAGGTTATTAGAAATTAATCCCGAGCTTCCCTATATTTACCGAAACCTGGGATTAATTTATTTTAATTTAAACCAATTCCAAGAAGCCAAACAATATTTTGAAATTGCCCTCCAAATCAATCCCCAAGATGAAGAAATAAAACAGCTTTTATTAAAACTATAGGAAAAATAAATCTGAATCTCTGATGGATCCAGGATCCGACAACAATAACAGTGCCAACAAGAAAAGTTCCCCTAGAAACAAAACATTTTTATCATATCTACTTTCACGCTATCGACAATTTAAAAATTTTCCAATCTTTTCAAGAGAAAAACTTATTTGTCGAAATAGTTAATTATTATCAAAACCAAAATACACCAATAAATTTCTCCGGCCTTTACAATCGGCTTTCTGCCTCTGAGAGAATTTTGACAATAAAAAAGTTATCTGAAAAAGGCGATTTCTTGGTTAATATTATCAGTTTTTGCGGCGTTGATAATCACTTTCACTTTACCCTGGAACAACTGATTGATAACGGAATCAGCCTTTTTATGAAACAGATTCTTTCTTCTTTTAGCCACATTTATAATCGAGAAAAAAACCGTCGTGGCAGTCTTTATCAATCCAGCTTTTGCTCTCGACTAATTAAGACGGATGAAGACCTTGTTCATCTTACCGCCTATCATCACCTCCACCCCTATACCAACGGCCTAGTTAAAAACTATCAGGCAATATTTAACTATTTTTTCAGTTCCTTGCCGGCCTATTTTAATAAAAAAACACCCATAAGAGTAAACCCTAAAAGGGTTTTAGAGATAATTTCGCCAGAAGAATACCAAAAATACCTAAAGAATCGGGCCCAAGATCAAAAAAATCTAGAAAAATATAAAAATGAGGAGGAAAAATACCTTGTCGGATCCCGGATCTAGCAAAATACCAAGTTTTCCGCCTTTTTGTGCCTGCTGGATCCGGGATCTAACAATATGCTTGATAAGAGAAACGATTAAGCAAGCGATGAATTAAAAAGTAAGAGCGCCAATTACCGGCACAAACCAACTGATCCCAAGATAAATGAGCCAAATAAGCCAAGCTGGTCCACTCCAAACCGGCAAGGCCAATTTTATCCCCCAGCCAACGGAATAACAGCCAAAATAGAGGAGCTAATTCCCAACCGTGAAAAGGAACAATAACCCGATTACTTCTTTTAACATAGGAAAAGGGATTAAAAAAATTCTTGAGGTGAAAAACGGGGTTAAACCAGCTTTTTTTATCAACTTCTTGCCGATTTTGCCAAAAGCAGGCAAAATAGTCAACCAGATGATCAGCGTCAATAAAAAAACCCACTAATAAAGAAAAGAATATCAGCCAGAGAGAAGAAAAAATAATTGCCAAAACAGAGCCAATTATTAAGGCAATAGAGAAGTGGATAATCTCATCAATTAGCAGTTTGTCTAGCCCCAAGGCTTGCCCAACATTTTTCATTTTTACCGGCTAGTTGATAGAATAGCACAACTAAAAAGAAAATGCCAAAAATCGAAAAATCAATCCTCTTTTTCGGGGAAAATCAAACCGATATTGCCAACAACAACAGAAACAGGCTCTTTATCGGCTGGAACAACAACGGTATATTGCGGCCCAGCCAAAGAGTCAACTTGATAACCGGCCTGATTAATTAAATAAGTG
This sequence comes from Candidatus Shapirobacteria bacterium, assembly GCA_028695445.1. Taxonomy (GTDB): domain Bacteria; phylum Patescibacteriota; class Microgenomatia; order 0-14-0-10-38-17; family 0-14-0-10-38-17; genus JAQVFF01. Next base: position 19,977 of record JAQVIV010000010.1, read on the forward strand.
TAGCCGGTGTCTTCTGATGGAGGCACCGAAAAGGCAACGTTTATTCTATCTTGGTCAAATTCTGTTGTTAAGCGGTTCATGGCCGCCATTTTATCAACCAAACTAAAAGGAATTGGTTTAATTTTACTCAAGCTTAAACCAAACCACAGCAGGGCAATTATTAATAGGGTAATTTTCCCTAATCTTTTTGGAGCTAAAAAATCAGCCAAGAAAACAATTATAAAAGGAGCCAAGAAATTAAAGTAATATTCTGAGGGTCTAGCGCCATAAAAGGCAAAGCCGATCAAGGTAGTTAAAAATAAACCAAAAGCGGCGAAATAAAAGCTTCGGCCAAAATTTTTACTTTTTTGTTTTTGGCTTTGAAAAAATAACGCCAGTGTCAACAAAAGAAAAATAATTAAAGCCAAAAGAGAGGGTAAATTAAAGCCCATAAAACCATGAATAAAGTTTCCTAAGACCGGCAGCCAGGCGATTATATTCCCACCCTCCTGGCCCGCCGAAGTGAAAAACTTGATAAAAAGTTTGCTATTTAAAAAACCGTGACGAAGATCAAACAAAAACAGCGGTAAAAAAGAGGCTAAAAAACCACCGGTAACTAAAAAAAACTTTTTCAAGTTAATTCTACTTTTGGCAAGGAAAAAGAAAAAAGCAACAAAAGGAATTAAAAAAATTATTTGGAAATGAAAATTAATCCCAAGCCCCAGCATCAGGCCCAATAACAACCAAACAAGATGGTTCTTCTTTTTCCTTTGAGCCAGCCAGCTCAAATACCAAATAACAACAACAATTAAGGGCACAAGAACAGGGTTCCAAGAAATAATATCATTGACAACAAAAGAGGGGTTAACTGCCCAAAGAAGGAGAGCAAAAAGAGCGGTTTTTTCAGAAAAAAGCTTTTTAATAATTAGGTAAAATAAGACCACAAAGACTAAATTGTAACAAGCCAAAAACCAAACCATGGCTATTGGCGATCCCCGACTAAGCAAATAAAAAGGGGTTAACAAGTAATAAAAATAAGGACCCAAGAAGAATTTATCTGGTCCTAAAACCCGAGGACCAATTAGGGTTAGTTTTCCGGAAAGGATCTGACTAATAACCTGAGCATCACGAGCCTGATCCCAATTAAAAATTGTCCTTTGTTCAACTAAATAAAAGCGTAAAAAGAAAAACAAAAAAACAATAATTACTAAAAAAGAGATTTTAAGCTTCTTGTTGTTAATCATAAATGTTACTTTAAGAAACGCCGGTACACTCTGAGTGTGTCTTTGGCGCATTTTTGCCAAGAAAATTTTTTGGCTTGAGCCAGGCCCCTCTTTGATAATTTATCGGCAAAATCAGAGTCTTCCAAAACCGCTTCAAGAGCTTGAGTCAAAGAACCTTTTTGATAGGGATCAAAATAAAGCACTGCGTTTTGGCCGATCTCCGGCAAAGAGCCGGTATTGGCAGAAACTACCGGTGTTCCACAGGCCATGGCCTCAACCAGAGGCATACCAAAACCTTCATAAAAAGACGGCTGACAATAAAGGCTGGCCAGATTGTAAAGCACCGGTAAATCTTCATCAGAAACATACCCCAAAAGGTGGATGTTGGCATCAGCCTTAGCCTCTTTTTGCAGCCAGACCAAATCTTGGTTTTCCGAATGATTCCGATCATAGTTTTGACTAACGGCCTGTTTACCGGCAATCACCAAGGGAAAACTGGCCTTATGACAAGCCTTAACCAAACCAGGGATGTTTTTATTCCAATTAACATCGCCAACATAAAAAACAAACCGCTCTGGCAAACAATACTTATTTTTAACCTTCAATTTAATCTTTTCGTTGTTGATCTTTTTAAAACTCTTCCCCACCCCAAGGTAAACAACAAAAACTTTTTCCGGAGAATAACCCACTAAGCGAACTATATCTTCTTTAGAATTTTGCGAATCGGTAATAATTGCTCCCATCCCCTGTAACCTTTTTTTCTGCTTGGCCCAATTTATTTTTCCCCTAATTCCGGGCGGATAGTGCTTGGGGAAAACTAAAGGGGTAAGATCGTGAACGGTTACCACAGCGGCCAAGCTTTTGTTCTTGGGTAAGGTGGGAAAAAAAATATCAAAATAGGGGTAGTGAACAATATCAAATTTTCCAATTTCCAAATCCCAATTTTCAACTAATTTTATTTCAAACTTGGAGTATTTTTTATCCTCCTCAACTACTTTTTTTAAATTTTCGGTTAAATTTTTAGTATAAAAGCCCACTCCCCGAAAACGATTAGCATCCTTCAGGGGAGAAACATCAAGAGCAATAAGAATTTTATTTTTTTGAACCATTTTCTTTCTCCCAATATTTGATAAAAGCAACCGGATAATGAAGGGCAGAAAAAAGAGCAAAAACTAAACCGGGAAAACCGTCCAGGAAACCCTTATGTCTTAAATAGCGAGAAAAAAAATCAACCATCGCCCTTAACTCTATTATAATGTAGTGCCAGATGTTTGGCTTTATTTTTGGGTCGTTTTGATATTCTTTAGCTGTTAATTCAGTATAGCGGTTAAATTTTTCCAGGTATTCGGCAAAATCAGGATAGGGATAGTGAAGCAGATGGCCAGACAACTGACCGGTTTTCCCGGAGGGAACCGCCATTTGTTCATGAACCGACCGGCAGGGTAAATATGCCTTGTCTTTTTTAAAAAACCTAATCACCGAATCCGGATATTGGCCGCCTTTAGAAAGCCAGCGGCCCAAAAAAAAGTTTTTTCTCTTAATGGAAAAAGCATCACGATCACTTCCCTTATCAACTACCGCTAAAATTTCCTTTTTTAAGTCTTGATCAACAATTTCGTCAGCATCGAGTTGTAAAACCCATTCGCCCTGACAAGCACCAATGGCCATCTGCTTATTAATATGAAAAATGGGTTTGTTGATGGTTTTAATAACCCTGGCGCCATATTTTTTGGCAATTACCCGGGTTTTGTCCGAAGAGCTACCATCGACAACAACAATTTCATTTACCCAACCCTTGACCGCCTCAAGGCAATGGGTAAGATTTTTTTCCTCATTGTAAGTTGCCAGGGCCACCGACAGGTTAATCATAAGTTACTAATACTATATCTTATTTGCTGAATCCGATTTCAAAGGCTTTATTCCCATCCGGAAAATAAATTGTTTCGATTGTCCAATCGTCGGGAATATCACCCGGTTTGCCAACAAAAAGAAGCCTCCCCTCTTCCCTTTGGCTAATTGCCCTAACCGAATCGCCGGGATCAGAAAAATCGGGAAAATAAAACTTGTCAAACTTGTCAACCCAAACCCAGCCGTAACGCCTGGCTCTAACCTTTTCTATTGTTTGATATTCTTGGGGCGAATATCGGGAGTGAAACAAAAAGAAAATATAGGGCTCACCATAATGACGGGTAAAAAACACCTTATCATAATCGTTTTTGTTTTTCCAAGCAAAAGCTACCGCCTCCTTGTGACCATATTGCCAGTCTTTGGCCCGACTGGCAGGATAAACAAAATAATATTGTTTTAAGTAGTAGCCGAAATTAAGACTTAATAGCAAAAAGAAAAGCCCCAAGGCGGTTGTTTTAAACTTGGTTTTCCCGACTCTTTGCCAACAATCCCATAAGCCATAAGCAATAATTATCTGCCAGGCCGGAAGAGCACAAAAAGTTCTTAGGGCATGGGGGATAGAATTCATGGTCGTCGCGGCGGCAACCGGAGAAACCAAAATTTGAGCAAATAACAACCAGGCCGGCAAAGATTTTTCCCGAACTAATTTTTTGCTCAAAAGAAAAGCTCCCCAAGCAAGAAAGGGGGCAAAAATAATCATAAATTGACCAAGGCCGGGAATGCTCTGCTGAGTATGCTCTGCCCCTTCAACAAACAAAAAATTTGGTGAAAAATGGGCCAAGTAGTTTTTCCCAAAGACAAAAAAATAATGAGTCGCCTTATTGTGAATTAATCTTGCTAGGGGATCAGGCCAGCCTGCCTGCCAAAGGTGCCCCCGAGCATCGTTAATTCGCAACACAAACCCAGGATCACCCTGAATGCTAATTAAATCATAGCGACCCTGAATAATGGGGGTTTTAAAATTTAAAATAAGCGGCCAAGCAAAAAGAGCGGCAGTCAAAACCGCCAAAATTAAGGCTTTTTTATTTTTCAGAAACAGCCCCCTGTTAAAAAGAAAAACAGCAGCAAAAAATAACGGGACAAAAATTCGTGAAGAATTATAGGTGTAAACTGAAAGGCAGGCAAAAAGAAAAGACCAAACCAAAAAATAAGGCTTCTTTTGAGTCCTATAAAGAAAAAATATTGACAGCAATAAGAATAATTGAGCTAGGCCCGCTTCAAAAGCGGCCCTGGTAATTTGTAAATGCCAAATGTCAATTGCTAAAATGAAGGCAGATAAAAAAGCCAAAGCTTTATTTTTAAACAACTCTTTGGTAAAAATATAGGTTAAAAAGACCCCGATTACTCCAAACAAGGCGGGCATAAAGCGAGTCCCAAACTCGGTTAAGCCAAACAACCAAACTCCGGGGATGGTGGCATAAATAAACAGGGGTAATTTATATTCGCCAAAAGATTCAAAACCTAATAGGGGCCAAGGTTCTCCCCACTCGTCTTTACCAGTTTGAAGAATAGAATAAGCGTTATAAGCGATAGCGGTTTCATCCCAATTTAAAGAGGGGGGGACCCTGTCAAGACGGAAAAAACGTAAAAACGAAGCCAGAGTAAGAATCAGAAGCAAATAAAAGATTGGAAACTTAAAGAGAGATTTCATTAATAAGTAAAAACTAACGACCAAAGGTTGGCTTTATTTTACCAAAAGCTTTCAGTTTAAAAAAACTAAGATTTCTTTTTCACCAAGAAACCATAACCAACAACTACTATTAGTGAAAATAGACTGGTGATGTTGGCGACTTGTTGGATCTTGGTTTCCTGCCAATAAACTTTAATATCGTGCTTGCCTTGGGGCAGTCTGATTGTGGTTAAGCCCGTTTCTTTTTGAGCAAAGGTTTGACCAACATTGCTTTGCCAAGAAGGAAAATAAAACTTAGCAAAAACAATTTCGGTTTCTTCTTCTAAGTTGATCAAAGCCTGACAGGAAAAATCTTGACAGGAAAGGGCTTTGCCAAAATCATAACGATAATAATCGGTTGGCGCCCAAATGGGCAAAATTTCGTTGGCATTGGTAGTGGTTTCGGTTGCCTCCGAAGAAGTTAAAATTTTCTCTTCAGAAAGAACCCGACTAACTTTGGGAAAGGAGTAATAACAACCAAAAGAAGCAGTCAAAAAAACCAAAACAACTAAATTAACCCAAAGCTTTTTTTTGGTTGTTAAAATCCCGTTAAAAAGAAAAGTTATTGGAAAAATAATAGCAAAGTTAAGAAAGCCCAAAAATCGCCAAGGAAATTGAACTCGAGATAAAAAGGGTACCATTTGCCACAAAAAAGCCGACCGGTGATTCATTAAAAAAACAAATCCCAAGGATGAGGCAATAAACAACCAAAGAGGAATTGGTTTGGTTAAAAAAAGCTTAATTCGTCTTTTTACAGAGCAAATTATTACCAAAGCCAGAGCCGATAAAAATAAAAAAAGATGAGGTAAACCAATCTGAAAAGACATCGTATCCCCCGGCCCGGGCAAAGAAACGCCATAACCCCAAGAGGAATAAACCAGCTGGCTAAGGGTCGGAAAATGATCCCACCAATTAAAAACTGTCTCGCTTGACAGGTGAACTAACGAAGTTTCTAAAAGAGCCGGAAACCAAAAAAAAGCCGACAAGCCCAACCCCAACAAAAAGGGCCCGATTATCTTAATAGCTTTCTTGCCGGCTGATATTAACAAATAAAGAGAAAACCAAAACACTCCCCACAAGGAAACAATGTTGTGAGCCATGATAAAAGAGGCCAATAACAAAGAAAAGAAAAAAATCGCTGTCGAAGAGGGGTGTTTTTTGAAAATAATTTTCTCGCCAAAATAAAAAATTCCCGGCAAAATCATTAAAGCCAAAAACTCGGGTAAATTACCACGAACGTAAATATTGGTAAAAGTATAGGGGGCAAAAATATAAAAAAACGCTCCCAGGAGACTGGCAAAATAGGCAAAATGCCTTTTTAGAAACAAAAAGGTTAAGGAAAAACCGCCAATAAGACCTAAGATAAAAAGAAGTCGAACCGAGGAAGCCAAAGAAAAACCAACCAGATGAAGCGCTTCGGCCAAATAATAACTTAGAGGATAAAAATAGTTAAAAACTGGCGCCCCTAAGCCCCCGGCCAAACCCGGTGCCCAACGAGGTGGTATCTGTCCACCCCTAATGGCCTTATCAAATTCAGCCAGTCTAATCAGGTGAAAAAAGGCGTCGTGAGAAGCAAAAAATTCAAACTTTAATAAAGGAAAAACAGCGTAACCAAGAAGACCAATGATTACCAAAAATAAAGGAATTAATTTCCGGTAAAAAGAGGTTTTAATAAGAAAATTAATTAACCGGTCTTTAATCAGACCATGATATTTTCGACTACTTTCTACCAAATAATGATTAACCTTGTGGGGTTCTTTTTGACCACTGGCGCCATGGTGATGGATCATTTTGGCCTGAGGAACATAGTAAACTTTTAAACCGGCTTTTTTTATTTTTCGGCAAAAGTCTAAGTCCTCATAATACATAAAAAACTTTTCGTCAAAATCGCCAATTAAATCAATGGTGACTTTAGGAATCAGCATTGCCGCCCCAACAACGGCCTCAACCGAAATTGGCTGACCGCCTCTGGGCAAAAATTTTTCAAAAGCACCAGTCTTTTTAAACCAAAACTCCTGGATCACTCGACCAACGGTGGGTAGATTATAACAAGAGGCTTGTGAGGTTCTACCATCTTTATTAAATAATTTTGGCGCTACCAAACCGGCATCTTTCTTGCTGTCCATCAACTTTATCAATTTCTCGATTGATCCGGACAAAACCCGAATGTCAGAATTTAGCAGTAAAACATACTTTCCTCTGGCAACTCTTATCCCTTGATTAACTGCTTTGGCAAACCCAGCATTATCATCATTTAAAATGGTTTTTACTTTTAATTTTTGACTGTCAACTGTTAATTGTTTTAGGTATTCTCGGGTGCCATCAGTAGAGTTGTTATCAACAATAATGACTTCAATATCCGATAAAGAAAGATTTTCGATTTTCGATTTTCGATTTTCGATTTTTTTATTCTTTTGGTTGTCAAGACTGGCTTTTATTGAGTCAAGACAAGCCTCTAATAATTCTTTGGTATTGTAGGAGACGATGA
>JAQVIV010000026.1 GCA_028695445.1 Candidatus Shapirobacteria bacterium
CTAGGAGTGTAGTTAGTGCTTTCCGAATAGGTTAGGAAATACGTTCCGCTTGACGAACTCGACCATTTGGAAACAATTCTTCTGGTGCCGGTTGGCGATTCTGGGTAAATCCAGGCCTCAATTGTTAGGCTACCGGTAATGTCGAGTTTGTCGGTACCGCCGCAGTTAGCATCAGAGCAAGAAAGATAATCGCTGGTGCCATTAAATCTTCTGGTTTTTCCGAAAAAACCATTAACAACTGTTGTCCCCGAAGGGGTAAGATCGGCCCCCGAGTTACCAGAATCTTTAATGTAGGCTCCTGTTCCTGAGGTTTCCTCCATTTTCCATAAGCCAACAGTATTAGCGCTTGAGTAGCGGGAACCGAAAATAAGCCCCATACTGCCAGAACCCTCTGTTTTGATATCGTCAACATCTGCCTTAGATAATGGCGCCATGTTGGCGGTGGAGTTCCATGACCAATTGCCAGCGTCAGAATCCAAGCTTAATAATTGCGATTCGCCGGTTATCGGCTTCCATTCTTCCCAGGAACCATCGTTTGGCGAGCTAGTTGCTCCGGTCCGAGTTTGAAATTCAATCATCCCAGCCTGATAGTTAGAGACAATTTCTGAGGCAGGTAAAATACGAGAGTAAATCCTCAAAGAATCGACGGCGCCGTTCATATAAAATGGTCCGTATCTGGTCATTCGGCCAATTCTGGCGGTATAGGCATTGTTGTGGGCCATAGTGGTCGCTGAACCAGAATAAACTCCAGAAATTTCAATTCCGTTGACATAAAGCTTCATTTCTTCAGGTCCATTAACAGTGGCGGCCACATGAGTCCATTGACCAAGAAGAATTTCCGGTCCTCCCCCATAAGAACGCCTGCCATCACCACCAGCGCTAACACCATTGCCAAAGGTTATATCTAATTGTTTACTAGTCCCAACCCGGAAGTAAAAACCATAATAGTTGCCGGTATCGGTATCTTGGTCGTCTGAGCTAAAAATGGGCGCCCAGTTTGGATTTCCATCACGAAGATAAATCCAGCCGTCAACAGAAAAGGGGATAGTCAGTGTGTTAAAAGCGCCGGTGCCGCCAATGTTAACATAATCATTGGTGCCATCAAACATTAATGCCCCTGTTCCCCAGCGTTTATTGTTGCTGGTCCAGCCTGAACCAGGATTAACATCTTGGCCGCTGGTGTTGGCGAAGTTAACCAAAGCGCCGGTTTTGTTGTTTCCTGAGGAATCGGCCAGAGAAGTGCCGGAGGTTTCATTAAAATTCCATTGAGCTACCAGCCCATTGGTAGAAAAGGGTTCTTCGCCGTCTCCGGTTTTAACCGCCAGCTTATCCCAGGAGAGGCCATCAAAACCGACGGCATGTTCTCCCAGGTCAATTACACCAGAGGTGTAGGTTCCGTAGGGGCTTCTTCGGGCGTTATATTTAATTTCCTCGGCGGTTCGGGCAATATTAGAAATGCGGACCTCATCAATATAACCGTCGAAATTTCTGCCGCCGTACCAGGCGCCAAACCAGACATAGTCCTCAACATTTCTTTCATAGCTTCGGGGTGTACTATTCTCCAAGACACCATCAACGTAAACTTTAATATTAGTGCCGTCATAGACACAGGCGGCATGGTACCAGCGCATAGCGCTTTTATATGGTATCCCGAAATCGATTGTGGCCCCCGAACCATTACCAAGAAGACAGCCAAATTTGCCATCCTGGTGCCAGGTTAATTGATAGCCTCGACTATTAAGATCTTTTTGGATGATTGAATTTCCCCAGGTGGCGTCGGTTGATAGGGTTCTTGGCCAGACCCAGGCTTCCAGAGTAAATTCTTTTTCCATAGCCAAGGTTATATCGCTGGTGGTAACAACATAATCGCTTGTGCCAGTGAAATCGCCTGCTTGAGGGCCAACTTTGGCGCTGTTAGTAAAAGTGGCGCCGTTGTTGGCGGTGCCATGATTGTTTATTTCAGAACTGTCTTGCCAATTACCATCCATGTGCCAAAGACCGACGGTGTGGGCGTCAAGCAGGAATTCTTGATTTTTTATGCCGTGGTAGCCAAGATAGGCTAAGAGTTTTTCATTGGCGGTGCGGTTTTTGTCGCCCGGCCAGTAAGCCGCTCCCTGATTATAAATAATGGTAGGGTCGATGGTGATGGGGTAGGTTCGGTCGGGATCCGACAGCCATTGCCATGATGGAATTATTTGAACCGAATAGGTTGTTGTTTTTTCCGAGTCTTGACTGTCATTTTCTTGCGGTACTAAGCGGAGAATCACATCTTCGCTTTTTTGGCCGTTGGCATCAATCATAAAAGGTTTTTCAAAGTGAAAGCGGTAATCTCCGTTTTCCGGATCAACAAAAACGATGTTGCCCGAAAGAGAAGAGCTTTCAAGGGAGGCTTGATTCAGTTGGGCAGTAAAGTTAAAAGAAGCGTCTTGGTTTTTAAAAAGACTACTTAAGGCGGCAAGATTACTAACAACGATTTCTTCTTTTAAGCCATTTTCTATTGGTTGATAGGTAATATCAATTCCGGGCCAAACGTTTCGATAGAGAATTTTTTGGTCGTTCTCGGCCATTGTTTCTGCCTCTTTTTCCAAAGAGAAGGTTATCCAGGCCTCTTCTTGTTCGAATTTAATCTCGGGTTGATTTCTTTGCTTGCGGTCACCCAAGAAAGCTTTATGGTTTGGTCCGGCCGATTGGAAAAGGTATGAGCTTTTGCTGGGAGCCTTAGTAAATCGGGGTGTTTGGGTTATTTGATTGGCCGATTTTTTTAAAATTAACACCAGTCCAATTGTTAGGGCAAGACTGGTTATTAAAATGATGGTTAATGTCTTTTTTTTCATTGATTAGTTATTGCCGATAATCCACCAATTAAACCTCACCTCTTCGTTGATGGGTTGGTTAATGCCCACCACAAAATAGCTAATCTCCGTTTGGCTCTGGTCTTCTGCTTCAGTTGTTGTTTTTGCCACCTTTGCTTTAATGTAAAGGACCTGGTTTTTAGTATCGGAGGTGGGAGTAAGATAAATCATTGATTCCTCTGTTAACCTATCATTGTAAACAATCAGGTCGGTTTGGCCAACCGGTAAAACGGCCTCACCGGCTGAAGCATTAGTGGTTATTCCCGGCGCCCAGATATTAATGTTTTCTAAGTTCTCTGAGGCGGCAATGACGAGGTTTTCATTATCTCCTTCTTGTTTTGATATTGATAGACTATCGGTACTAATAGTGCCGGCAAATTTGGCTGAACCAGAGGCGTCAATTTGAACGACTGTTTCCTGATTTATTCCCCTAACTAACAACTTTCCAAATCCTTTCTCTTCGCTTTGGATTAATTGTTCTTCATCATCCTGGGCTTGGTCTGGGGTTTCGTTTCCTTGGCCAATGCTATTGGCCAAGTCAAAAGTCAAATTTTCCCCCTCGTGGGGGCGGATATTGCCTGCCACTAAGTCGCCGCCCACCGTTAGGTGCTGGGCGATGAAAATATTACCCTCATTATCAATCATGAACTTGCCATTTAAAACATCTAGTCCCCCTAGGCCCTCTTTTTGTAGGTAAAGAGTGCCGTTAGGATTGTTTAGGCTATTATTGGCCAGAACCAGACTCCCCACTGTTAGCTGGTCGCCGATAAAAACATGGCTTAGGGTGGTTTGGCCCAGGACTGTCAGACTGCCTTGATAGACTGAGTGGTCGGCCAGAGTGGTGATTTGATTTTCAACCAGGCTGGTCTGGCCATCGATTGGCAGGTCGCTACCAGTATTAAGGTTAAGCCAAGACTCCACTTCGGCTAAAAGTTGATCAATATTAAGTTCCTCTTCTTGTTCTTGTAGGGGTTTGTCTGGGCCGGTGGCCTCCTCCTGGCTTAGGGCAATTTCCTCTCTGATAATTGATTTGATACTGTCAATGCTGATATTTTTGGCTAATAGTTCGCCAAAACCCCCATCTCGGGCAATAATGCGATCAACATAAAGGGTGCCGGCAATAGTGGCATCTTGGGCAACATCTAATTTTTGGGTGCTTATTTCTTCTGCCTCCAGTTTGCCAATGCCAACGTTTTGAGCTAGTAAATCACCAAAGGTTGCCCCTTGGGCGGATAATTGGCCGGCATTGATGCTTCGGCCAACGCCGATATTGCCGGCTACGGTCAGGTCGCCAAAAAGAGTCGTGGTTTTGGTTTCAGTGTTAAATTCAGCAGTTGGCTGATTAGCAGAGTTAACTATTGACAGTTTGGAATTTTGATTGGCGGTTTTTATTTTTGAATCCTGATTAGTCAAACGAACCTCTTCGGTTTCGATAATAGGGGAAAGAAGCCTGTCCGATTTTATCTGGCGAGCATTAACGGCATCGGCAACAATGTCGATTGTTTCGATCAAGCCGACTCTGGCTTTGCCAAAGACTGCCTCTCCTAAGGCGCCAACCCTTTTAACTATTTGGCCGGTGCTGATATTTCGAACCTGGTAGTCTTCCTGAAGCAATTCAACGCTTAAGTCGCCTGACCTGGTGATTGATAGGTCATTATCAAGCAGGGCGACCTTTTGAGAAGTGGTCTCTATTTGTTTTTGCTGTTCTTGCATTCCTTTCGCCAAGAGAGCAGTTAAGTTTTGATATTTTACACCAATAAGTTCTCCACGGGTGTATACGGCCAGCAGAGGATTAACGGCCTCTATTTCTTCAGCAATAAAACCAAGGTCGGCACTGCCATCCTCCTTCCAATTAAAAGTACGGGGTGTTAATTGCATAATAGTTTCTAAGCCTAGGTTAAGATCTTGAACATTGTCTTTTAGTTCGGCCAGCGAAGTACATGGCCTAACAAAATTATATCCAGAGTAGGTTCCGCTTGCCGAATAACACAGGGCTGATCCTCCTCCGGTGTTGTAGCCAAAGTAAAAAATATTATCAGCCATAACATTACCGGCGGCGTGAAGGGTGGTTTGCGGGCTGGCCGTACCGATGCCAACACTGCCTCCCGAACCGCTGTTGATTTGGACGCTTGACCCCTCTATTCTTAATGGTCTGTAAGCGCTGGCGCTTCGGTCATAGGCTAAAACATAACCCAAATCCTGGCTGGTGTGATAAAAAACCTCCGTTCCTTTGCCGGCTGTGGGAATAGTGCCAATTGCGGTGGAGCGCATAAAACCGGCAACTTCAAAAGTTCCGGAAGGAGCCGAGGTACCAATGCCGACGTTGCCACCGCCATTGGCAAAAAAGGTTGGGTAACCAGTGTACCCTCTTATTCTGTGTATGGTGGCATCGCTGGCATCTCTAAATTCTAAAGAAGGACCAAGGGCTTCATACATGAAGGCACGCAAACTGGAACTTTCACCGCTTTTGGTTATTAGCAGGCCATCACCAGTAGAACTTGTTTGAATGTGAGTTTTTTGGGTTGGCCCAGTGGTGCCGATTCCTAGGTTACCAGAAAGGTAAAGATTGCTGATATTGATTAAATTATCTCCGGCAAAGGAAATATTGTTAGAGGCGGAATTAATGGTGATATCGCCGGAAGTGTTAGAAATTGTTGACGAGGCGCCGCCGATGTCAAGTTTGGCCTGGGG
>JAQVIV010000011.1:0-1292 GCA_028695445.1 Candidatus Shapirobacteria bacterium
CTGCTATTAAAAACCGGCTCAAAAACTTCGGGAAAAAGGGTTAAGATATGGATAATCATCGCCCTTATTTTAACATTAAAAAAATTTTGCCTTGATGGATCCCGGATCCATCAAGGAGTTTGGTTTTTGGGTTTTTTGTGTTATATTTCAAATGCTATGACAAAAACCGCTGTTGTTATCATTCCCACCTATAATGAAGCCGAGGTAATTGGGAAGATGATCGACCACCTGTTTACTAAAACTTTCCCCAAAATTACCGATTGGCAGGTTCATCTTTTGGTGGTTGACGATACTTCTCCTGACGGCACTTACAAAATTGTTCAAAAAAAACAAAAAGATTATCCCAATCTTCATCTTTATTTAAATAAGGAAAAGGCGGGGATCGGTTGGGCCTATCTGGTTGGTTTTCGTTATGCGATGGAAAAATTAGGTGCCGATGTTTTAATTGAGTTTGACGCTGATTTTCAGCACCCACCCAAAGATATCCCCCTTTTACTAAAAGAAATTGACAATGGTTATGATTATGTGGCTGGTTCACGCAAGATTAAGGGCGGCTCAAATCCCAAGGGCTGGGGGTTTAAAAGGCTTTTCTTTTCTGAGATTGGTGGTTTTGTTGCCAGGATGATTATGTTTTTCCCCGGCAAACTTTTTTTTGCTGTTACCGATCCGACTACTGGTCTAAAGGCTTCTCGAGTTAACGGCTTCGTTGACAAAATTAATTTAGATAAGCTTTATTCTTTTCAGTTTGGTTACAAGGTAGAGCTTTATTATCATATGCTCAAGCTTGGAGCAAAATACAAGGAGATTCCTCTTCGCTTTGGTTTAAGAGATAGGGGTGAGTCAAAAATTTCTTCCAATACCGCCAAAGATATCTTTCGCAGTTGTTTTTTGGTTCGCTGGCATGATCCGACAACGCAAAGCTTTTTAAAGTTTGGCGTGGTTGGTTTTGTCGGTTATTTGGTTAACGCTCTTTCTTTGGCAGTTTTTTCTCGTTTTGGCTGGGCCGAGTGGTTAATCTGGCTATTATCAACAGAACTGGCCATCGTCTCTAATTTTACCTGGAATAATTTATGGACCTTTGCCGAAAAAAAGTTTACCCACCCGGTTGATTTGTTAAAAAAGTTTTTGCAGTTTAATTTAACCTCAGCGGGAGCCCTGGTAATTCAGCCATTGGCGGGGAACTTATTGGTTAAAATTTTTGGACCCCAGTATCGACAACTTTATTTGCCGTTAATAATTGTCTTTTTGATTTTGCCTTATAATTGGTTAATGTATAACATGGTAATTTGGAA
>JAQVIV010000011.1:1392-23610 GCA_028695445.1 Candidatus Shapirobacteria bacterium
AAAAGCAGTATCAGGGGTAAAAGAAATTTTTTGTTAGTAAAGAATTTTTCGCCGCCAATCAATAAGAAGGGCATCGCCGGTAGTAAATAGCGGCTAATATCCCGGTGAGAAACAAAAAGAACCGATAAGTAAAAAATGGCTGGGAAAAGAAGTAAAATGTCAAAGCGATATTTCTCCCAGAGACGAAAGAGCAAGATTAAACCAGCAAGGTAAATAAAAACAACGTCTTCCAGCCAAATTGTCCTGACCCATTCTTCAAGATAGTTAAAGACCTGAAACGGCGGCCAATAAAGATGAATATTGTTGCCGGTTTTGAAATACATAAGAAAATCACCCGTGGTTAACAGATAAAAGAAAAAAACTAATAATAGACCCGTCGGAGTAATTAGCATTGGCCAATATTTTTTCAAAGTAGCCTTAAACTGATTTTTGTTTTGATAAATTTTGATTAGGGTAATCAAGCCCAGCGCTCCGGCCAGCAGGACTCCGGGGCTTTTAATGGTTTGGGCGATGATTGTTAAAATGGCGCTTTTGCCATAAGCTTCTTTTTTGAAAAAATAGATCGCCGCCAAAATGGTTGTTAAAAATAACGGCTCTGGGCTGGGAACAGCTCTGATTATCAGCCAGCGAGCCGGAAAAACTAAAAAAACTAGCGATAAAATTAAGGCTTTTTTTTCGCCCAAGATCAACTTGGCAAGGTAATAAAAAGCAGCGATGGCGGTAAGGGAAGATATTATGGTAACCAGAATGGCCGCATAGGGATAGTTGACTAGCGGCAGTTGAGCTAGGAGCCAAATCAGAGCCGGATAAAGAGGGAAGTGAGCCGGGAAATAGTGGGCCGGCTCGGCAATGCCAGGAAAAAGGCCGGTTATTTGTTCGGGAACATACCAGGTTTTGGCGGCAATAATGTAGTTTAGGCTGTCAAAGTTTAACAAGATAGTGGCAAAATTAAACCGGTCTTGATAGGCTAGTCCCCAAAAAGAAGACAGGTGAAAAATAAAAGGTAAATAAAGAAAAAAAAGGCTTAAGAAGAAAAAAATAACCATGGTCCAAAGAGGGAAGCGAAGAGCCAGCTGGCCAACCCCTTTCCCAAAAACTTTGATTTTTTTAATCATTATTAAATCAGTATAATACAGGAAAAAAGGCTGGGGAAAAAGTTTTGCTATACTTGTTAGTAATAATGATAACCCCTATAAAGAAGCATTGGCAAGAGTTGCTAGCGTTATCGTTTTTGTTTTTGGCGTTTATTTTTGCTCACCGATTTTTTTTTCTTCCGGGCGATTTTCCGACTCACGATGGTGTTCACTTTATTCGCCTTTATGACCTGGAAAAGGTTTTGAGACAAGGTCAGTTTCCGCCTCGCTGGCTGCCGAGTTTGGGTAAGGGTTATGGATATCCATTTTTTAATTTTTATCCCCCCCTATCTTATTTTGCTGGTTTGTTGTTTCGTTTTTTTGGAGCCTCGTTTACTTTAGCCAATAAGTTAAGTTTTGCCTTAGCTGGGTTTCTTGGCGCGGTGGGCATGTTTTTATTGGCCAAAAAATTTTTTGCCAATTTTTGGAGTGGGGCAATAGCGGTTCTCTTTTGGCTTCTTTTACCTTATCGGGCGCTTGATCTTTACGTTCGAGGTAGTTTAGCTGAGTATTGGGGTTTAAACTTGCTGCCTTTAGTTTTTTATTGGGCTGAAAGTTTTTTTACTCTTCCGAATAGGAAGCAGGGCCTGGTTCTTGCCTTGGGTTTGTTTTTTCTTTTAATTGCCCATAATGGAGTGGCGCTAATCGGTGTTGTTTGGCTAGCGGTTTTTCTGCTTTTTTTATTGACTGTTAATAGGGAATGGTCCTGGTTAAAACTTAAAAAATGGTTAATTTTGATGGGGCCGTTTTTACTGGCGGCTGGTATGGCGGCTTTTTTTATTGTTCCGGCAATTTGGGAGAAAGGCTTTACTCAAATTGCCGATATGACCAGCGATTACTATGCTTACTACAACCATTTTCCTTCTTTGGGGCAGTTGTTTATTAGTCGGTTTTGGGGTTACGGCGGTTCGAATTTTGGCTTAAATGATGAAATGTCTTTCCAGATTGGTCATTTTCATTCTCTGGCCGCGTTAACAGCCCTTTTTTTGCTGGTCGGAAAGTTAATATTAAAAAGAGGACGAGTTTTTAGGGAGAGAAAATTGGGATTGGCTCTCTTTTTCCTGATCTCTTTTTTGGGTTTTGCTTTTTTGTCACATCAGCGCTCCAGCTTTCTTTGGGAAAAACTGCCCTTTTTGGTTTTTTTGCAATTCCCTTGGCGTTTGCTTATCTTTATTGGTTTCTCTGCCTCGGTTTTGGCCGGTTTTGGGCTTACCAGGATAAAAAAAGGAAAAACTTGGTTGTTTTTTCTTTCGGGATTGGTTTTACTGGTTTTGGGTTTTTCCTATTTTCAGCCTCGGGAAATGGTCGACATTGATGATAATAAATATTTATCTTCGCCTCTATGGGAATATCAGCAAAGAGAGTTTTTGACCGATTATTTACCCAAAACCGTTGAGGTTATTCCCAAAGATTATTACCGGCCGCCGCTGATTTTGGCTTCTGGAGAAACCAGAATGATTCTTGATCAGGCTGATAAAATTATTTTTACCTTTCTGGGTGAGGCCGATCAGAAAGTTACCATTAAGCGCTTTTATTTTCCCGGTTGGCAGGCTAAGATAGATGGCAAACTGGCAGAAATTGATACTAGTCAAAATGGTTTTATGGTTTTAGCCTTGCCTGAAGGACAATCTCGGGTTGAGCTGTTTTTTGGTCAAACAACAACCAGGCGATTAGCTAATCGAATTAGTCTAGCCGCTTGGATGTTATTTTTCTGGCTGGCTTTTTCCTTAAGAAAAAAAACGAAAAGAACTAACCCTGGAGCCAATGATTAAAATTCTTAAACAACAAGTTTTGGTTTCTAAAAAGATTTTGCCTCTCTTTCTCTTATTGCTGACTGTTAGTTTGGCCGTACGTTGTTATCGGCCTAAGGCGTTGACGATTTTTTTAGACGATCAAGCCCGCGATGTTTTAGTGGCGGCCCAAATCATCAAGGAGGGCAAAATTCCTTTTATCGGTCCGATGGCCTCAATTGGCAGTCTTTATTTGGGTCCCTTATTTTATTGGGTGATTACTCCCTTTTTGTGGTTGGCAAATTTTAGTCCGGTTGGCCCAATTCTTTTAATGGCTGTTTTGGGCTGGCTGGCTAACGTTGTCTTATTTTTCTTATTGGCCAAATACTTAAACCTTCGTTCAGCTTTTATCGGCGCCTTTCTTTACGCCCTGTCTCCGGTTGTTGTTAACAACACTCGTTTTATTTGGAACCCCAACCCGGTTCCTCTTTTTACCTTGCTTTTTTTGTGGTTTTTTCTTCTTTTTTGGGAAAAGAGCCGATCTTGGGATTTGTTTTGGGCCGGAATTGCCCTGGGGGTTTTGATTCAGTTGCACTATGTGGCCGGAGTATTGTTTTTGGTTGCCCTGATTGGTTATTTGGTTTGGGCAGCCAAAAACAAAAAAAAAGACTGGAATAAATTGTTAAAACCAGCCGGTTTTTTGCTTTTTGGCATTGTTTTACCACTGGTGCCTTTTATTCTTTTCGAAATAAAAAATCACCTAATCAACACTCGAGCTGGCTGGCAGTTTGTTTTTGGCGCTGGTCCCAGCCAAGCCAGACTGTTGTCTCCAGCCAAAGCGCTGGAGGATCTTCTGACTCGCTTGACTGACGAAGCCCTGGTGGTTGGCTGGGGTTTGGCTTATTTTTTAGTTAGTCTTTTAGCTTTTTTGACCTTATTTGTCAAAAGGGCTTTTTTCAGGGTTAAAAGATTGGTCGCCTGGTCTTCGTTTATTTTTCTTTTTAGTTTAATTGCCGCAGTGATAATTATTAAGGGTCAAGTTCACCTTCACTACATTGGTCTGCTTTTACCGATATTTTTTATTATTATTGCCGGAGCCGACTATTTTTGGCAAAGAGTAAAAGTTTTGGGCTTGATTAATCTTTTGGCGGTTTTGTTAATTTTATTTTCTTTTACCAAATCCAACCAGAAACTGCTTTTTAAGCAAAACGATAACCAGCAAATTAATCGAGCCCAAGACGTTGCCGCCTATATTGGTCAAAAATCCGAAGACAAAGAAATTTTTGTTACCTCTTTAAGCGGCTCGCCTTATGCTTACACTTATCGTTATTATTTATATCTTGACGGTTTTAAAACCGACTCATTGCAACCCTCTTCCGTGTTTGCCGTTTGTGAGGGGGGTGATTGCGGCGATCCGGAAGGCCACGCTCTTTGGGAAATTGCCCAATTTGGGATCTTAAAAACCGTTTCGAGCGAACAGGTTGGTTATGGTGTTTGGGTTTACCAGTTAAAATCGGCAGACGATATTTAATTTTTTACACCCCCGGGGTGTTTTTAGGCACAACACCTCGGGAGTGTAAATGTTTGCTTTTTAGTTTTTTTTTTGATAAAAACAGTTTATGGCGGCCAGTAAAAAAAAATCAAAAAGAGTTTTTCTTTCTGTAGTGATTCCCTGCTACAACGAAGAGGCTAATCTGGGACAGGGGGTTTTGAATCAAGTGGTTGACTATCTTGATAAGCAAAAATATTCCTGGGAAGTGATTATTTCTGATGATGGTTCGGCTGATAACAGTAAAAAAATAGTTCAAGACTTTGTTGATGATCACCCCGGCTTTATTCTTTTAGAGAATCAGCATGGCGGTAAACCATATGCTGTTTGGCAGGGTATTAAAAAGGCCAAAGGAGAGGTGGTTTTATTTACCGACATGGACCAATCAACCCCCCTTAAGGAGGTTGCCAAGCTGTTGCCTCATTTTGATAATGGCTTTGAGGTGGTCATTGGTTCCCGGGGGGTAAGAAGAAAGGGAGCGCCTCTTTACCGTCAATTAGCCGCCCTAGTTTTTCTTTCTTTAAGAAGACTACTGCTTTTGCCCAACATTAAAGATACCCAGTGCGGCTTTAAGGCTTTTAAAACCAGGGTTGCTCAAGAATTATTTCCCAAATTGTCAGTTTTAGAAAATTGGCAGGAGGCTTCGGGTTGGCGAGTAACTGCCTTTGATGTCGAATTGCTTTATTTGGCTCAAAAGTCCGGTTATAAAATTAAGGAAGTGTTAGTTTCTTGGCAAGATGAAGATGTTGCTACCGGCAAGAACAAGAGTTTTGTTAAGGAATCTCGCCAGATGTTGGAGCAAATTGTTAACGTTAAGAAAAACGACTGGCAAGGAAAATATAGTAAATAAACCCCAATTTTCAAGTTCTAACAACCAAACATTCAAATAAGATAGCAATTGTTATTTTTAGTTTAAAACGGTAATTAAAAAGATATTTTGTGTTTCTTATTTTCTCGCTAATAACCCTCGCTGCTTATTTTTTTCTTTTTATTCTCTCTTACTTTTGGGTTGATCTTAATTTAACTCTGACCTCCTGGGGTCCGGCTAATCAGTTTTTAGCTTGGGCCAAGAATTTGGGTTATTTTGATCGGCCCTTATCTTCGCGTTTGTATTTAGCGGTGGTTTTAATTTTGGTTTCGGTTCAGATTTACCTGTTATTTACTAAATTTTTATTTAAAACCCCACTTAAAAAATTGTTACTTTTGGCCGGGGGAGTGATTCTGCTTGCTTGTTTGGCCTACCCATTTTTGTCTCACGATCTGTTCAGCTATTTGTTTGATGCCAAAATTATTTGGCACTATCAGCAAAATCCCTATCAGTATTCTCCCGATCATTTTGCTTCTGATCCTTGGTTAAGATTTATGCATTGGACTCATCGGACCTGTCCTTACGGACCGACTTGGCTAGTTTATACCTTAATGCCGGGGCTGGTTTCTTTTGGTCGTTTTGTTATTAATTTTTATGGCTTAAAACTTTTTAATGGTCTGGTTTTTTTTCTTTCGGGCTGGTTGCTATTGAAAATTACTCAAAATGATCGCCGGGTATTTGCTTATTGGTTTTTTAATCCCTTTTTGTTGATCGAACTATTAGTTAATGCCCACAACGATCTCTTAATGATTGGCTCTTTTTTTGCGGCTCTGTTTTTTTGGCAAAGCAGAAAAAGAGTCTTGGGCTTGGTGGCTTTTCTTTTTTCGGTTGCGGTTAAATTTATTAGCGGCTTTGCTTGGCCTCTGCTTTTTTTCCGACGGCGCTATTTTTGGGCTACCCTATTTGCCGCTTTTGCCCTAACCGGATTTGCCTGGCAAATTAACCGTTTTCAGCCTTGGTATTTTACCTGGATTTATTTGGCCCTTCCCTTTATGATAATGACCAATTTTTCTTGGCTGGTGGTTTTTATTTTTCAGGCCCTTTTGTTAGTTTTTAAATATCAACTCTTTTTGGCCACAGGCTCTTGGGAGGCAACAGCTCATCCACTTTTTTTTCGAGTTTTATTAGTGGCTCTGGGCCTGTTTTTTTTAACCCTTTTGCCCGTCTTCCGTCGATTAATCGGCAAACTTTTTCATCTTTCCTTGGAAGGACAAGAGTAAATTTTTCCAATCTTCAAAATTAAACTCTTTTTTTATGTCTTATTATATTTTTTTATATTAAATCTTTATCTTTTATTTTTAGCCTTGTATTTTTACACCCCCGGGGTGTATGTGCCTAACACCCCGGGGGTGTAAAAAGTTATGGGTTTTTTGATTTTTATCATGGTCAAGTTTTTATGAGGCTTTTTGTTGCCCAACTTCATATATCCTGATACAATTTTGGGTATGGCAGGAAAAAGGGGGACTCTTAAAGCTTTTACTAATTTTTTTGCTGATAAAAGGGTTTGGTTTTGGTTATTGTTGGCTCTATTCCTTTTGTTTTTGACAAGGTTGGTAAATTTAACTCGGTTGCCGATTTTTTGTGATGAGGCGATTTACATTCGCTGGTCGCAAATTGCTTGGAAAGAAGCCTCGATGCGCTTTATTTCTTTAACCGACGGTAAACAGCCTTTCCAAACCTGGATTACGATCCCCTTTTTAAAAGTATTTTCTGATCCTTTGGTGGCCGGGAGAGCTCAGGCGGTTTTGGCCGGTTTACTACTTCCCTTTGTTTTGGCGATTTTGGCCGGATTTTTATGCCTAAAAAAGAAGAACCTGCCGACCCTGGTGATGTTTTTAACTATTTTTTGTCCCTATCTTCTTTTTCATAGCCGGATGGCCTTGGCGGAAAGTTGGCTAACCTTTTTTGCCGCCGGATCCGTCTTTTTTTCTTATCTTTTAGCCAAAACCAGAAGGCTGGATGTGGCGCTTTTGGCGGGAGGATGGTTGGGATTGGCGCTATTGGTTAAATCTCAGGCTTGGTTTTTTTTGATTCTTTTTCCGGTTGGTTTAATTTTTGTTCCCGTTAATTTTTCTAAGAAAAATTTTAATCAGGTGTTTAAATTTTTGGGGTTATTCTTATTGTCAGCCGCAATTGCCTATTTTATTTATAATATTCAGCGTCTTTCACCCTGGATGCACATGATTGCCCAGAAAAATCAAGATTTTGCCGTTTCTCCCCTAAAAGCTTTAAAAGAATGGCCTATTTTTTGGCAGAATCTCAAAGCCTCCTTGGCTTGGTTTTGGACCTATTTAACCTGGCCGGTTTTTTTAGTTTCTTTGGCCGGATTGCTTCTTTGGCTAAAAAAAGACTGGCGCCAAGGTCTTTTCTTGGCCGCTTGGTTTTTTGTTCCTTTTGGGGCCATTAATTTAATAGCCCGAATTTATAATTCTCGTTATTTGGCCTTTTTGGCCTTTTTACCCTTGATTTGGACAGGGTTTTTTTTGACAGAATTAAAAACAAAAATTCCTCGCCGGGTTTTTCCCTTATTCTTGTTGTTAATTTTTTTATTACCGATTTTTAGAAGCGGTCAGCTTCTTTTTTGGCCGGAGCAGTTTCCCTTTACCAGAACCGACCGGGGCTATCTTGAAGGCTGGACAGCCGGTTATGGTATTAGAGAAACAGTTCAGATAGTCGCGAAAGCGGCCGAAATTCAGCCGGTAGTGATTGGTACCGAGGGGAACTTTGGCCTTTTGTCTCAGGGTTTAGAAATTTATTTTGCTTTTGATCCCAGGGTGGATGTTTTTGGTTATTACCCTCTTCCTCAACAACCCCCAAAGGAATTGGCTGAGGCGGCCAGAAAAGGAAAGAGGGCCTTCTTTATTTTTAACAACACTGCAGGCGACTTCTCTCAAGACAATTTTATGTTACACTCTGAATTTCCCAAGGTTAATAATCAGGGTTCCTTAAGGGTTTATGAATTGGTTTTTGAAAAATAAAAACTGGTTTTTGTTAATTGCTTTTTTGTTATTGAATTGGCTGATATTGCGGCCGATTCTTCGGTCGGACACCTTTTTTTTACCCCACGATTCTACCTGGTTAGTGCGCCTGCATCAATTTGATAAGGCCATTTCTTTAGGGCAATTTCCCCCCAGGCTTGCCCCTGATATGGCCTATGGTTACGGCTACCCCATTTTTAAATATTATGCTCCTCTATTTACCCTTTTGTCTTGGCTGGTTTTTAAATTGATTGGTGATTATGCCCTGTCGGTAACTCTGGTGGTTTTTTTGGCTAATTTAGTTGGTTCTTGGGGAATGTTTTTGTTGGGAAAAAGACTTTATGGTTTTTGGGGCGGCCTAGTTTCTTCGGCTGCCTTTATCTTTTTGCCTTTTAGAGCTTTGGATATTTATGTTCGGGGCGCTTTTGCGGAAATTTTGGCTATTAATCTTTTGCCCTTCTGGCTTTATTTTTTTATTTTGTTGTCAGCTAAAAAATTTAATAAAAAAGCGCTGGTTGGTTTTATTTTAATCAGTGCCGGATTGATTTTGTCTCACAATCTTTATTTGCTGGTTTTGGCCTGTTTTTTACCTCTTTGGTTAATTTATTTCTTTTCTTCCGGCGGCTTTTCTTGGAAAAAGAAAATTTTAATTCTTATTGGTGCCGCCTTTTTGGTTTTATTAATTACCGCCTGGTTTTGGCTGCCCTTAGTGATTGGCTTAAAAGATGTTGGCGCCCTGGAGCAGGCAGGCAAAACCAGCTTTTTGGATCACTTTGTTTATCCTAAACAGCTTTGGAATTGGCCTTGGGGCTTTGCCGGTTCGGCGCCGGGCCTGGCTGATGGGATGTCTTTTAAGTTGGGCAAGGCCCATATTTTATTGGCCTTGGCGGGGGTAATTTTGATCTTTCTAAACAAAAAAAGTTCTCGTTTGCTGTGGTTGTTTTTGGGAGTTTGCCTTGGGGGTTTGTTTTTGGCGCTTCCTTGGTCGATTTCTTTTTGGCGGACAATGCCGCTGTTGTCAACAATTCAGTTCCCTTGGCGTTTTCTGGGCTTATCGGCTCCAATTTTGGCCCTCTTATCCGGGGGAGTGGTCTTGATTGGCAAATCCTTCTTCTTTGTTCGGATTAGGAAGTTGTCAGTTTTGACGGCTCTTTTGGCGGTTTTTCTTTTTAGTTTTTTTAATTTTAAATATTTTGCTCCTCAGAAAATTGTTTTGTCAGCCCAAAAGAACCTTCTTGATCGGGAAGTGATTTATCGATCTTCTCAGGCAGTAGCGGAGTATTATCCGGCCGCGGTTATTTTTCGACCAGAGGAAAAACCGGATTGGCCTTTGGCTTTTTCCGGTCAGCAGACGGCTCAGGTGGTTGCCGAAACACCATTTAAAATCATTTTTCGTCTTAACGATCCCGGTCAAATTAACATAAATCGGTTTTATTTTCCTGGCTGGCAATTATTTTTAGAAAATAAGCCGGTTTCGATTAACCCCGAGCCGGCCATCGGCCGAATTCAATTTGAGGCCGAAGAAAAAGGTGAATATCGACTCAGCTTTGTAACTACCCCTTGGGAAAAGATTGCCTATGTTTTGACTGTCTTGGGAGTGATTATTTTGATAATTGTGACTATTTTTTAAAAATGGTACGAAAAAAAAAGCAGACTGTCTTAGGGTTGGTTTTTGTTTTAGGCGCTTTTTTTCTGATTTATCGGACCAGTTTTACCAACTTTTTTTCTCAGGACGATTTTTATCATTTGGGTCTATCCCGAGCGGATTCTTTTGCTGATTGGCTGGGGTTTTTTAATCCCTTTCTTCAAAAAGACGTTCATTTTCGCCCCTTGGGAACTCAGGTTTTTTTCTTCCCTGCTCATCTTTTTTCTCCCCAAACCGCTCCGGTTATTTTAAGAGTAATTGCCTTAAGTTTTCACTTGGCTAATTTTTATCTGGTTTTTAAATTGTTAAAAAAGTTTTTAAAAAAAGAGTTTTTAGCCTTAATTTTGGCCGGGGTATATTTGGCGGCGCCTTTGCATTTTTTGAGTATTTATTATGTTTCGGCCTTTCAACAAATTTTGGCCGCCTTTTGGCAACTGTTGGGTTTTTGGTTTTTCGCTTCCCAAAAAAGAAACTGGTCCTACTTTTTCTTTGTTTTTGCCCTTCTTTCTAAGGAAACGGCGATTGTTTTCCCCGCTTTATTATTAATCTTTTCTTATATTATAAGACCAGAGAAAACGATGGCCGCCTATCTTAGGCGCTTCAAAAAGAACTGGTCTTACTGGTGGCCGTTTGTTTTAATCCTGATTTTTTATGCCTTGGTTCGTTTGGTTACCTTTGTTCATTATCCGGGGGATAATTACCAGCTATCATTATCGTTTAGAACTCTGACCTCTTCCTGGCGCTGGTATTTGGTTTGGCTTTTGGGGGCGCCGGAGACGATTATTAGATACGCCGGCCGCTGGTTTAGTATTGATCTGGCCGGTTTTGTTAAAGACAGCGGTTTTTGGGGCAGAATCTTTCTGGGCACCTTTTTAGCAGAACTTCTGACTGTTTGCTTAATCGGAAGTCGTTTTTTAAAGATCAAAGGGAAGACCTTCTGGTTCAATGAAAAACTTAGCTTGATTTTTCTTTGGGGTTTGTTTTTTGTTGTTAGCCTTTTATCGGTTAGTTTTTTCCCTTATCATCGGTATGCTCACTATCTTGATTTAGCTCTTTTTGCCTCTTTGTTAACCGGAGGATTGCTTTTTGTTAAGGCTCGAATCCCTCGCAAACTATGGGTTTTATTATTGGGAATTTTTCTACTTAATAGTTTTGTTTCGGTATCTGTTGATAGCCGGCTTCACTGGACTCCAGCCCGCTCTGATATTGCCCAAAAATATTTTTATCTTTTTGAAAAAGACGATCTCTGTCAAGAGCTGGGTCTTTATTTGGTTGATAGCCCTGGTTTTTCGGTTCACGAAGCCGATATCGCCCTTTTTGGCTCTTGGGGTCCAGCTTATTTTTGTCAGTATCGGCCCATATCGGTCTATTATCAGGGGATTAACCAACCTTCAGAAAAAGATCTCTTTAAAGTTGTTAACTTGTCAAAATAATGGTTATTAAAATTTTGCCGGACCAAGTTAGAGATCGGGCTATTGCCGGAACCATGACTCTAACCGCCCAGAGAGCGGTTATTAAGGCCATTGACGCTTTAGGAATAATCTTCCTGGCTCGATTATTGACTGAAACAGAGTTTGGTATTTTTGGCATTATTAATTTTATTGTCTTTACTCTTTTTGGTTTTTTGTCCGACATTGGCTTGGGGGCGTCTCTTATCCAGAAAAAAACGTCTCTTAAAAAAGTCGATATGGCAACGGTTTTTACCGTTCAGCTTGTTTTAGTGGCCATTGTTAATGGGCTGATTTGGCTGTTGTCGCCAACCCTTATTCGTCTTTACCAACTCTCTGGAGCCCAAATTTGGCTGCTTAGGGCTACCGGTTTTTGTCTTTTGTTGACTTGTTTTAAAACTATTCCCTCGGCCCTTTTGCAAAGAGAGCTTCTTTATCAAAAATTATTGATACCCGAAATAACAGAAACAGTTGTTTATAATTTATTGGCGGTAGTTTTGGCCATTTTTGGTTTTGGGGTTTGGAGTCTAACCGGAGCTCTGCTTCTAAGGACTTTCTTGGGCGCCCTGATATTGGGTTTGGTTTCTCCTTGGCCGATATCGCTGGCGGTAGATAGGCAATCCCTTAGGGGTTTGCTAAAATTTGGGGTTCCTTATCAGGCCAACTCTCTTTTGGCCCTATTAAAAGATAATCTAACTCCAACGATAATTGCCTTTTTTTACGGCCCGGCGGCGGTTGGTTTTGTTAATTTGGCTCAAAGCATTGCCGCCAAGCCAATGGAAATAACCAATATTGTTAATCGGGTGGTTTTCCCCACTTTTGCCAAAATTCAAGACGACAGGGTTCGAGTGGGAGCCTGGCTGGAAAAAGGGGTTAGGCTAATGGCTTATGTTTATTTGCCTTTGGTTTTTGGTTTGTTGGTTTCGGCTCGGCCGGTATTAAGGTTAATTTATGCCTCAAAATCCGATAAGTGGCTGCCGGCCCTGCCGGCTCTGTATCCGTTCTTACTTGGGGCAATTCCGGTGGTTTTTACTACCACGGCCACCAATGTCTTGTTTTCTTTAGGCCAATCAAAGGCGGTTTTAAAACTAATGGTGATTTATACTGTCTTAACTTGGGCAGTTGGTTTGCCCTTGATTATTAGGCTGGGTTTTGAGGGAATTGCCTGGGCTGGTGTTCTGGTTGGCCTAGTGAGCATTTTTTTGGTGGCCAAAAATCTTAAAAAAGCTCGGGTGCCATTTTCTTTGGCCAGGGCGGTCAAGGTTCCTCTTTTGGCCTCTGTTCTTATGGCGGCAATTTTATGGTGGCCAATGACCAGCTTGGCCAACCAAAGATTATTGGCCTTAGTTTTTTGGATTATTATGGGCGGCCTAATTTATATTGGTTGTCTTTTTTTGATCTTAAGAGGTAGAATTAAAGAAGAATTAATCTTGGTCAAGAGCCTAATACCGAAAAGATTTTTGGGCCGATGGCAGAAAATGACTAAAAACTAAGACCCGAAATTGATTTTTTAACATGAACGGTTTTTCTATCATTATTCCTACCTATAACGCCGATCAAGAGTTGGCTTTGGCAATCGAATCAATCAAGAAAAATAGCCGGCTAGACAATGAACTGATTGTCATTGTTGACCAGTTAAAAAGCGGTGATATTAGTCAGGCGGTTTTATCTGTTTTAAAAGAGGCTGGTATTAAGCCCGTTGTTAACAGCAAAAACCTTGGTCCTTATAAAAATTGGAATCTGGGAGCCCAAAAAGCGGTTCGTGACTGGCTGGTTTTTGCTACCGATGATCAATATTTTGCTCCTGGTTGGGACCTGGCTTTATGGCAGGCCAAAAAAAGACAGCGGTTATTGACTGGTCAAATGGTGGAACCAGGCTTGATTCCGGTTTGGAAGACCAACATTAAAAAAGATTTTGGCCATAATCCTCAAGAGTTTAGAGAGGAAGAGTTTACAAAATTTGCTAAAGAGTCTTCAGTTGCCGATTTGGCCGATGACGGTTTTTTTGTTCCCCTAGTGGTTTGTAAGGCTGATTTTGACATCCTGGGAGGCTGGCCAACGGCGGGCGAGTTTGGTACTCGCGATGCTCCGGCCAATGATATTGCCTTTATTAATAAGGCTAAAAAGGCCGGTTTTGAATTTAAGCGAGCCCTGAATAGTTTTTCCTATCACTTTCAGGGTTCTTCCTGGCGGCGGAAAAAATTAGCCTCTGGGATTAGTGTGGCGATTATTTCTCGGGCCGAAGAGGCCAAAATTAATGAGGTTTTAGATTCGGTTAACGATTGGGTTGATGAAATTGTCGTTGTTTTAGATAAAAAAATTAAGGGCGGTGTTTATCGGGCGGCCCAAAAATTTGGGGCTAAAATTTACTATCGAGATTTTGATGATTATTCATCTCAGAAGAATTTTGCTATTTCCAAGGCCAAGGGGGATTGGGTTTTATCCTTAGACGCTGACGAAATAGTTTCGGCTGGGTTAGCCAAAGAACTTCAAGAGGCAACGGGAGATTTGTCTTACAACGGCTATTATCTGCCCAGAAAAAACATCATCTTTGGCAAAACAATTAATCATACCGGTTGGTATCCTGATTATCAATTACGCTTTTTTGTTAAAGATTATGGGACTTTTTCTAGAATAATTCATGAGCGAATTTGTCTTCGAGGTGGAGCGGGCCATCTTAAAAATCCTCTGGTTCATTATAATTATCAAACCGTTTCTGGCTTTATTGATCGTTTAAACCGCTATACCGACGCTGAGTCTCAGCAGTTAATCGCTTCCGGTTATCAATTTTTGAATCAAGACCTCGTTTTGCGGCCAACAGAAGAGTTTTTTCGCCGTTTTTTTGCTCAAAGGGGCTGGCAGGATGGCCTTCATGGTTTGGTCCTATCGGCCCTAATGGCTTTTTACACCTTTGTTATTTATCTTAAGGCTTGGGAAAGTTTTGGTTTTAAAAAAGAATCTTTGCCGGAAAGGGGGATTTTGAGAAAAATTAGCAAAGATTGGCGCTTCTGGTGGCGAACCTTTTTAATCGAAAACGAAAACAACAAGATAAGAAGATTTTACTTAAGAGTTATTAGAAAAACTCTTTCTTAATAATGAAGCTTCACTCCAGGGCAATTCCGCTATTTTTATTGTTAATTTTTGTCTTAGGCTTTACTCTTCGTGCTTATCGGCTTTACGATTATTCTGAGTTTAGCTATGACCCGGCTCGTGACGCCGAAATTATTAGGCAAATTGTTCAAGAAGGCAAGCTTACCCTTCTTGGTCCGCCAACCTCGGTTAGTGTTCCGGATGTTCCCTATGGGACAACTTATTTTGGGCCGGTTTTTTATTATTTGCTGGCTCCTTTTTTACCGCTGTTTAGTTATGATCCTTATGGTCCGGTTTTGGCAATTGCTTTTTTAGGAGCCGTGGGGATATTGTTGGTTTTTGCTATTGTTAAAAAACTAACCAACCACTCTCTTTCGGCCCTGCTTGCTTCTTTGGCTCTGGCCGTTTCGGAAGGGGCAATATTTTATTCTCGCTGGATCTGGAACCCCAACCTAATGCCTCTTTTTATTTTGCTCTTGCTATTTTTTTTGGTTGGCTTCCAGGAAAAGAAGAACCGCCTGCTATTGTTTTTTTCGGGCGGCTGTCTTGGGATTATTATTCAACTCCACTTTATTGCCTATTTTCTATTTTTTCTTCCCGTTTGGGTATTATTGCTGGATTATTTTTCCAGTCGAAACAAAAAAGGGTTTTTTGCTAATTTACTTTTCCTATTTTTAGGTTTTTTGTTGGCGATACTGCCAATGATTTTATTTGAGGTAAGGCACGATTTTCTCAACACTCGCTCTATTGTTTATAATCTAACCTTGGAAAATCATCCCAATGGTGACAATCTTGGCTTTAGTGTGGGCAATATTGGTTTAGTAGCCAAGACCCTTTTTACTAAATTTCTTGGTCTTAATAATTTTTGGTTGATTTTATTGACAGTGTTGGTGTTAACTGTTTTTTCTTTTGCTTTTTTTAAGAATAAAAAATATTCTTTAATTAGTCTTTATTTTTTTGTCGGCATTTTTGGTTCGGCTATTTTTAATCATCGAGGAGGGTTGGATGCCCGCTATGTTATTCCTGTTTTTCCCGTTCTTTTTATTTTATTCGGCCTTATTTTTCACTGGCTATTTTTTTCTAAAAGACCAGCTGGACTCTTTTTAGGCCTAATGCTTTTGGTGGTATTTATTGTGCCGTCTTTATTTTCGGTTAAAAAAAGCTTGGGTTTTCCTGCCAGGCATAGCTTAAAATTTTTTCGAGACATTTCTCAGATTATTATTGATGACTATTCAGCGACCGCCCTTGGGGTCGGCAAAAGCTTTAATTTGGCCGTTTTGGCCGACGGTTTGGGCAGAAGAGGAGTAAGTTTCCGTTACTTTTTTCACATTAATAATGTTAATATTTTAGATGAGTTTTCTTATCCGGCCGCCGATATTCTTTATGTTGTTGATGATCAGTATGGCTGGTCAGGGATTATTAATAATACCGACACTTGGGAGGTTTACAGTTTTGAACCCAAAAATTTGGAAAGGATTATCCTTGCTCCTTACGGTAAAAAAATTTATAAAATAACCAAATGACTAAAATAAGTGTAGTTGTCTTAAATTGGAATCAGGTCGAATTGACAATTGCCTGTCTTAATTCGCTTCTTTCGGCCAAAAGAGGTAAAGAAATTACTCTGGAGATTGTTTTGGTGGACAATCATTCCGATGAAGGTGTTATTGCCAGGCTTAGGACATTTCTCGACCAGGCTCGTTTTCAAAAAAGAAGCCAGAAGGTTTCCTTTGTTTTGGTTGAAAACAAGGAAAACTTTGGTTTTGCCGAGGGTAATAATCGGGGCATTAAACAGGCTCTTAAAAACGGCGCCGATTACATTTTTGTTCTTAATAATGACACTGAAATTGATTCTTCTTGTTTAGTTTCTTTAGTGAAGGCGGCTGATCGTTATTCTAACGCGGGTATTTTAGCTCCGAAAATATATTACGCTCCCGGGTTTGAGTTTCACCGCGATCGCTATCAAAAAGAAGACTTGGGCAGGGTGGTTTGGTATGCTGGCGGGCAAGTGGATTGGATTAATGTTTTGGGTCGTCATGTCGGCGTAGATGAGGTTGATCGGGGTCAGTACGATCAAGAAAAAAAGGTTTTTTTTGCTACTGGTTGTGCCTTTTTGGCCAGAAGAGAAGTTTTTGAACAAGCTGGTTTCTTTGATCAGCGCTTTTTTTTATATTTAGAAGACTTGGATTTTTCTTTGCGGGTGACTAAAGAAGGTTTTAAGATTGTTTTTATTCCTGGGGCAGTTGTTTATCACAAAAACGCCGCTTCTTCCGGGGGCTCAGGCTCCAGACTGCAGAATTATTATTTAACCAGAAATCGTCTCCTTTTTGGTTTTAAACATGGTCATTGGAGAATAAAATTATTTTTAATTTTTGACTTATTAAAGACTCTGTTTGGTCGGGACAGGGTCAGAAAGGCGGCGGTTGTTGATTTTTTGACTGGCAATTTCGGCGCTAAAGATATTGATTCAATAAAATAAACTATTTTGTTTAATTGCTAAGTTGTTAGTTGGCTCTTGTCTTTTAAGGTTAAGCCAAAAAAAAGAGCAACACAACAAGGTAATAATTTAACAATTGTTTTTGACGATGATCTCAAGAAGCAACACTCCATTTTTTCTTGTTTTGTTTTTAATTTTGGCGGTTTTTTTGTTGACCAGCTTTATCGGTTTAGGCAAAGATTTTCTTTATGATTGGGACGAAGGAATATATGCCCAGGTTTCGCGGGAAACCGGTTTTTCCCTTTCTCTTCTCTGGAACGGCCAACCCTGGTTTGAGAAGCCGCCATTGGTTTTTTGGTTGACAAAACTATCTTTTTCTATTTTTGGGGAAAATGAATTTGGGGCTCGTTTTTTTATGCCGATTTTGGGAGCAGCGAGCTTGTTTTTTCTTTATTTCTTGCTAAAAGAAAGGTTAAAAAATAAAGCAGCCCTGTTGGCGTTGACCTTTTTTTTAGTTGCGCCGCTTTTTTTAGCTCGTTCTCGAGGTTTGAATACTGATGGAGCCCTTCTAACCGGGATCATCACCAGTTTTTATTTTTTAACCAGGTTAGAGAAAAAATTAATCGCCCCCAACAAGGGAAAGATCCGTTTTTGGGATTATTTTTATCCGGCTCTGGCGATATCTTTGGCGGTATTGGTTAAGGGCTTGATGGGTTTTTTACCAGGATTGGTTTGGTTGTTTTATCTTTTTATTTCTAAAAGAAATTTTTTGTTTAAGACGCTTAAGGTTTGGTTTTGTGTTGGCTTGTTAACAATACTTTTGGTTCTTCCTTGGCACATTTATCAAACCGTTCGTTTTGGCAGTAATTTTTGGCAAGTTTATTTTATTGAACACATTATCAGACGAGCTCATCAGCCAATTGAGTATCATTTTGGCGGTAAACTTTATTATATTAAATTTTTGATTTCTGAATTTTCCTGGTGGTTAATCTTGCCGGTCTTAGGGGGAATTTTTTGGTTATTTGATCAAATTAAGAAAAAAAAGCTTGACGACAACTTTATCTTTTTCTTTATTTGGGGAGGGTTGGTTTTGGGGTTGTTTACTTTTTCCAAAACCAAATTATTCTGGTATATTCTACCCCTTTATCCAGTTTTGGCTGTTCTTTGGGGCTATGGTTGGCAAAAACTTCTTTCTTTTGGTAAAAATCTTTTTTTGGTCCCCATTTTTTTTATTCTTTTCTGGACCCTGGTTTCTAATTATCAGGCCATTATTAATAGGGAAGAGCCTAAGCCAAGCGCCAAGATTGCTTTAGCCGGGGAGGCTGGATTGGGCTGTTTAGAACCGTTATTATTTTTGGTTGATAAAAATGAACGGGCCGCCGCCAACATTCTCCCAGACGAATTGACTCTAAGTTCTAGCTTTTCTTATGGTGGTTCGCCGGCGGTGGTTTTTTATTCCGCTTTACCGGTTAGTTTTTTTTATCAAATCGATCAATTTGAGAATCGGTTAACCAGGAAGATGGCTTCTGTTTGTGCTATGATAACCCAAGAAGACTATCATAACCTTAATCTTGACTACAAAATTGTTAACCAGCAACAAGAATGGCTGTTAATAAAGTAACCCCTAAAATCTCTGTTAATGTTATTGCCAGAAACGAAGAGGCTGATATTGCTGATTGTTTAAAATCGGCCCGTCTTTTGGCCAATGAGGTAGTTTTTGTTGACATGGAGTCGACCGACCGGACCAAAAAAATTGCCGAAAAATTAGCCGATAAAACCTATTCTCATCCTCAAACCGGCTATGTTGAGCCGGCCAGGAATTTTGGTATTGAAAAATGTAACGGTGATTGGGTGTTTGTTTTAGATGCTGATGAACGAATTACCCCAGAATTGGCTTCTTTATTAAAAGAAAAAATTCATCAGGCGGAGGATGGGGTCGGCGCCATGGCAGTGGCCAGAAAAAATATTAACTTTGGTTTTTGGTTAAAGAAAGGGGGGTGGTGGCCGGATTATCAAGTCCGCTTTATTAAAAAAGAAAATTTCATTGATTGGCCCGAACAAATCCATAGTTTTCCTAAAATAAAAGGAGCCATTATTAATATTGATGTGCCTTTTATTCACTTGGCTATTAAGGATATTGAAGAAATGCTGGAGCGAACCATTCGCTATTCGGAAAAAGAAGCCAATCTTCTCTTTGGAGCCGGTAGAAAAACCAGCGTTTTTCTAATAATTAGGCGGATGCTGGGTGAGTTTTGGCGGCGAGGCATTAAAGGCCAAGGTCTTTTGGATGGTCCGGCAGGAATAGTTCAGGTTTTTTATCAAACATTTTCGGTTTTTGTTACTCAGGCTCGGCTTTGGGAAAAACAGGTTAAGGAGGGGAAGAATGGTTAACAGGGCCGCCCTTTATACTCCATATGCCAATACCCTGGGAGGAGGGGAGAGATATTTGTTAACCCTGGCCCAGGTTCTTCTTGATAGGGATTGGTCGGTTGATGTCACCTTTGAAAATGAAGATCTCCTTGGCCAAGCCAAAAGAAGATTTAACTTGTCCTTAAAAGAAATTAACTTGGTTGACCGGGTTTTCCTAGAACAAAAACCCTACCTTAATCATCGTCATTATGATTTGTTGTTTTGGGTTTCTGATGGCAGTATTCCTACCATGATGGCCAAAAAAAATTGGCTTCATTTTCAGGTTCCCTTTCATAATTTGGGTGGGAAATCATTGTTTAATATAATGAAGTTAAGGCTGGTTGATCGGGTAATTTGTAATTCTTTTTTTACTAAGAAAATTATTGATGCCGAATATGGCCTTTCTTCTTCAGTTTGGTATCCACCAGTTGCTGTTGATGATTTTACTCCCGGCAAAAAAGAAAACTTAATTGTTGCCGTTGGCCGTTTTGAAACAACCATGAATGTTAAGAGACAGGATGTCTTGGTTTCTGCTTTCAAAAAATTAATTGACGAGGGTTTGATTGGTTGGAGATTAGTTCTTCTTGGCGGTTCGTTAGCCGAAGAAGAAGACAATGTTTTTTTGCAAAAGCTTAAAAATCAAGCTCGGAAATATCCGATTGAATTTATGGTTAATGCCCCCTTTGAAAAACTAAAAGAGACCTATTCTTCTGCTAAAATTTTTTGGCATGCCGCCGGTTTTGGTATTGATGAGGAAAAAGAGCCAGAGCGGGTTGAACATTTTGGCATGACCACCATTGAGGCCATGGCCTCTGGCTGTTGGCCTCTGGTTTATGAGGCTGGCGGTCAAAGGGAAATTTTTGAAAACTTTTCCCAAAAAAATCTTTGTCTTTGGCAAAACGAAAATCAGCTTTTAGAAAAAACGAAAAAAGTTGTTGCCCAAAAACCAACAATTGACCCTCTAATTAATTTGGCCCGGCGCTTTTCTGTTACTAATTTTACTAACAATGTTAAAAAGGCTCTTTAAAAAAATTCCTGCCAACTTTGACATCACTGTTTATCTTCAGTATTGGCCGATTGTTGAAAAGATAAGACACCTTAATAAGAGTGATTTAAAAATAGCCGAAGTGGGTTCCGGCAGTTTGGGGGCTGGGCCTTATTTAAAAAAAAGTTTTACCGGTTTTGATATTGCCTTCTCAGGCCCCCAATCACCATTTTTAAAACCAGTGATTGTCTCTGCCGAAAAAATTCCTCAAAAGTACACCCAGCAATTCGATTTTGTTTTCAGCGTTGATATGTTAGAACACCTGCCGCCCGAGAGTCGACTTGAGGCCCTAAAGAACATGGTTTCTTTAACCAGACATTATCTTTTAGTTGCTTTTCCCAGTGGTCCTCAGGCTGGTTGGGCCGATAAACTGCTTAATTGGTATTATCAAAAGACTCATCAGCAAAAGCTTAACTTTTTAATCGAACACCTTAAGTTTTCTTTACCGGAGGCAAAAGGAACCGAAAATCAGCTCGTAGATATTGCCTTAAAACAAAACAGAAAAATTATTAGCAGAAAAACACTTAATAATACTAATGTTTTTATCTATTTTGGTTTGCTATTGCTTGGTTTTAGCCAAAATAAATATTTAACCAGATTGTTTTCTTTGGCTTTCTTTTTAAAAAGTTTTTTGTCAAAAATTAATTTTTTTCCTTATCGGAAAATAATTATTTTAGAATTTGAGGAATAAAAAATGGTCAACATCTCGATTATTATCCCAAACTGGAATGGGGAAAAACAGTTAGCTAAAAATTTACCGATTTTAGCAAAACTTTTACCTGCTTCCAAAATATCAACAGAGGTGCTGGTGGTTGACGATGCTTCCACTGATAGTAGTTTGGCTGTTCTTGAAGAAATTAAAACAAAAAGCCTTTTTAAGAATTTTGTTGTTTTCAAAAAAGATGTTAATCGAGGCTTTGCTGACAGCGTTAATCAAGGAGCCGCCCTGGCCAAGGGGAAATTTATTTTCCTACTTAATACTGATGTTGTTGTTGAGGCAGGCTGTTTTGAAGCTCTCTTGCCTCATTTTGACCGACCTGATGTTTTTGCTGTCGGCGCTAATGCCGATTGGCACTTGGGAATTGTCTCGTTTGAAAAGGGTTTTTTAGACATCTCTTTTCCTAAAAAAATTTCTTCGAGGGAAACTCGGGCACAAAAATCTTTTTGGGTTTCTGGTGGACACGCGCTTTTTAGAAAAAGCCTTTGGCAAGAGTTGGGGGGTATTGACACTCTTTTTGCTCCATTTTATTTTGAGGAAACTGATCTTTGTTATCGGGCCTGGAAACGGGGCTATCGGGTGCTTTGGGAGCCAAAGGCCAGGGTTGACCATCGTCATGAAGAAAGTGTTATTAGGCAAAACTTCCCTTCTGATTATATTGATTTTATCGCTCAAAGAAATCAACTATTTTTTATCTGGAAAAACATCCACGATTCAAAAATGTTAAAGGAACACTGCTTTAATTTGATGAAGCGCTTAATTAATCATCCCAAATACACTAAAGTATTTTTGTCGGCCGCCTCAAAACTGCCCAAGGTTTTGACCAGGCGCCAAGTAGAAAAAAAAGAGGCCGTTTTGTCAGATGGGGAAGTGTTGGAAATGGTAACTGGTAACAAATAACAGGTAATTAGAAAGTTTGTATAGCGTATAAAGCATAGTGTATTGTTTTTTTTTGGCTTATCCTTAAAGATAAAAAGCGCCACCAACAATCTAACAATGCAACAGTGTTTTAATAATTAGAAGTTATTATGCTTTTATCAATCATCATCGTCTCCTACAATACCAAAGAATTATTAGAGGCTTGTCTTGACTCAATAAAAGCCAGTCTTGACAACCAAAAGAATAAAAAAATCGAAAATCGAAAATCGAAAATCGAAAATCTTTCTTTATC
>JAQVIV010000027.1 GCA_028695445.1 Candidatus Shapirobacteria bacterium
AAATCCAAAACCAAAGTGCGGTCGGCAATGCGGAAGTTCGAACCAATCTTTTTGAGAAAATCCCGAATCCTTTCGGGATTTTCTTGTTGAGCGTATTTTTCGGCTTGGTTGGCGTCTTTTAGAAAGTCAATGGCAAGTTCGAACCGATTATTGCTCTTTCGCCCAAAAGCGGTGATTTTTTCTTCCAAATCTTTTTTAGCGAGAATGAGCTTTTGTTTTTTAGCGGTATATTCCGCTTGTGATAAATTGCCGTCCAGTTGTAAATCAAGCAAACGATCAAGTTTTGTTTCTATATCCACAAGCTCATTTCTCGCTTTTTGGGCGAAAGAGCTTTCCGCTTGGGCAGTTTTCATTTTTTCGTTTTCAAAATAATTGATTGAAGCATTTGCCCAAGCGGAAGACAAAGAAACTTTTTTGATTTCCTCTTTTATTTGAGAAGTGATGATTTCTTCGCGAACATATTTTTGCGTGCAAGGATTTTTCCGTTTGGTGCAACGCAAATAATTATGACCTTTTTGTGTTTCGGTGGTGATAAAACAACCACACTCTTCGCAACGGAAAAATCCTCTATACACATAAGGTTTAAATTTTGGCGTTTTTGGCTTTGACTTTCTCGCCATCACTTCTTGAACAGAATCAAAAAGTTTCTTTGTGATAATCGGTTCGTGCTTTCCGTCATACATTTCACCGTTATATTCAATCACTCCGTAGTAAATCGGATTTTTGAGCATATACTGATAATTTGAGACGGAAAGCATTTTGCCTTTCTTGCCAACCAAGCCCGAGGAATTGATAATCTTTCGGATTTGAGCGAGGGGGTATTCGCCAGTTGCGTACATTTCAAAAGCCCTCTTGATATACTTTGCCTTTTCTTTGTCCACAGCGATACAGCGAGCGTTTTTGTCGTTTATATAGCCAAGTGGCGCCCAAGCGGGCCAAATTCCATTTCGCAATTTCTGGCGAATACCCCTCTTTATATTTTCCGAAAGATTATCCACGTAATATTTTGATTGCCCAAAAGCAATGGACAACATAAATTTTCCTTGTGGTGTCGGATCAAACCAAAAAGTTGGAAATTTTAGCGTGGTAATTTTTCCAGTGTCTACAAGATAAATAATTCGTCCACCGTCTATGGAATTGCGAGCCAATCTATCAGGGTGCCACGCTAAAATTCCCTCGGCTTCATTTTTCTCTATGCTTGCCACCATATCGTTAAAAATCTCTCTGCCCGGCTCTTTGGCGGTTTTGCTTTCCACAAATTCACGGACGACATTCAAGCCCTCTTTTTTGGCATATTCTCGCAATTCAAACATTTGTGCCTCAATGGAAAGCACTTGTCGTTCTGGCTCGTCCGTGGATTTACGAGCATAGAGAAAAATCTTTTTGGTTTGTAAATTTATTTTGTCCATATTGTTTTGAAATTAGTTTTTGGGCAATCAAAGAAAAATACGCTCAACCTTTCGCTGAAAGCGAAAGAAAAAAGATTGGTTTGCAAAATTTCATTTTGCCTGTGCTTCGCACGGCGAACTTCCGCATTGCCGACCGCACTTTGGTTTTGGATTTCAAAAATGCCTTCAAAATTGCGGAAAAATACCATGCCGAGGCGCGAAGCGCCGAGGCAACATCTTTCAATTTCGCTGAATGTAAAACTTGGCGGTGTTTTTTGGACGAAGTTCGAACATTTTTTGAGCAAAACCCTCAATAAGGAAGCCAGCCCCGCCGTCGCTCGGAAACCTCGCCACCCCGCAAAAAAGTTTTCTTCACAATTTTTGATTTGCGCGCGTTGATTTTTTTCTTCTAAAAGGAAAAGAAAACTTTTGTGCGGGGTTCTGCTCTTAACGAGCAGGACGGCGGGGCTGTCCGCTTTTTGTATTCGCTCGGGCGTGGCGGAATTCCCCCCAAACCCCCCTTCCGCCACGCCCTCGCGGGGACGATTCTTTTTTTCGGCGGAATTTGAGGCTGTATTTTGCAAAGCAAAATGCGCCACCAAAAGAGATGTTGCCCTTGACCCACCAAACCCATTCGCGGGCAACGCCAAGGAACTCCCTTTTTGCTTTACGGATTCGAAATATTTTGGTAATATTATATTGTGGTTATTTTCTTCGAGCATATATTATACCACAATTTAATATTACTATTTTAATATGGTAGAGTCAAGCAAAATCAAACGAATAAGAGAAAAAATGGGTTTGTCGCAAGAAAAACTAGCCCGTCTTGCTGATGTTTCCAATAATACAATAATCAATATTGAGGCTGGCAAACAACAAAACCCAACTATTGATACAATTAAAAAAATTGCAAAGGCATTAAATGTACCGATTGAGGAGTTAATCAAATAGAATATGAAAGAAAGTTATTTTTTTAGACCAATAAAAGAAGAAGTTGAGAAAAAGAAAGAAGCGGTTGAAGTAAAACCGATTACTGCTGATGAACACGAAGAAACGGAACAAAGACCAATGACGCTGAAGGATCATTGGCTGTCTTTGCGACAATCAATTCAAGAAAAAATAACTTTTGAAAAACCAACGCAAGAAGAACAAGAAAAAACTAAGCTGTTGAGTGAGCTTATAACTCCAGAATTGATGACGGAATACAAACAGATTTTGAGAGGTTTTAATGTTAAAGCTAAAAAAACCGAAGAACATCCGCAAAGAGAATTCATTGATATAAATAACGAAGAATTTTCGGCGGACATTGAAAGCTGGATTGAAAATTTGATAACTGAAGTTAAAAGCAAAAGAGAAACTGGTCTTGATGAAAGCGACATTGAAGAATTGCGCGCCCAGTGTTGGTTGCTTTTTGATTCGGTTGGCAATGTGATGAACACGAAGTCTTTGGAAAAAGAAATTGGAGAATTTTACAAAGATAAAAATGAAGAAGTTGGCGAGAAAGAAGCAGTAAAACAAAAATCGGAACTGATAAAACAATTACAGGGTCGTTATCCGCTGGATAAAATTGAGATTGAAATTTTGGTTGACTTAATTAAATCCGAAAAAGATGAAAACGAAAACTACTCGCCGAAAATTCTTGCCGAAACAATTGCTCGTCTTTGGGGCGAGTACAAGCTGGGTGAGAAAAAAGGAACAATAGCAAAAATCTCTCTTGGCTATTTGATGTCCAAAGGAGTTGAAAGCTTCGCCCCCTCACTTTTTCAAAATATTATCGCGCAAGATAAATTTAATGTCGCCGTGTTTTTGGAATACTTCGGATTAAATAAATTATCGGAAGTGATTGACGCCAAAACGGAAATTGAATTGGCGAAAGTAATGAACGAAATAAATCATCAAATCAACGAAAGAATAACCAATTCGTTATTTTTTCAAGAGTTTGAATTTATCCACGAAAAATCTTTGGGAGAAATTTACGCAACACTAGAAAGAGGCAAAAACTCAACTGAACAAATTTTACAGGATACCATTTCAAAATTTGCTCCAACTTTGGCGGGCATTGCGATGTCTCTTGCGTTTTTGACCAAAATTAATCCCGCCCTTGGTGCGATTGGTGTTGGAAGCTTGCCGATAATGTATAAAATCGCCAAAAAACAAAATGAGCAGATTTGGCCGATGTATGAAAAAGAAAAGCGAGAGGGAGAAAAAATTTCAACTCGCCTTGGTTCAATAAAAAGTGGATTTGAGGAAGTCAAAACATCGCCCGAAACGCCGACAATCGCAACTCATGTGAAAGAGCAAATGGATGTCAAAGATACGCTTTCTTTGCAAAGATTTATAGAAGAAACAAAAAATCGCCTAAAGAGCATGATCCCTTTTGATGTTTCAACTGTTGTGTCGGCTGGCGTTGGAGGCGCACTTCAAGAAGCGGGCATGATTTCGGGCGGAGCTGTTTTGTCGAATATTATTTATTCCAATCAGTTAAATAGACCAGTTCAAGAATTAGTCAATCTTTATTTCAATAGATTTTCTCGCTATATTCAGGATATTCAAAGAATGGACGAGATCTTCGGACAATACGAAAAATTGGATTTGCCCGAGGGCGAGAAAGAAAAAGATCGTGTCCCTGTTTCAGAATTGGAGAATTTTGATATTTCCGTCAAAAATTTGCGGTATAAAAACATTTTGCGAGGTGTGAGCTTGGATATAAAGCAAGGCGAATTTATAACTATCGCTGGAGCTTCTGGTGCGGGAAAATCAACGCTCTTGCGAAATTTAGTCGGACTTTACAAAGCAGAAAGCGGCGAAATAGAAGTTGGCGGAGTAAAAAATGATAGGGTTAAAAAATATGGCAAGGAATCGTTGTATTCCGTTATGTCGTACTGCAATCAAAATCCTCAAATTTTTGACGGAATGACTTTGCGAGAAAATCTGTTGTTATGGTCAAAAGATGAAGTTAATGACGAAAAAATTAAAAAGGTTTTGGAAGATTTACATTTAGATAAATTTGCTGATAAACTTGATGAGGAAGCTAAACATTTGTCGGGTGGTGAGAAAGTCAGAATTGGAGTTGCGAGAACTTTAATCAAGGGCGCAAAAATTATGTTGCTCGACGAGCCAACCGCAAGTCTTGATTCGCAAGCCGCAACCGAGGTTAGAAAAATTATCAGCGAGATAAACGAAAAATATCCCGATACGACAATTATTTGCGTTTCCCATGATGAGGAATTGATTAAAACGAGCAAGCGGTCAGTGAATATGGCAGATTTACAAAAGTAATTTTTAAGGTGGCACGCCAGTTTTCAACTGGCACGAAATTCGGAAGCGAAAAAGGAAAGGTTCAAAATCCCGCCCGCATTCCTCCCCAGACCCCTCCTGCGGGCGGGAAGAAAGCCGAGGCGGGGCAATTCCATTCCCCCAGAAAAATAGTTTGCCCCGCCGAGTCCAAATTAGTTTTCAGGATTTTCGTCAAAAAAAGTTCGAACTTCGTCCAAAAAACACCGCCATTGCCTCGTCATGGGTCGGCTTCAGCAGAATGCGGTTTGTTAAAACGAACGCAAGTAAAATTAAATTTATATGAACAAAAAAATAACACTTTTAATATTAGCGGCAGGAATGGGAAGTAGATATGGCGGATTAAAACAAATGGAAAAATTTGGTCCCAA
>JAQVIV010000012.1 GCA_028695445.1 Candidatus Shapirobacteria bacterium
TTTGGCATAACACAATAAATATCAACATTAATATTCTGATATTTTTCTAACCCTTTGATTTTTCCTTTGGTAATTTTCCCGAATTCATTTAATTTCATTTTCCCATTAATTATTTTTCCTAATAAACCTTGTCGGTCTTGGGTACAGATGGTGAGGTAATACCAACCAGAGGAAGAATAATCATAATCTTTAAGGTGAATTGATTTTCGTTGAGGCAAATCATTATCCATAAATCACAAATTATATTTTTTGGTATTTGGGATTTAGTGGTTCATTAGGTTAATTAGTACAATTAGAATAATTCTCTACTCTTCCTGACAGACAAATCTTCTAGCCAATTGTTCTTGCTCTCCTTTGGGGTTGGCCGCCTCAATTAAAATCAAATTTTCCCCAAAATGACACTCCACCACCGTTTCAAAAGAACCGTCTTCGGCTAGTATTATTTTTTCCCCATTAACCGATACAACATCGCCACGCCTTAACTTTCCTTTAACCACCACCTCCTTGCCAACAACCAACTCGTTTTCTTTGGGTGAAGTTAATTTCAACACTGGCGGACCACTAAGAAAAAAAGAACGGGAATAATAAAAAAAACCGGCCAAAACCGTTAAAGTGATAATTATGGCGCTAATCGTGTGAGTCGGGGTCCAGGGTTTTTTGGGACTTTGCAATTCTTCCGGCAAAACTGAACCGGGTGTGCCAGTATAGTCCCGACGAAAAATGGCACTAGTTTTAACCGAATCCAAGCCCAATTTTTGGGAATAGGCTGACAAGATACCAACAATAATTGGTATCCCACCGGGAATAGCTTGATAATCATCTTCCTCTAGGGCCCGTAAATATTCCAGTTTAACTTTTAAATCCTCTGCTAATCCAGCCAAATCTTGACCCAGCTTTTCTCGTTCCTGACGTAAAATTTCTCCAACGCTTCGCATATCAACCTTATCTTACAAAACCTTATTTTTACTAAAAAATTTATTTAAGAAGAAAGAGGGCTAATCATTCTTTTAGCCTCTTCAAAATTATTAACCAGAATCTCTCGAGGCTTAGAACCTTCCGGAGGGCCAATAATACCAGCCGCTTCCAAATCATCTAAAATCCGGGCTGAACGGGAATAGCCAATCTGAAGCCGACGCATCAGAAGCGACGATGAAGCTCGATTATCGTCAAAAATTAC
The DNA here is from genome assembly GCA_028695445.1 of Candidatus Shapirobacteria bacterium. Lineage (GTDB taxonomy): Bacteria > Patescibacteriota > Microgenomatia > 0-14-0-10-38-17 > 0-14-0-10-38-17 > JAQVFF01. The sequence goes on from JAQVIV010000012.1 coordinate 1,178, forward strand.
TTCCAAGGCCTCGTCAAGCAAGTCATCCCTGTCTTCCCCAACCTGAATCCGGCCTCGAGAATCAGTCTTAACTGGGGTTTCCAAAACTTCTTCGGTATAAACCGGTTCAACGCCGGTATTTTTCAAGAAATCAACCATTTTTTTAATTTCCTCTTCACTAACAAAGGCCCCTTGAATCCGGTGGGGTTTGGCCTGATCGGGCGGCAAATAAAGCATATCGCCTCGACCAAGCAGTTTTTCTGCCCCAGGAGAATCCAAAATAACTCGAGAATCAACCGATGAAGTAACAGCACAGGAAATTCGACAGGGGATATTGGCCTTAATCAAACCTGTCAAAACGTCAACCGAGGGGCGCTGAGTAGCAACAACCAGGTGAATTCCAGTAGCTCTGGCCATTTGGGCCAAACGACAAATTCGCTCTTCCACATCGGAAGGGGCAAAAAGCATAATATCAGCCAATTCATCAATAATGATTACTAAATAAGGCATGGCCGCAAAGCCTGATTTTTGATTATAAGAGTCAATATTTCTGGCGCCTGCTTTGGCAAATTTCTTGTAGCGATCCTCCATTTCTCCCACTGCCCACTCTAAAGCGGAAATAACATTCTTTGGTTCAACAATTACCGATGATTTTAAGTGGGGAATACCTTCATAAACAGATAGTTCCACTCGTTTAGGATCGACTAAAATTAATTTAACCTCTTCGGGAGTGGTTCGAAACAAAAAGGAAGCAATCCAGGAATTTAACAAAACGCTCTTTCCCGAACCAGTCTGGCCAGCAATTAAAACATGAGGCATTTTATCAAGCCGGCCAATAACTGCCTGCCCCGACACGCCCAGCCCCAAAGGAACGGCCAACTTAGATTTTTCTTGACGCATTTCATCTGACAAAATTATTTCTTTTAAGGTAACAACCTCTGGTGATCGATTGGGCAACTCAATGCCAGCCAAAGACCGGCCCGGAATAGGCGCTTCGATACGGATTTGCCCCGTTGGCGCCGCCAAAGCCAAGGCTAAATCATTGGAAAGATTGGTAATCTTAGAAAGCTTCGTCCCCAGGGCAACTTGAATGGCATACTGAGTAACAGCCGGACCACGATTAACCTCCACCACCCGAGCCGAAATACCAAAAGAATCCAGGGTTTCCTCAATGGTGTTGGCATTTTTGTTAACATTGCCTCGATCGGCCTTGCCTCCCGGCTTATCGCTTAAAATCCCCAAAGGGGGATAACGCCAAACGTCTCCTCGAGCTCCAGGGACAGTTGGTAAAGCAGTTTCTTCTTCTATTTTTTTAGGTTCAGGAGGGCGAGTGTTTTGGGGAGACGTTTTCCTTTGGGTTCGGTCAATGACCCTAATAGCTTTTTTGTCTTTGTCATCGGAAAAATCCTCTCTTGGGGAATATGATCGCCCGGAAAGGCTTTTTTCCCTTTTATTATTAACAAAATATCCCCCAATAACAGTCAAAAACTTATTAGTCCCACTGACAATACTTGCAATAGAAGTGTCAAACAAAACGATTATTCCAATAAAAGCCCCCGACAAATAAACCAACACAGCGCCGGCCTGGCCAATATAGCCGACTAGCTGACCTTTTAAGAAATAGCCGACCAAGCCGGCCCTACTCAAACCCAAAAGAGAAATAAAAAAGATAATTGCCCCAACCAAAACATTAATTCTAGCCCAATAACTTTTCAAACCCGACAAAGCTAAAGCAAAAGAAAGTAAAACAAAGGGGGAAAAAAGAGCCGGCCAACCAAAAAAATCAATCAACTTTTGATTGACAACAGCCAAGGCAGGAACCCGACGAGAAAAAGAAACAGCCGCCAACAAAGACAGACCTAGAAAAACAACCGCTAAAATTGATAACAAGGTATTTTTTTTCAAGGGAAAGCCCCAAGCCTTTTTTTTAGGACGACCGCGTTTACCCATAATCTGACTACATCTTATAACCAACGGGGGTAATTTGGCAAGAGCGGAGAAAAAGAAAGATCAACCAGCTTAATTATTCTAATTGAATCAAAATAAGTCTTAATCCCCAATTAATCAAAATTCCTCCTATTAGGACCAATAAGACCGATATTTTAATTACTCCCCTGGTAAACCAAAGATTTTCGCCAACCTCTCCACCACTTCATCATATTGAAGTAACTCGGTTTTTTTTCTGTCTCTTTCTTTCCATTCGATTTTATCTTCAGTTTTATCAGAAATCACTAATCTAATCGGAATGCCAATTAAATCGGCATCGGCAAATTTGGCTCCGGCCAAAACCTTGTCTCGATCGTCATATAAGACCTCCAAACCTTCGGCAGTTAACTTTTGATAAATTTTTTCCGCCTTAGTCTGGTTTTTTCCTAGGGCAACCAAGTGAGCCTGAAACGGAGCAATAGCCCTGGGCCAAATAATACCCTCTTCGTCATGATGGGCCTCAACTACCGTCGCCATGGTTCGACCCAAACCAATACCATAACAACCCATATAAAAAGGCTTGTCTTTGCCGTTCTCATCAACAAAATTAGCGCCACTCATTAGTTTAGTATAGTGATGTCCTAACTGAAAAATATGCCCCACCTCAATGCCGATTTGTCTTTTTAATTGTCCCTTTCGACAACGAGGACAGGTAGCGCCCTCATGAGCACTAACAATATCGGCCAATATTTGATACTTAAAGTCTCGACCATAGTTAACATTGGCCGAATCGGTGGTTTTCTCCTTATAACCACCGATAAAATTCTTAACTGATTTTAAACCCAGGTCGCCCACATAAACTACCTCCTCATGGTCCCAAGAATGAACCCAGCCATGACGAGTTCCCAAAGATTCTAAATCCTTATCTTCGGCAGGAATCAAACTGTCAACACCCAAAACTCTTTTTAACTTGGTCTCGTTCACCTCTTGATCGCCACGCAATGAGGCAATTATTAGTCGACCCTGATCATCTTTATAAACCACATTTTTTAAGTAGCGCCACAAGGGTTGGCCATAATGTTTAATATTGTCGTTCATGGTCTCCACCCATTCCGGCTGATCGATAATCTCAAAGGGCTTTATCTCTTCATTGGGGTTTTTGTTCTCGCGAACAAATTCGGCTTTTTCTTTATTAGCCTGATAACCGCAACCACCACAAACAAAAACCTCATCTTCTCCCACCGGGGTAGGATAAATAAACTCGTGACAATAATCACCGCCAATGTAGCCACTATCTGCCTCGGCCACCAAAGTAGTTAAGTCTAATTTAGCAAAAATTGTCTGGTAAACCTGTTTCATTTTTTGGTATTCTTTTTCAAATTCTTCATGACTTTGATCAAAAGAATAAGCGTCTTTCATGATAAATTCCCTAACTCGTAATAACCCTCCCCGAGAACGCAATTCATCACGAAACTTGGTCGAAAACTGATAAACATTAAAGGGTAGATCCCGATAAGAAAGGTTTAAGCGCCTGACCAAATCAACAAACATTTCCTCAGCAGTGCCTCCTAAGGCAAACTTTGCCCCGGTTCGACTCTTAACAGTCATCAATTCAAAGGCCGCCGAAGAGGTACGATTGGTTTCCTGCCATAATTCAATAGGATGAAGTGTTGGGGAAAGCATTTCCTGAGCCCCAGCTTGATTCATTTCTTGACGAATCAATTCCTCAATTTTCTGGTGAACCCGCCAGCCAAGAGGCAAAAAATAATAATAACCGGCCGCGCTTTGCCTAATAAAACCGCCTCGATAAAGCAGTTTGTGACTGGCTAATTTAGCCCCTCGAGGAGCGGTCTTAGTGGTCTTGCCAAAAAGTTTCGAATAATACACCTTTAAAAAATTTTCAATTTCTAATTCCTAATCAATTTTTATTGTCTAAATTTTTAAAACATTAAATCATTAGAAATTCAATAAGAATTAAGAATTTAAAATTAGAAATTATTCATTGCCTGCTCAATAAACTAGATTCCTAAATCTCAATAATGGTTAACAGCACCATTGGCCGACGACCAGTGGTGCGATAGAAAAACTTTTCCAGAGAATCCTGGATAGCAACTTTTAAATCGCGAACACCGGAGCCTTTTTGGGCGCCGTTAATAATTCGACTAATTTCTTTTTGCGCCAGTAATAAAATTTCCTTACCGTCCCTTATCTGACCGTAGACAAAGCCTCGACTTAATACTGCCGGCTCTTGAATAGTTTGCATTTTGTTCTTATCCAGCATCACCACCGCCGAAACTACTCCTTCCCGAGATAAAATCTCCCGATCTCGTAAAACCACATTGCCAACATCGCCCACCCCCAGGCCATCAACCATCACGTCCCGAGCTTCAAAACGGCCAATAATTTTGGCTTCTTGATTAGCCAAACCAATCACGTCTCCCGAAGAGGGCAGTAAAACTTTATCTTCCTGATAACCTATTCTTTGCGCCAGTAAAGAATACTGCTTCATTTGACGGAAGCCGCCCCCAATGGGAAGTAAAAATTTCGGCTTAACCAAATTGATTAACAGGGCTAAATCTCCTCGCGCCCCATGGCCGGAAACATGCAAATCCTCAGAAATATCCATATAAGAAACTTCGGCTCCTTGACGCATTAATAAATCAATAACTGTCTGGATCGAGGATTCATTGCCCGGAATATAATCTGTTGAAAAAACAACAAAATCACCAGGTTTAATCCTAATATTATCGTGGGTTTGAGAAGCAATACGATCTAATGAAGAACCACTTTGGGCTTGAGAACCGGCTACCAAAAGGGTAATTTTATCATCTGGATAATTAGCAATTTTTCTAACGTCAACTTCCATATCTTTTGGTAAATTAAGGTAACCAAACTCTCGGCCAATTTTAACCACTTCGATAATTGATCGCCCCGCTAAGGCCACCTTGCGTCCTCGAGCCAAAGAAACATCAATGGCAGTCTTGAGTCGGCTAATATTAGAAGACATGGTGGTAACAATAAAGCGACCCCTAGCTTTAGCAATTTCTCGTTCAAAAATTTCCACTAGGGTCTGCTCCGACTCGGTATAACCCTCTCGCTCAGATCGTAAACAATCAGAAAGCATCAAGTCCACACCCTCATGAGAAGCTTCAACCATTTTTTTAACCTCAATTTTGCTCTTATCAATCGGCGTCCAATCAAACTTAAAATCCGAACCATGGTAAACATTGCCATAGGGAGTTTTAATAAACATGTGCTGGGTTTCGGGAACCGAATGAGTCACTTGAATAAAATTAATTTCAAAATCGCCTAATTTCAGCGGTTTGGTTCTGTCGGCCACTCGCAAATCAGCTCGAATACGATTTTCTTTTAATTTTCTCTCAGCAATCGCCAAAGCTAATTTTGAAGAGAAAATTGGCACTTTTGGCAGTAAGGGAAGAAGAAAAGGCAGAGCGCCAAAATGGTCTTCATGACCATGAGAAATAACAATGCCGCGAATTTTGTCTTTTTTATCTTTTAGATAGCTAATATCGGGGATAACCAAGTCAACCCCCAGCATTTCTTCGTCCGGAAAACCAATCCCGCAATCAACGATGATAATATCTTTGGGAGTTTCATAAACAAACATATTTTTAGTCACCAGGCCAAAACCTCCCAAGGAAACGATTTTTAACTGATCGGTTCTACTGTTGTCGCTATTCATAGAGTAAATTAAATTAATTTCATTTGTTTTTCGCTTTTGTCCTGACTCGAAAGATGTTTGGATAAATTTTGCCCTGTTTTTTCCTGAACCTGATTTAATTTGGCTAAAAACTGACCTAACTTAACAAAATCTTTTTCTTCCAAGGCTTTTATTTTACCATTTCTTAAAGAGGCCGCCGGATGGTACATGGGGAAAACGATATATTCCTTCCCAGAAAAATTAACAAACCGGGGTTGACCGTGAACCCGAGAAATGAGACTGCCGGGTAAAAATTTTTCCATCGAGAAACGGCCCAGGGTAACAATAACTTTGGGTTCAATTACTTCAATCTGGCGATCTAAAAAAGGTCGGCAAGCGGCAATTTCCGCCTCAGATGGATCACGGTTGCTTGGCGGCCGATGTCTCAACATATTAGCAATAAAAACCTCTTCCCGAGTAAGACTGGCCAGCTCCAAAAATTTTTCCAATAACTTACCCGCCCGGCCACAAAAAGGAACTCCCTGCTGGTCCTCGTTAAAACCAGGGGCTTCGCCAATAAAAAAAACTTTAGCATCAGGATTGCCCTGGCCAGAAACTGATCTTTTGGCCGTTTTATAAAGAAAACAACGCTGACAATCAGCCACCATCTGAGCCACCCTATCTAAAGCCTCCTGTTTATCGACTACCATGAAGATAAATATTGGCTAATATTAGTCTCGTCAAGGCTAATTTGTTTTGCCTGACCTAAAACCACCTGCTTGGCAACTTGACGGCAAATACCATCAATGTTTCTTTTTAAGGTTCTTACCCCGGCATCGTAACCAAGAGGCCGGACAATTTTAGACCACAGACCATCATCAATAACCAGCTGACCTTCCTCTAGACCGGCATCTTTTAATGATCGAGGCAAAAGATATTTTTGAGCAATAATAATCTTTTCCTGATCCGAATAAGAGGGCATGGTAATTATTTCCAATCGATCTAAAACAGCCTGGGAGATATTGGCAGTGTTGTTGCAGGTGGCAATAAAAAAACTTTCCGACAAATCAAAAGGATAATCCAGGTAATAGTCTAAAAAGGCGCTATTCTGCTCCGGGTCAAGCAAACCTAGCAAAACACCCATTATGGCGCTTCTTGATTCTTCACCGATTCGGTCAATCTCGTCAAGCAAGATAATTGGGTTTTTAACCTCCGATTGTCTTAAACCCTTTATTATTTGTCCTGGCTCCGCCTGAGGCAGACTTCGAGATTGGCCACGAAGATAAAAAGGCCTTTCGATCCCTCCAAAAGGAATACGAATCATTTTTCTCCCCATGCTCTCTGCGATAGAAGAAGCCAGGGTGGTTTTACCTGTCCCGACCAGCCCCACTAAACATAAAATTGGCGCTCTGGCAATTTGGCCCTGGTCTTTTTTTAGTTTCATTACCGCCAAATATTCCAAAACCCGATCCTTAATTTCTCCTAATCCATAATGATGGCTATCTAAAACCTTCTTGGTCTTAACCAAATCAAGGCTGTCTTCGGTTTTAGTCTGCCAAGGCAGGCTGGTTATCCAGTCAATATAGGCGGCGATATTGTCGTATTCTGCCAAAAAGCCACCGAAGACAAGGGAGGTTTTCAACCTTTCCGCTAAGGAAAGGGCTTTTTCTTCTAACTCTTTAGGAAGTTGTCCTTGGGAAATTTTTTCTTTTAATTGGTCAATTTCCTTAACCTTGGCAGTATTATTCCCCTCGTCGATCATTATTTCAATCTTATCACAAAAATTTAACAGGGACGGTTCGCCAGGTTCAGAATCTAGCAAACTAAAACAAGGGCTTTATCGCTTCCTAAAGTGGGAAAAACGGTCGAACTCGGTTCTTTTTTTTCGATCTTCCTGGCGAGCATAACCGCTGGCAGAACTGCGGCCACGATCATTGGGACGATTGTCTTTGCGACCCGAACCGGAATCGGACTTGCTGTTGTCACCAGTCTCATCCAAAACCATGGTCAGGTTAATCCTGTCCCGCTCGTCAATTTTTATCACCCTAACAGTCACCTTGTCACCAATTGATACTATATCATTGGGGTCTTTTACATAACCAGAGGCCATATTGGAAATGTGAACCAAACCGTCTCGGTTGGGAAGAATATTAACAAAGGCGCCAAACGGTTCAATCCGCTCCACCTTCCCTTGAAAAACTTCGCCAATTTTTACCTCTCGAACCAGGCCGTCAATCCAATCAACAGCCTTCTTGATTGATTCTTGGTCATGGCCAATAACACTCACTTTACCATCATCCTCAACGTTAATCTCACAATCGGTTTGCTGGCTAATTTGCTTAATCATTCGCCCACCCGGACCAATAATCTCACCAATTTTTTCTTTATCGACAGTGATCATCGCCACCTTAGGCGCCCAGGAAGACAGGTTGTCATGGGGTTTGGAAATTACCTTGCTCATCACTGCCAAAATTTCACCTCGAGCTTTTTTGGCCGCCGCTAAAGTTTCAGTTACCATCAACGATGTTAAGCCTCTATTTTTAACATCCAATTGAATCGCCGTAATTCCCTTATTGGTGCCCGCCACCTTAAAATCCATTTCGCCATTAAAATCCTCAACGCCGGCAATATCAGTTAACAGCTGATAATTTTCCTTATCGCCCTTTTTATCAGTGACAATACCAACAGCGATCCCGGCCACCGCATCAGAAATTGGCACTCCTGCATCCATAAGCGACAAAGATGAAGCACAAACTGAAGCCATGGAGGTTGAGCCATTAGAAGACATTACCTCAGAAACCAAGAGAATGGTGTAAGGAAATTTTTCCTCGGAAGGAATAACTGGTAAAAGGGCTTTCTCAGCCAAGGCGCCATGACCAATTTCCCTTCGGCCCGGACCACGCATAAAACCGGCCTCACCAACAGTAAAGGGGGGCATAGAATAATGATGAATATAACGTTTTTCTTCTTCGCCTTCGGGACTTTCAATCATCTGCCCCAAAGACAGCGGACCCAGGGTGGCAATATTTAGAACATGGGTTTGGCCCCTTTTAAAAAGGGCACTGCCGTGGGTCCTGGGTAAAAGACCAATTTCGGCGCTAATTGGTCGAACCTCGTCCGTCTTTCTCCCATCGGGCCGCAAACCCTGAAGCAAACGTTTTTTCATAGCTTTCTTAAAGAGCTTCTCCACAATCTTGTCGACCTGATCACGATCTTCTCGAGAAAAATGATCTAGAGTCGTCTCCTTGATTAAAGCAAAGTGATCTAAAACATCGCCTTTTTTATCAAAAATCGCCGCCAGGTCTTTGCTAACAAAAGTAGTTACTTCCTTTTCCAGGTCCTTATTATTGGCTGGGGCAAAAGAAACCTTGTCTTTACCGGCTTCTTGAGCCATATCAACAATAAATTCAATTAATCTACCGTTGGCTTCCAGGGCAAAATCAATCGCCAAATCAACAGTCTTTTCTTCAACTTGATTACCCTCGGCCTCAATCATAACCGCCCTCTGGGCAGTGCCGGCCACCACCAAATCTAAAGGCGATTTTTCTTTTTCTTCTGTGGAGGGATTAAGAATAAATTGTCCTTTTTCATCTTGACCGACACTAACAATCCCCAGTGGCCCCTCCCACGGAGCCGGCGAAAAGGCCAAGGCGGCAAAAGAAGCAATGGCTCCCAATAAAACTGGATCGTTTTGGCCATCCACCGACAGAACAGTAATAACAATATGGGTTTCGTTAAAATAGTCCTCAGGAAAAAACGGCCTAATCGATCGGTCAATTAAACGACCTGCCAAAACGGCTTCGTCCGATGGGCGGCCTTCACGCTTAACCCAGCGGCTACCCTTAATTCGGCCACCGGCATAAAGTTTTTCTAAATAGTCAACGGTTAAGGGAAAATAACCAAGCTCCGGCTTAACCTTGCCGGTAACCACGGTAGCTAAAACACACGTTTCTCCATACGAAGCTAAAACAGCCATATCAGCCTGAGGAGCAAAACGACCCACCTCTAAACTCAAAAGTCGACCGCCAAAATCAATCTCTTTTTTAATTACTTTCGTCATAATTTTTTAATTTTTTTAAAGAAGCCCTAGGTTAGGTAACATTCTCCATAACGAAGCCGTCGGAAGAAAAATAACCTATTTATTTTTTAAGCTCTAACTTTTTAATTAATTCTTGATAACGTTTCTGATAGCGACTTGATAAATAATTTAATAATCGCCGCCTCTTGGAAACCATGGAAAGCAGACCTCGGCGAGAATGAACATCTTTTTTATGCTCCTTTAAGTGGTTTGCCAATTTGTTAATTTGGTTGGTAAGTAGGGCAACTTGAATTTCCGGAGAACCTGTGTCGCCTTTTTCAACCGCAAATTTTTTAATAATCTTTTCTTTTTCTTCCTTATTCAAAGACATAAAAAAATCAATAAATATTCTTATTTTTCCCAGATCGTTCTTATTCTAACACCTTGGTGGGAAAAAAAACAAGGGGCATTTTAGCTATTGGCACTGCCGCGATAAATCTTGGGCTTATCAAAACGGCTAAATTTAGCCTGGTCACTGTTTTGGTCCTCCAGGCTCTGGTTCTCTTGGGCCGCCAAACGCCCGCCCGCTCGTAAGCAAAAAGCCGCCGCCTCAAAAGCTCCCGGACCAATACCAACAACAGAAAAAGAGTTGGTCGCGGCCCGAAGACCCAAGAGTAAATTTTGAGCGGCTTCTGGACTAATCGATAAAGATAGTCCTTCAATTACCCCGGCAATAACCTCAGAAAAAGAAGAAGCTTCGTTATCAATTAGTTTAATTTGACCAAAAAATTCTGTTTGATCAATAGCGACATTAACGATATTTAAACTGTCAGGTTTTTGCCCACTGCCCAAAGAGACAATAGCTTGATCAACTTGAGACCGAGAAGAAAAACCCAAAGCAATAAGATTATTGATCTCACCATTGCCCTTCTGAAAACTCACTAGTTTTTCACTAATCGACGGGGCCTGTGTTTTTGGTTCAATTACCAAACTAACTCGCTCCTCCTCTTGGTCATCCCAATTAATTTTTTCAATATTCTTTAGAGGATAATCGATGTTAATAATAAAGCTTCTGCCCTCAACTCGATTGCTAATCTGATCAACTCCAAAAACCTGACCAAATTCGACTATTAAAGGCCGCGGACAAAGGATTTGAGCTTTTTTACCACTTTTATTTAATGAATCGGATAGGGCGCTGGCGGCGGCCACCTGATCTAGTCGGGGTTTTTCGGGAAGCAAAACTTTAATCTCGTCGACTTGGCCTAACCAAACATTAAGATCGGAAAGCGGGTAGTTTTTTTTATTCATCAACCTAATGAACTAATCCGTTAAGATTGATAGTATTTTATCATATCGCCAACCTTAAAATCAACGCTGGGAGAAAATAATACTCCACAGTCCTGATTTTTCTCAACCCGGTCAACCCTTTCGCGACCCTGTTGCAGTGAGGCAATTTTGGTCTTCTTTTCTATTCCCTTCTGATCAACAACAACAACGTAAACCCCAGAAATAATTTCTCCCAAAATCACCTTTACCCCCGCCACTCGACCATCAGGAACCATAAAATCAGCTATTATCTGGGCTTGGCCAACAACTTTCTCTTCTTTTTCGATAGTTTCTAAAGTTTTTAACTTTTCTTCAATATATTGAAGAATTTGATAAATTATTTTTTCATTTTTAACATTAACCCCCTCTGCCTTAGCCAAGTCCGCTACCTGTCGAGACAGGGAAACATTAAAACCAATAATTTCTGCCCCTCCCGAAGAGGCCAAAAAGATATCGGAATCGTTAATATCGCCAACACCACTTTTAATAACAGCAATTTCGCCTTTAGGCAAGGAATTCATTAGCGCTTCTAGGGTCCCTTGGGTATCGGCCTTAACAACCAAATTTAATAAAATCCCTTCTTGAGGGGCAATATCAAGCCCTCGATTTTCTTGACCTTGACCTTTTCGACTCGACATAAGAACCGGATCACCAACAAGACTGCCGGCCGATGGCTGATCAACAAAACCCAAAATCGACACCGGCTGACTAATAAACGCCTCTTTTATTGATTGACCAGAATCATCAAACAAGGCTCGAACCTTAATCTTTTCCTCTTGGCTGGTTATTTCCTGGCCAACCATTAATCTGCCCTGTTTGACAATCGCCGTTACCAAAACCCCTCTTTGGGCATCAACAGAAGCCTCCAGCACCACCCCCAAAAAAGGTTTTTCAGGAAAATAATCAAGATCATTCATTTGGGCAAGCAAAACAATCATTTCCAACAATTCATCAATTCCTTGGCCGGTTTTGGCCGAAACCGGTACTAAAATAACATCTCCACCCCGATCTTCGGTGACAATACCAAACTGGGTTAGCTTATTCTTAACCTCCTCTTGGTTAACACCAGGCAGATCAGTCTTGTTAAGAGCAATTAAAAAGGGAACCCCAACATTTTTAATGTGTTCAAGACACTCTTTGGTTTGCGGTTTTATTCCTTCATCGGCGGCAATAACCAAAACTACCAAATCGGTAATTTTGGCTCCCCTGGCTCTCATATTCTCAAAAGCCTTATGGCCCGGGGTGTCAATAAAAGTAATTTTTTGTTCACCAATAACAACCTGATAAGCGCCGACATGTTGAGTAATACCCCCGGCTTCTTTGTTCTGGAGCCTGCTTTGGCGAATTCGATCTAAAAGAGAGGTTTTACCATGGTCAATATGACCCATTAGGGCCACTACCGGAGGGCGAGAAGTGGTAATCGAATTTGTCTTTACCATAGTCAAGCAATAAATCTAAAAATTGGTTTACTTTAATCTGGCTAATTAAAAACTCTCTGCTTCTATTCATTTTGTCCAGATTGTTTCTCGTCTTTTTCTTCTTCCTCCTCGGTCTTTATCTGCTTTGCCTTGATCGGAGAAGAAGAATCAATATCAATTTCATAGTCCGATAACTGGCTGGCTAAACGAACGTTTTGGCCATCTTTGCCAATTGCCAAAGAAAGCTGATCTTCCGGAGCAGAAACCTTCGCTTTTCTTTCATCCTGATTAATCTCAATCACCAGCTCCTCCGCCGGCAAAAGGGAGGCAGCAATTAATTTTTCCGGATCGTCAAAAAACTGAATAACATCAACCTTTTCGCCTCCCAGAGCCTTAATTACTTCGGCAACTCGAACTCCTTTTTGACCAACACAGGCACCTACCGGATCAACCCCCCGACGATTAGAATAAACCGCCAGCTTTGTTCTTGTCCCCGGCTGTCGCGCAATGGCTCGAATATCAACAGTGTTATTATTAATCTCCGGCACCTCACGACGAAAGAGAGCCTTGACTAAATCGACACTGGTCCGAGAAAGAATAATTTGCCGACCCTGATCTTCAATATCAACGATTTCTTTAATTAAAAAGCTTAGTTTGACACCGATAGAATAATCTTCACCCCTAACCTGCTCCGATAAAGGCAAAATGCCATAAGTGCGGCCGATATCAACAACCACCCTTCGACCATCCTGACGGATCACTGTTCCCATAACCACCAAGCCAATCTTGTCTTGATAATCGTCAATAATAGCCGACTTCTCCGCTTCTCTAACTTTTTGTAAAATCACCTGTTTGGCTGTCTGGGTGGCAATTCGACCAAAACCTGGTGGAGTAACTTCAAGCTCCTGATCCGGTTTGTCTTCCGGATGACCATAAATTTTTACCCCTCCGGTCTGGTTGTCTAAGCTGACCCGATATTGCCAGTCATCATGAAAACTATCTGCCTCCTGGGCATCACGAACGTAAGCGGCCAAAATTGCCTCCTCAATACTTGATAAGACTATCGCCGAATCAATGCCCCTTTCTCGAGCCAGCTCGGCAACAGCGGCAGAAAACTCTGTTCTTGATAATTGAGTCATAATTTTTAGTTTAATTTAAAAAAAATGGTGGGTCCTTCCCACCACTAATAACAAATACCTGTTAATGGTTAGTTTATCAAGCTTAAAAGACTTAACAAAACCGATTTTTAGTTTAGCACAAAGGCATTCCCTCGTCAATTTATGCCTGCACGATCCCGGATCGTGCAGGCATAAAGTTAGATAATTTTTTCCAATTCAGGCAAAGCCCCCGCTTCAATCTTTGGTTTTTTATTATCCAAACTTGGTTAGCTTGACAAGCCTTTAGCAATCATGATATAGTTTTGCTAACCAAGATTGGTAATCCTATGGCCCCAACCAGCCGTCAAATCGCTATTCTAAAAGCGCTCGTCGAAGAGTATATTGAAACTGCCGAACCGGTTTCTTCCGATTCCCTAGACAAAAAATACAATCTGGGTGTTTCTCCAGCCACCATCAGAAACGAAATGGCCACTCTTACCAAAGAAGGCTTTATTAAAAAACCCCACGTTTCCGCCGGTCGAGTTCCCACTTCAATGGGACTAAAATTCTATATCCAAAATCTACTAGAAACTAAACCTGTTCCGGTCACCCAAGAAGTTACCGTTAAAGAGCGAGTCTGGGATCACCGACAAGAGCTTAATAAGCTTATTCAGGAAGCTACTAGCGAGTTGGCCCGTCTGACCGGCTCCATGGCAATTGCCCTTTCCCCAAACCAGGAATTTAATTGGTCGGGGGTAGCCAACATTTTAGACTTTCCTGAATTTTGGGATATTGATCTTGCTCACGCCCTATTGTCTCTCCTAGACGACCCTTCTTTCTGGCAAAAATTAACCGATCAAGTTCATGGTGAAGCCCGAGTTAGCGTTCTGTTGGGTGATGACTTTGGCAATGAAATCTTGGAACCTTGCGGTCTTATTTTTACTCGATTTAACATTAATTCAAAAGAATACGTCTTGGGAATTGTTGGTCCGGGCCGCTGTCCCTATCAAAAGGTTATTCCTTTAATTGATTATTTTGGCCGCTTAATTAGCGAAATAGGACAGGGATAACAGATAAAAATTTCCAATTTCCAAATTCCAATAACTAAATAAATTTCAAAACCCAAAAGCCAAACATTAAATCATTAAAAATTTTTAATATTATGGCCAAAAAACAAAATAAAAAAAGTCCTCCAAAAGACCAAGATTTTCGCAAAGAGCTTAATAGATTAGAAGAGCAATTGAAAAGAGCTCTGGCCGATTACGATAATCTGGAAAAAAGAATCAATCGGGAAAAAAACCGCTGGATAAATTCGGCCAATGAAGCCCTAATTGACAAACTTCTCTTTGTTTTTGACGATTTAGAACGAGCTTGCCAAAACCTGAAAGACCCAGGCTTATCCATGGTTCGTGACCAGTTTTGGCAAATCTTATCAGGCGAAGGGGTTGAAAAAATCAGTGGTCAGGGGGAATTATTTGATCCCCAGCTAATGGATGCTCAAGAGCTGGTTCCTGGTCCAAAAGAAAAGGTAATTGAGGAAACCTGTCCTGGCTATCTTTATCAGGGTAAGTGTCTTCGCCCGGCTAAGGTTAAGGTTGGCCAAGGAAAAAAATAACTCTTGACAATCCCTTAGCAGTCATGATAACTTATTGCTAAGTATTAATTATGGTAGACAAAATAAGCGCTAAAATTATCGGCATCGATTTGGGCACCACCAACTCTTGTGTGGCCGTTATGGAAGGCGGTAAACCGACCGTAATCCCCACCGAAGAAGGCGGTCGACTTATCCCCTCAGTCGTCGAACCGATCAAGGGTTTAGTAGGTGAACCGGCCAAAAGACAAATTGTTATCAACCCCAAAAACACTTTTTTTTCCATCAAGCGTTTAATGGGCAAGCGTCATGATGCCGACTCGGTCAAACAAGATAAAAAATGGCTCCCCTATCAGGTTGTCAAAGGCAAAAACAACTTGGCGGTAGTGGAAACCGAAGACGGCAAGCAATTTACCCCCCAGGAAATTTCAGCTAAAATTCTTCAAAAAGCCCGCGCTGATGCCGAAAGCTATCTTGGTGAAAAAGTAGAACAGGCCGTTATTACTGTTCCAGCTTATTTTGACGATTCTCAACGTCAAGCCACCAAAGAAGCCGGTGAAATCGCCGGCTTGAAAGTAGCCCGGATTATTAACGAACCTACCGCTTCGGCCTTAGCCTACGGCCTGGATAAAAACAAGGCCGAAAAAGTAGCCGTTTTCGATTTGGGTGGCGGCACCTTCGACATTTCCATATTAGAGATCAGCGATGGCGTTTACGAGGTTTTATCTACTAATGGCGACACCCACCTGGGCGGCGATGATTGGAATCAAAAAATTATTGAATATGTTTTGTTGGAGTTTAAAAAAGAACAGGGTGTTGACTTGTCGGGCGACTCTCAGGCCAAACAAAGAATTAAAGACGCGGCGGAAAAGGCCAAAATTGAATTATCCTCTTCTCAAAGCACCGAAATCAACCTGCCTTTTATCACCCAGGGCGAGTCTGGTCCTCTTCACTTAACCGTTTCTTTAACCAGAGCAAAGCTGGAACAGATTACCAGCGACCTGCTAGACCGGCTTTTACCTCCGGTCAAGGCGGCACTAAAAGACGCTAAACTTGAAGTTGGCGATATTGACGAAGTGTTATTGGTCGGCGGCCAAACGCGCATGCCTAAGGTGCGTCAAATTGTTAAAGACTTCTTTGGCAAAGAGCCTAATAAATCGGTTAACCCTGATGAAGTGGTGGCCCTAGGGGCCGCCGTTCAAGGAGGAGTTTTGGCCGGTGAAGTCAAAGATGTTGTCCTGCTAGACGTTACCCCATTAACCCTAGGTCTGGAAACTTTAGGTGGAGTGGCGACACCGCTAATTGAGCGAAACACCACCATTCCGGTCAGTAAATCACAAATTTTCTCCACTGCGGCCGATAATCAAACCCAAGTTGAAATTCATGTTGTCCAAGGTGAGCGGCCAATGGCGGCTGATAATAAATCCTTGGGCCGCTTTGTTCTTGACGGTATACCAGCCGCTCCTCGAGGTATGCCGCAAATTGAGGTGGCGTTTGATATCGATTCTAATGGTATTTTAACCGTTGCCGCCAAAGATAAGGCCACCGGCAAATCACAAGACATTACCATTAAGGGTTCAACCGGCTTGTCAGAAGAGGAAATTGATAAAATGACCCAGGAAGCCAAGGCCCATGAGGAAGAAGATCAGGAAAAAAAAGCTTTAATTGAAACCAGAAACAAGGCTGATGGTTTAGTTTTCAGCGTTGAAAAAAACCTCAACGACCTAGGCGACAAAATGGCCAAAAAAGATCAGGAAACACTAAGAGCCCAAATAAAAAAGGTTAAAGAGCTTTTAGAAAAAGAGGGAACAACCAAAGAAGAGTTAGACAAAGAAACCGATCAATTAATGACAACCTGGCAGGAGTTGGGGCAAAAGATCCACCAGGCGGCCCAAGAAGACAAAAAAACCGAACCAAAAAATACCTCAGAAAAAAAAGACAACCAAAGCGAGGCCGAAGAAGGCGAGGTAGTTAATTAATTTTTCTCACCCCCTTTTGAATAAGTCTATTTGTTAATAAGGCGCCCTCTTTCCAGGAGCGCCTTTTCTGTTAAAATGGCAAATAGTCAACCAGATCACTTTTAATTTTTGACTTTAAATTTTTAACTTATTTAGCTTATGGCCCAAGACTACTATCAAATTCTAGGCTTAAAAAAAGAAGCCAGTCCAGAAGAAATCAAAAAAGCTTACCGAAAGCTGGCTCTCAAATGGCATCCGGATAAAAACAAATCGGCCGAAGCAGAAAAGCGTTTCAAAGAAATTAACCAGGCTTATGAAATTTTATCCGACCCGCAAAAAAAGCAAGCCTACGATCAATACGGCCAAGCAGCCTTTTCCGGTGGTTCTCCCTTTGGTCAAAATATGGGTCGGCAGGGTCCCTTCACCTATAGTTATTCTTGGGGAGGAGGGGGGGATGATTTCTTTGGCGGTTTTTCCGATCCTTTCGATATTTTCGAATCCTTCTTTGGCGGCCAATCACCCTTTTCTCGCCGAGAACAGGTTCCCAGCTATCAAATTAACCTTTCTCTAAAAGAGGCTATTACGGGAATAGAAAAAGAGGTGGAAATAAATGGCCAAAAAAAGACCATCAAAATTCCCGCCGGAGTTGACACCGGCTCACATGTTAGATTCAAAGATTTTTATTTAATCGTCCAGGTTTTGCCTGATAATAATTTTTCCCGCCAAGGCAACGATTTGGTTAGTACCAAAAAAATCGGTTTCAAAACGGCCGTTTTAGGGGGAACCGTAACCATTACTAATCTTGACGACAAAGAGATTAAATTTCGTGTTCGCCCAGGGACCGATTCGGGAAAAATTGTTCGTCTAAGAGGCTACGGTGCTCCTAAAAGAGTTGGTTCTGGCCGAGGCGATCTTTATGTTCGCCTAGAAATTGAAACACCAAAAACCCTATCCCGAAAACAAAAAGAACAAATTAAAAACCTAGAAGTTTAAAACTTTACTCTTGGGGTTGATTGCCAATGAAAGAAATAATTTTGGCTTCATCTCTTAAGGTTTGATACCAAGATTGGAATTTTTCATTCATTTTATTCATCCTGATTGCCCCAAAAGCTTCGTCCACTCGCCCCTCTTCATCTTCAGCAACGATATTTTCTTCGTTATCAGAAAGATATTGATCAATTTCTTCCTGGGAAATTTCAATGCCGGCCGATAATAATTCTTCAATAATGAATTGGTTCTCTATTTCTTCTCTTAAAGAAGCCATCGTCATCCCCTGAAAACCAAGAATTTCTTCCAAAGAGTTGTCTTGGCCCAAACTTTGTCTGATTTGGTCAATTTCCTCATCAATTCTGGCCTCTTCAACCACCACTCCTTCAGCTTTGGCTTTTTGCTGGATTAGCTGTTTGTTAACCAGTTGATCTAAAACTTGAGCGCCATACTGTTCTTCTAGGCTTTGATTATACTGCCAGCGCCAAATCGGCCCACCGTTAACAGTGGCCACCACGAGCCAATGGCGTTTAAAATAAAACAAGCCCAATAAAAATAAAACCACCATAAAAGCAACGGTAGTTTTTCGAGAAAAACGAGGTAATTTTTTAACAATCTTTGAGGTTTTTTTTCTTTGTTCCGCCTTTAAATTTTTGGCCGATTCCTTAGCCTTGGGGGTAATGGTTTTAGTCTTAATTTTAGCCATCAACAAGCATTGTATCACAAAAATTTTTTAAAACAAAGATTTAAAAGGTATTGCTAGAAAATGTTTTCTTCGTGATAATATCGTCAAATGGCTAATCCTGAAAGAAACCCGCTAGACCAACTCGCTCGCATTTACGGCCACAGTCAGACCATTGTTGGTGTTAGACCAGCCACCCCCTTAGAAATTCAAGAACGAATTTTAACTAGCCAAGACCGAAAAGCACCGTTAATTATCGAACCCGATTGCCTGTTTAGTACCCGATATCAAGAAGCGGTAACCAGCTATTAGCCAACCACAGGTCCGAAGCTAAATCACCCCAGGGGTCGGATAGCTTCAGACCTTTAGAAAGACATTCCCAGTTAAATAAAAAACCAAACAAAGATACTAAATACTAGATGCTAGATACTGTTTCTACGGGGCCAGCTCCTGCCAAAGTTGAGGAGCATAACGAATCATTTTGGGGGCAGTAAAAAGGTAGCGAGGATTAAAAATAAATAATTCAGCCGGATAAAAAGCATTGGCATCGCCAAGATCTTTTTCCAAAGAAAAACCGCCTCGGGCGAAAAATATGCCCTCACCAACAAATTTCGGCTCAGTTTCCCGCTCGGGAATAATAACCGCACCATTGACAATATAAACTCCCTGCAAAACCGGACTAGTTGATTCCGGCGTGGTACCAATATCAACCGTTAAATTACCATTAACAATTAAGGCCAAAAAGCCGTTGCCGACAATACTAATTGGCTCATTAATAGTTAAGTCACCATCAATGAAAGTAATAATTTTTTGATTATTAATCACCCAATAGGGATTGCCAATTGTCATATTGTCACCAGAATAGACAATAATGTTTTCTTCTAAAGATCCGGGGTTGGCCAAAACCTCCTCTTGTCTAAAAGATACCTCCTCATTGGCCTCGTTAATATCCAAAAGAGAGGCAAAATATTGGTAGGTGTAGCGATTAGCAATGGTTGATAAATCACCTTGAGCGCGCCAGTCAGCATCAGTTTGGGAAACCTGAGCACCACTAAAGTCTGAAGGCTCCGGCTCCTTGCTGGATGATGAAACAAGACCAGAATCTGCCCAAGAAGAGCTTAAAGAAAAGTAGCGATTGGCAGCCACCGATGGAATCGAGGTAGTCACGGCCTGACCATAAACATTGCCGCCTTGGGTTTGATACCAAGCATTGGGAGCAGTAACCGTCACCACCATCGAGTCATTACTAGTGCAATCAGACCAACCGGCACAAGTAAACCCCGGATAGGGGTGGGTTCCCCA
>JAQVIV010000028.1 GCA_028695445.1 Candidatus Shapirobacteria bacterium
CGATAGTAAAAGCGGCCGAGAAAATACTAGTTTGCTGTTGGGAGAAAAACTTTTTGCCGTTTTTGAAAGCCGTGTTGATCATTATTTTTTTAGTATAACAGAGAGGGTTGTTTTGGGAAGAGGAAAAAGCGCCTTTTGATTTTTAATTTTTATTACCGTCCGAGTGGAAATATTGACTTATAGTATTTAAAGTGTTAAAATTGGCTCATTATGACTAGTCTCGAAAGATCTAGTCCTACACATAAGCTCAAGAATTTTTTTCTTGCAGCCACTTTAGCGGTTGGTGTAAGCAGTGGGTCGGTTTTGGAGGTGTCCGGGCAAGAAAACCAACCCCTTTCTCGGTCTGGGGAAATCAGCCTAAATACCAATTTTCCTACTGATGCCCCCCCTGCTCCTATTATTGTTGATTTTCCGGAACAATATTCTTCTGGTGATTTTATTGGAAAATTACCTCCAGCACCCATTGTGACCAGCGCTGGGTTGAGAAACGAAGAAACAGTAGTGTCATCCCAGGGCATTTTGCCAGAAACAGTTTCGACTGGCCCATTTGAAGCGCTAGTTAAAGAAACTAAAGATGCTGGTTTGATAGTAACAGATTTTTCTAGGCCCAACTTTAAAACAACTGATAATAGTCGGCCCCTTGGTCAGCAAGAGATAGACAGTTTGTGGTTCGCCATAGAAGAATCTTATAAACAGCTAATCGATTCCAATACCGATCTTAACTTGAAAGAAGGTTCTTTTTCTGCTGACAGAATAACAATGTTTCCCATTTTTGGAGAAAGTAAAATTTCAGCCTGTTTTTTGGTTTTGTCTAGTAGCAAATCGGGCGAAGCGATACTTTTAAAATATGTAGAGGGTTCAGGCTTGGAAATTGTTTCTGGTGGAGGTATAAACATTAATTTCTTAGATCAGGAGCAAACTGAAGGGGAAAACACCGAAAGGAGAATTATTGCCCCCTCGCTGTTGGAATTTAAAAAAAAAGAAGGGGAAGAGGACGATTATGCTATTTTGCTGGGAGATTTTGCCTTCTTTTTTTCACCGACCGAAAGGATCACTGAGGCAGTTGACAGAGGAGAAAAATTATCATTACTGTCAGATATAGAAACTCTCAATTTTGGTATTGCTGTTTTAGATGACAACGAGAACGCCAGTTATGTTCTCGTTGTCAATATTGGCGAAGAGGCCATCTCAGGAGTGTCTCAAGAAGAGTCTATTGTTAGCGAGGATCAGGAAAAGGCGGTAGATTATTCTTTCGAAAAAGAAACGGAAATCTTTGAAGTAAAAGTGGCAGAAGGCGAAAGCTTGTCTTCAGTTTTTTCTTTTTATGGTCTTGAGAGCCAAAATATTGAGTTCGCTTCTGATCCCGATAAGGTAATGATCAGAATGTCGCCAGATAAGCATGATTTACCTTATAAAAAAATAATAATTCCCTCTATCACAATGTCCATTTCTCCCTGGGAAGAAGAATGGAATTCGGCCTCGGCCGGTTACGGTGACCTGATCGCTTATTTTCCACATTTCCCATATACTTTTTTTGGTCACACACTAATAGAAAGTTCAAATTTAGGATCTTTTGCCGGTTTGAGAAGCGTTCGATTTGGTGATCATTTTTTTCTTTCTCGGTCTTGGTTGGGAGAAGATGGAGACTGGCTTGAGGCCGAGGTGGTCGACATTATTAGAGTTTTTAGCAGAGAGGAGGAGGCAGCGGCCCTAAGCGAAAGTAATAGTCAATTATTAAGTTTTGTGACTTGTTTAGTGGAGAGCGGTAATCCTGATGCGAGGCTTATAATTATGGCGAAGGTAAAAAATTATAACACGATGGAACCCGGTAATAGTCTGGATGCTTATCGGTGATTTTTGGGAAAATCTCTTGCCTTATAGTATTGTCCGTGTTATCATAATTAAAGAAATTGGGGGGGATTGCTGGAATTAATTTCTTTAAAATATAAAGGCAAAATCTTTTCATTTGTCAATTTTATTTTTTAACATTTACGCTAATGAGCAAAGAGAGAGGAAAGGGTAATTGGCGTTTGGCCCTATCTGCTATGGTTTTAGTCGGGGAATTGGGGTTGGGTGATTATCAAGGAGGTTCAGAACAACCGGTTTTTTCCCCTACTTCCCTCGATAAGAAATCTTCTTTTAATATTAACTCAGAGCTGCTCGCGGAGAACACTGTCTGTTTAACCAGTCAAGAAAATAATCTAATCAAAATTAATCAGACTGTTGAGAGGCCAGGAACAGAGGCCGATACCGCCTGGTCTTGTCCGACCGAAGAGGTTCAGGGGCCGATCACCTATATCGTAAAAGAAGGAGATAGCCTAACCAAGATTAGTCGGGAACACAATAACTTACCGGTGGGTATTATATATAATATGAACAGCCAAGTGATAGGAGACAATCCTGACTTAATCAGACCGGGTCAGGAGCTTCTTTTAGTTCGCTGGGGTCAGGTGGAGGCTAGTCGCTATCTTGTTTCAAAGAAAACACAAGAAGCAGCTGAAAAAGGAGAAGCTCCTGGATGGATCTATTTTACGCTAACCAGTGAATTGTCGGCTGGGGAGGCGGCAGATTTTTTTGGTATATCAGTAGAGAAGATTACCAGTCTTAACGAGATTGATGATCCTGATATCAAGCTTCCCAAGGATTATTATCTAATGGTTCCTGTTGATGGTGGTTTTGCCTTTACTGAAACTGATCGTTTGGCAGGAAGAAGATGGCAGCCAAGGCCAGGGGTAGCCTTTGAGGCAATTTGGTGGGAAGATCCTGCTGGTCAAGTAGCTGCCAACCCCGAATATCCCAATAGGGCCTTTATGATGGAACCCTTCCCAAGCGAGTCTTGGGTTAACGAAACCTGGTCGACTGCTGATCAATTGCCGTCAGAGAATTTTATTCCGGAAACAGTAACAGATATTCCGGCTAATAGGATTTGGGAAATAGTCGACGAAGAGGGTGAGGTTACTCAAGAGGAAAGGGCAGGGTTTTTGGTTTACGGAAGACATAAAATTACTCACACTGGATATCGCAAGGTTGAGGTGGGAGAATGGATTTTTACCGAATAAAAAGCCTGTAAAGAAAAAGGTCAGCAAGACCCTGTTTTTTAAAGTTTTTTTACTTCTGATCTAGTTTGTCCTCCCTGTACAATAATCAAGAAATTTTTAGGAGAAAAGCTTGACTTTCTTCTTTCAGAAAAATAATATAAGGTTAAGTTATGTTTTCACTGCGTTTTTTATTTGCCAAAAATAATCGAGTTTGGCTTATTATTTTGCTTATTTTTTTTCTGTTGAATATTTATGTTTTTTATCGGTATTGGCAAGGTAGAAAAAACATTGTCGGTAACCAAAACCCCAGTGATGAATCCTTCTCTTCAGAAGAGAACCAGTTTTGTGAGACTTCTGAAACAGAAAATTATGCCCCCGGATATAGAGAAATGGGTGAATATGGGGCTTTTGCTGGGACTGTGATTGAAAAGGCGACTAGTTTTTTTGTTATTTCTGGAGGAGAAGAAACTGTCAGGGTTAACATTGTTCCTGAGACTATTTTTTATTTACCTCTTTACGATGGGGAAAACCCAGGTAAAATTCTGCCTCGGGATAAAACGCCGCCATTGTCTATAGCCAATATTGAAGTTGGTGATCGAGTTGATGTTGTTTTTACGAAAAAAACTGCTGACGTAGAATATGAGGGAGGATTAGTCCTGATAGATAAAAAAATATAGAAGCTTTCCAAAGTAAGTTTAAAATATAAAAATGTTCGATATTAGG
Organism: Candidatus Shapirobacteria bacterium; assembly: GCA_028695445.1. Classification (GTDB taxonomy): domain Bacteria; phylum Patescibacteriota; class Microgenomatia; order 0-14-0-10-38-17; family 0-14-0-10-38-17; genus JAQVFF01. The sequence goes on from JAQVIV010000028.1 coordinate 3,762, forward strand.
TATTTACCAAAAAGTTTTTTTTTGGTTTTTTTATTACTATTCTTTCTATTTTTTCTTTTTCCCTCATCTGTTTTGGCTGATTGTTGTTGTGATAGCGGTGGTTTCAGAATGGGCGATCATTGTTATGGTTTTACTTGCGATCAGTGTGATCACAGTGGCCCGGGTTGTTGCGGAGGAACTAACGATTGTTCAATGTCTCACTACCAATGTATATGCGCTTGTCCACCTGAGAATGGTGGCAGTGATCCCGATCCCGATCCTGATCCAAGATACAGAATCGTTGGTCGGGTAACAAAAGATAATGTGTTGCAAAATTATTCTACCTATTCGGGAAAGATTACTTCTGAAGACGGTAAAACCTGTCGGGAGCTGGATAGCACTGGTTATTATATCGGCACTTGGTCTTCCTGTAATCGGGAAGTGGTTATTAACATGAATACTAGTTGGGCTCCCGGTTATACTTGCCGGTGGAGTTTTGATGATATAAATGGGACAAACAATGATCGTAGTGGCAACGATTGCTCAGCCGAGGTAAAAATTGGTTGTGGTGATGAAAATTGGCAGAACCATCTTTGGTTTCACTTGTCGCCCAGTGCTCCTCCTCCCACCTGCGCTGTTTCCGGAAATCTTTCGGTTTCTGTTGGCGAGGAGGCCACATTTTGTGTTGACGCTGAAAATGCTGATGAGGGCAGTGAAATTTGGTACGCCCTATTAGGCTCTGAGCTTCCTGATCGAGAAACCTGGACCAATATTCGTCCCAAAACCGTTGGCGATGGTTGTGGAACAGTAACCTTTTCTCAACCTGGGCAATACCATGTTAACTGTAATGCTTATAGCAGTAGCGCTGGAGCTTGTACTGGCAATCCTGGTTGTCCCTGGGGAACCCACCCCTATCCGGGGTTTACTTGTGCCGGTTGGTCTGATTGCACTAGTAATGACTCGATGGTGGTGACGGTTACTGCTCCCAATGCTTGGTATCAAACCCAAGGCGGCAATGTTTATG
>JAQVIV010000029.1 GCA_028695445.1 Candidatus Shapirobacteria bacterium
AAAAGATACTTCCCGAGCTAAATCAGCGGCTTCATTGTTAGAAGCAAAAATAGTCAATAAAGGAGAAGAGGAGGTACGCTGTTTAATATATTGGCTTCTAACCCGCTCTTCAAACATAGCTTTCTGGTAAACCAGTTCATCGGTTCGCTCTTCAATTGCCAACGCTAATTGGCGAACCCTTTGTTCGACGCCAACAATTCGATTTTGAACATCAATTATTTTACTGGCAAGATCGCCCGATTCTTGCTTTAAAGGGCCAATCGCGGCATTAATGTTGGCAATTTCGGCTTCAATCTCCTCCAGACTCATTTCATCAATAGACTTGGAGAAGGCGGGGAAACTTCCTAGAAAAACAAAAGTTAACAAAACTGGCAATAAAATAGTAAAAATTGCTGTTTTCAAATGGCTGAATGGTTGAATAGCTGAATGGTTTTTTTTCATATTTTTAACTTATTTTGGGTAATTTTAATTAAAAGGTTTATTTCTTTCGGGAGAATCCTTAATTTATTCAAAACAAAATCTTTTTCTTTTTTTTCAATAAGACCCCTGACACCGGCTCTTTTTAGCCAATGAGCTGATTCGTAAACAGAACCACGAGCATTATAGTAAAATTTTTGTTTATCCCTTTTATGAAAACGTCCCCAGCCTTCAGCAATATTACTGGCAACCGAATCAGTCGACTCAACCCATTGACAACCTAAGGTTTTTTTACTAAACCAGTCCCAACCAGAAACTATCATCCAAACATAATCAGATAGTTCAGAAGAAATTTTATAAGCAATAACATCGTCTAATTTGATAAACTTCTTTTTATTAGCAGAAACCATTTAACCATTTGAATTTATGGTATCAAACTTGGCTTTTTTTTGCTACGATTAAATTACAAAAAAAATAATAATTGCGTTTTCTTTAAAATTATTTCATTAATTAATGCTTAAGCTCAAAAAAATTTTTTTACTTTTTTTAGGCGGAGCGGTTTTTTTCTTCTTTATTACCATCGGCTTGTTCCCTAAAAGGGTTTACGGCTATTGTCTTCCATCGACAGTAGAAGGATTAACAAATTGTAATGAAAATTATGATTGTAATAATAACTTAGGGACGACAGAGAGAAATAACCCCGCCTTTTGTAGCACCAATTATCCTGGAAGCTGTTATGAGGTTATTAGTGTCGGTCTAGGAGATTTTTTGACTGTGTGTTTTGCCCCTAAAGATTCACCCACACCTCCTCCCCAGCCTTGTGGAACAAAAGGAAATATTTGTTGTCCTGGCCCCTATTATTGCGAGAAAGGTCTAGAACCTCAATCTACGACCATGGGAAACTGTTTCTGCATTGACCCAAACGAACCCCTACCAACAGGAATGCCCGCACCGACTGGTCCCTTAGACTTTGACCCTTGGCTCTATGATATGAATCATCTATGCAAAGACGATGAAGATTGCTTAAATTGTCTTTACAACAATCAATCCTGGACCGCTTTGGGTTGTTTGCCAACCGATCCATTAGGACTAATTAAATATTTTTTTCCTTTTCTTTTGGGTTTAGGGGGACTGGTGGCTTTTTCTCTAGTTGTTGTTTCGGGAATTAGAATTCTAACCTCGGGGGGTAATCCTGAAACTATTCAAGGAGCCAAAGAAGTCATGACCTCTGCCGTCACCGGGTTACTATTCATAATACTATCCTTATTTCTACTGAGGTTGATTGGAGTAGAAATTTTAGAAATACCGGGATTGGGGTAGGAAAATGAAATCTATTATATAATACAAGACTGCAACGCAATAGCATCTAATTTTGAAAGCCATTCAACCCCTAGAACCATGAAAAAAAAATTAATTTTAGTTGCTGTTTTTTGCCTAATTCTTCTTCCTAAAACTGCCTATTCCCAAAACACCTGGGAAGAATGTAGTCCTTGGGCTTGTGAGTGCGATAAGGCTGCTGACCGTTGTATAAGAACAGGTTTTGGTCAATATCAATGCCGACCGGCCACAAAGGTGGGCTACGATTGCCAGCCTCAAGCTCTTGGTCTTGGTTGTGTTGAGTGCGGAAGCGGACTAGAATGCAAACGAGCTGGTTTTGGGACCTACATTTGTATTTCTGAAGATGCTGACCCTAAAGACTACTTATGTAATCCCTGGACACATGAACCCTGCGATAAAGATGAAGGAGAAAAGTGCGTCAGGGTTAGTTGGGGTCATTACGAATGCTCTAAAAGTGCTACCGCCAAAAAACTATGTGATGGCATGCCGCCAGAATGCGACCAGTGCATAGAGACTGGTAAATCCTGGACCGCTTTGGGTTGTTTGCCAACCGATCCATTAGGACTAATTAAACATTTTTTTCCTTTTCTTTTAGGATTAGGAGGGCTAGTTGCTTTCTCTTTAATTGTTTTTTCCGGTATTCAAATTTTAACTTCGGCTGGCAATCCGGAAAAAGTCCAAGGGGCCAAAGAAACTATCACCTCGGCTGTCACTGGTTTATTGTTTATCATCTTGTCATTATTCTTACTAAAACTAATCGGCGTCGACGTTCTTCAAATACCTGGACTTTAAAAAACAAAATTTGGTATATTTAAACTATGGCTAACCCAACCCCAACACCAATAATTCCAAGAATTACAGACATTCCTGAACTTGCGGGTAGCAACCTTAAAAATTGGGACTCTATTAGCGATATTGTCTCTCAAGCCCTAGCCTACGTCTTCCCAATTGCCGGCATTCTAGTTTTTATTTACCTTCTTTATGGCGGGCTCAACTTAATGTTGGCGGCTGGTAACGAAGAGGGAATAAGGGAGGGAAAAGCAAAAATCACTAACGCCCTGGTTGGTTTCTTAATTATCTTTGCCGCCTATTGGGTTGTCCAGGCCCTAGAAATAGCCCTAGGCGTTAATTTACTTAATTGGTAAAAATTGCCAAACATATATTAAGGGTGTTAAACTTCAATTAAATGAATCGCAAAATATTGGCTCTTAACCTTGGCGAAGCATTTAAAATAGCTCCTGATAAAGGAATTGGTCAGGCAACACAATTTCAGTCTTTAGGAAACCTTCTCTCCGCAATCTTGCCAAACGTTTATGTTGTTTCTGGTCTTATATTGCTTTTTTTCTTGATTTTCGGTGGCTTGGCGGTTATATTAGGAGCAGGCAAGGGGGATCAGGAACAGGTTGAGAAGGGAAAAAAAGTCCTAACCGGAACCTTGGTCGGTTTTTTGGTGATATTTGCCAGTTATTGGATTGTTCAAATTTTGGAAATCTTAACCGGAGTCAAAATTTTTAACTAACATTTAAAAAACGTGAACATTATTAACATCATTGGGACAATTAGGCCTCCCGCACAAATTACCAGCCTAAGAGCAGGAGGAATGGGAAAATTTTTAAATAATATTTTTATTCTCCTCACTGTCGGGGGGGGAATTTTTGCTCTTTTTAACTTTATCCGAGCCGGTTATACTTACATGAGCGCCAAAGACGACAAGGAAAAAATAAACGATGCGGTGGCCATGATTACCAATAGTGTTATTGGCTTATTAATTATTGCTTCGGCCTTTGTTATTGCCGCTTTAGTGGGCAAATTATTTTTCGGCGATTGGCAATTTATTATTAATCCCAAAATATCTGGTCCTGATATTCCTGCCAGCACGGTTTAACTAGTGGCTAGATCTGGCTGTTAATTGCTTAACGAAGATGCTAAACACTCAAAAAGCTTTTGCCAAAGAAATCCCTCTCGCTCCAGATGGAGGCTTAACTGGCCCGGGAATTACTCCAACAGAAGATATCGGCGGCCAAATTGCCGGTATCGTTTCAACCGTCATCGGTGTTTTAACTGTTCTGGCAATTGTTTGGTTTATTATTGAGTTTGTTGTCTCGGCGTATTTGTTAATTAGTTCTGCCGGCGATCAGGAAAAAACCGCTGAAGCCAAAAAAAGACTAACCCAATCAGTGGTTGGCCTGGTCATTGTTATTGGGGCGATTTTTATAATCAATATCATTGCTTACATTGCCGGTATTGATTTCTTAAACGTTGGCGAATTTATTAACGACTTAAGTTTCTAAACCAAAATCTGACCGGCTAAAATAACCATGACCACCTTCCAAATTCACAACCCGATTATTCCCCAAACGCCAAAAATGGAGGAGGCTCCCGCCTTTCTCAGCCAAACCTTAACCAATGTTTTAACCATTATCTTTATCGGTGCCGGCGTAACTTTTTTCTTTATGTTTGCCGTTGGGGGAATAAAGTGGATTGTTTCAGGTGGGGACAAAGAAAAGGTTGAGGCGGCCAAGAAACAAATCTCCTCGGCCATTATTGGTTTAATATTAGTTTTTCTCGTCTTTGCCGTTGTTAACCTAATTGAAATGTTTTTCGGGGTCAACTTGTTTGATTTTAATCTGCCAAGACTAATATAACCCGACAAGTCTAAAATTAATTCATAACTAATAGAAATTTTTGCGTCTTTTTACTAAAATAAAGACTGCTTAATAAAAGGGAGGTGAAAAGAATGAAAAGTTTTTTTGATAAGGCCAACTTAGCTTTGTTAACCGCTGTTTACGCCGCCGAAGAAGAAGCAGGTAAAGTTCAGGTTAAGCCCCCAGTAGGGGCTGAAAACTTGGATAAAATTACTGTTTCCAACCTTATTTCAGGGGTAATCACTTTGGTTTTTATCGCCGCTTCCTTAGTCTTTTTCTTTATGTTGGTTGCTGGCGGCATTAAATGGATGATGGCCGGTGGCGATAAGGAAAAAGCCGGAGAGGCCAGAGGCCA
>JAQVIV010000030.1 GCA_028695445.1 Candidatus Shapirobacteria bacterium
CAAGGCCTAGGTCTCTTGTTCGGGAGGAGGTGGTTTTAACCATCTTTTTCTAAACCCACACCCCCACCAGGGAGTCTTTAGTACAGAAGAAATTCTGTATTTTAAAGCTCCTTGGAGGGGTGTGGTCGTTTCGTTTTAAATTTATTATTACTTTCTCTTGCTTTTTCTTATGAGAGGAAAAGAACAAATTTCCAGGTTAATTTCTGCCACTGTCCTAGCGGCTACGGTTGGCACCTGCCGCCCAGAAACCAATACTCCAGCTCCAAGCCTGGAGCCTAACAACACGCCCACTCCAATAGCAACACCAAATATTTTTCAAAATCAAGAATCAGGATTAGAGCCTATTGTTTCTACCCTCACCCAAGAAGAGTCAACCCAATCAGCAATTCTCACTCCCCATTTAGCTCCAACCAGGGAGGACATAGTTGTTCCCCCCCCTGTTCCTACTAGAGAACCAACCAAAGTTTTCGATCAATTTGATTTTTTGGGAATTAACTTCCGAGATGGTTTAGAAACTAAAATGACAATCGAAACCAAAAATGAACAGGAGATAGTAATTAACTTTTACCCCAGAGCCTATGAAAATAACGGTCAGGATGTTGTTGGTTTTTGTGCTCCGGGTCAAGATGTTTGCGCTATACCGGCCCAAGGCAGAAATATCTTATTATTAACCCATAGTGGTTATTTATCGTCTTCGGGCCAAAAACTAGAAGGAGAAGTTTTAAGAGAATATCTTGAAGGGAAAAAAAGAAGGGTCTTGCCTGAAGAAGAAAGGCAGGCTAACTTAGAGTCATTGATTGGTGCCGGTGTTAGCCTGCAACAGGCTGATAAGCTTTTATCGGGTGAGATAGTTGGTGTTGTTAGGCTTTCCCCTAAAAAGGCTGAAGGATTAACCCACCTTGATGTCTTTAGGCTGTTATTAGCGAATCAACCAGAAGACCAGCGTTTTTTAGCTCTAGTTTTTTGTGGTTGGCAGGTGGATAGTGAGGAACCTACTCCTGATTCGGTTTGGTATGCCTGGTCGCGCTATATTTTGTTAATAAAACCTCAGGGGTAAATTTTTTTTGGGTAGCTTTACTCGTTAACATTTCTCAATAACAGGACAGAGGAAGTAACGGCTAAAAATAAAAAGGTGGGAATAATAATAATTGCCGGTATTATATTTTGATAAAGCAGACCCATTACGATAATTTTGGCCGTTAAGGCCAGCATCATCAAAGAGAGAAAAATAGTGTAGGTTGGTCCCAAGAAATAACCCCAAGAGTGTTTTTTAAATAATAAGACCCCGGTTAGCAGAGCCAAAGGTAATAGTAGTGCTAAGTCTAACCCTTGAACTACCAGAGTGGTGTAGTGTTCTGCCTGGGGTGGGACAATTGAACCATCAAGCAATGGCGGTAAAACCAGACTAAGCCAAAGCCCCCCGATTACTAGAGCGTTAATAATTAAAAAAACTCCGATTGGTTTGGTTGGGGTTTGGAGAGAAAACTTTTCAGGCAAAGTTTTAATTTCAAAAGAAAGCATGGTTAAAGAAAAAGCAAAAAAAGAAGCCGACAACAAGAAAATATAAAGCAAAAACAGGGCGTTATACATGGCCATCATTAAATAAAAAAGATAAGTTACTAAAAAATAAGCTAAAGTCCCCGCTAACACAAACCGTCCCGTTAAAGAATTTTTATTAGCCCAAAACAGGGCGATTATTAGCAGTGGAACGGCAATTAAAAAAGTAACATAATCTTGAGCAATTCCCTGCGGGCCAACTTCAGCCGACATATGCTGGTATAGGCCCTTGCCGTAAATTAAAACATTTTCTCCTCGTATTGATTGGTGCTGGTAGTGGTTAGGTAATCCTCTGGCAGGCCCCATTCCCAAACCGGCAGCCAACAGGGCCGCAGGAGCGATTAAAAAGACCAGGAGGTTAATGATTTTTTTATTTTTCATTTTCTTTTCATTTTAACAAACTTTAAAAATTTGAAGAAGCTATTGCTTTTTTTCTTAAAAGTTGATAATTTGTTTTTAACAAAGGCATGGATGCTAAAAATACTCCTATTCAACATTTGCTAGTCGGTGTTTTATCTTTGGCTTTGGTTTTTGGTCTTCGTCGTTTTTTGGGTTTGAGCCAGTCGGTGGTTTTTGCCCGAGCGGCCTTTTTACTTTTATTTTTAACTCTAATTATTGGTCCAATTACCAAGCTCAAAAAACCTTCAGCGGTTTCCTCACCCCTAAAATTGCCTTGGAGTTGGCGCAGTGAGTTGGGGATTTGGTTTGCCATCACTTCTTTGGCTCATTTTTATTTTGCCATGAGCGGCCGGCCCCAATGGAATTTTTTAGCCGCTTTGGGCGGTGGTATTGGTGGCGAAGGCTATGGTTTGGCTAATTTATTAGGTTTGATTGCCCTGTTTTGGAGTTTAATTTTGGCCTTCACTTCTCCGGGGAAAATAATTAAATGGTTAGGGGTTGGTTCTTGGAAATGGCTTCATTCAATGACTTATGTTATTTTTTATTTGGTGGCCACTCACACGGTTTATTTTCAGTTTTTTTCCAAATATCGAGGTGGACCAGACTGGTTTGGTTGGCCGGCAGTGCTAATGGCCATAACCATTATTTTTCTTCAGCTTTGGGCCTTTGCCAAAACCTTGGCCGACCAAAAGAGAGGCAAAGAATAAATTAATATTTTTATGCCAATAACCTCATATATTTTAGCTTTGGCAATTAGTTTAGGGATAAACTTAATTTTCTTTATTGCCGCTGCTCTTTTTCGAACCGATAAGTTAACCGATCTAACTTACGGTCTAACTTTTGTTATCTTAATTTTGGGATTTTTGTTTTTAGGTCAGACTTTCTATTGGCATCAAATAGCCTTGTCGATTATGGTTTGTCTTTGGGCAATTAGACTGATTAGTTATTTGTTTGTTCGGATTTTAAAAATCAAGAAAGATAGCCGTTTTGATAAAATTCGCGAAAAACCAGGGCAATTTTTAAAATTTTGGTTATTGCAGGGGTTTTCGGTTTGGGTAATTCTTTTACCTTCCCTTTATTTATTGCTTCAAAAAAAAGACTATAATCTTAGCCCGATCATGCTTTTGGGCATTGCGGTTTGGTTTTTTGGCTTAGTAATTGAGACGATTGCCGATTGGCAGAAGTTTGTTTTCAAAAATAGGCCGGAAAATAAAAACCTTTGGATTGGCTCTGGTCTTTGGGCCCACTCTCGCCACCCCAATTATTTTGGTGAAATGTTGGTTTGGTGGGGGATTTTTATTTTTGCCTCTCCTCTCTTTGAGGGTTGGTTTTGGGTAAGCGTGGTTGGCCCGGTTTTTATTACTTGTTTATTATTATTTGTCAGCGGTATTCCTCCTTTGGAAAAAAGATACCGGGAAAAATACGCCAACAACAAAGACTATCAAGATTATAAAAGAAAAACCAGTCTGCTTATTCCTTGGCCTCCAAAACACTAGTTTTTGGCCCCTTTTCTAAAATATAAACACCAGGACGGCTAACAATATCAAAACAGCAAGAAAGCACCGGCTTGTCTTTAATTTTTCTTAAAACCGGCAGATTAAAAATTCGCCGCCAGTCTCTTTGTCGATATTTTTTAGAGGCTGGCAAGATACTAAAACCGATCTTGGCAAAAAGATTTTCCCAATAGGTAATGTTACTGGCAGTTCCGGTTCTGTTAATATGTCCGGGAATACCAAAGCGTCCTTCGGAGGGGTCGGCAATAGCAATAAAAGCCCTGCCCCCGGGCCTTAAAACTCGGTAAGTTTCCTCAACCAGTTGTTCGGCATTATCAATATGTTCGAAGACATCATTGGAAACAACAGCATCAAAACTTTCATTCTGAAACGGTAAGGCGGTAGCACTAGCTTCAATCGGTGATAAGCCTCGTTTTTGGCTTTCTTTTAGGGCCGGGTCAAAACTTAAGTCAAGACCATAATAATGATTTTCTTTAGTTTGGATTTGGTCTTTGATAGCCTTGCCCAAAAGCCCTACCCCACAGCCGATTTCTAGTACTTTGGATTGAGGAGTTAGGCCGGTTTCTTTGACAATCGCTTTGGCGGCCAATTCAAAACGAACTGGGGCAATTTTTCGGCGCAGGGCAATAAGGGGGTTTTCTTGAACACCCCCATAACCAAAATAAGAAAAGGCTTCGCTAACAATTTCAGCCATGTGATTTTTTTAAAATTTGCTTACTTATTGGCTTTGGCAGGTTATTTTTAGTTTTTTATATTTTATACTGACTAAAAAGCTGGGCCAATCTCTCTCTGTCGTTAAAAGGAGGTAAATGTAAATCGGGGTCTTCCTGGTGTTTTAGGTGAACAATTCTGGCATGAAGAGGCTGATTTGGGGTTGGCAGGTAAATGGCCTGATAGTTTATCGGGGTTATTAGCCCGGCTTGGGGAATAACGTATAGATGATCCTGTCGACGGCAGTCTCGGTCAAATAAGGCTCCGCAAGCGACGTGAGGGTTTTGAGTAAAGGCAATATGGGCAGAAATTCCAGGGATAGAAAAATTGCCAATAGGACTGCGGTCTTTTTTTCTGATGTCAAAATGAAAAGGGCTAAGCTTGTTGTTGCCGATTAACATAATCGGAAGGCTATCGGGGATTGGTTGGCCTTTTTCTAAGACATTTTTTAATTGTTCAAATGTTTCTCGGTAGGGGTGCCAATAAAGAGCGCGGGGCTCTCCATCACGAATATAGTTTTTGGGGTCTCTATTAAGATA
>JAQVIV010000031.1 GCA_028695445.1 Candidatus Shapirobacteria bacterium
AAGGCAAAAATAGTTCCGGCTGAGGCGGAAATAATAATAAAAAACCACTTGACTAAACCCGGCAAGGGCAAAGCGTAAAAGACCAAGGCGATAATACAGCCGCCGGCCAGTTTACCGAATTGCTCTAGGGTCATTTCTCCTATCAGCCGAAACTGATATGAGGAAATGTGTTGCGGAATAGGATGCTGGTTCATGTTTTAAGCTTACAACAGTCCCTTAATAGGTGCAAGATTAGCAGTCTCTCTGGAAAAAACCCGTAATATATCTTATAATACTTGTTATTATTAATTTTAGTTGACTATTCCTCTTTCCTTTTGTAATAATACTTTTTAAGGAGGAATGGACACATGACAGAAGGAGGCAATATGCCCGGACCAGAACAAAGACCGCCAACAGGACCAGAACAAGCCGCCCAAAACACTCAGGATGTTTTTATTAACAATCTTCGTGTCTTAATTGAGCCTCAAAGAGAAATTGATCCCCAGGGTCGGGAAACGGAAAGACCGGCCCAGGTTCAGATATTTTTTCTTAAGAAGCTTGCCGAGAGAGCTATTCGTAATCCCAGGGCTAATGATCTTGCTTCGGAAATAGATAGGATCAACAACTGGCTTGCTGAAAAGACAAAACTTGTTGATGAGGGGAAATTAGAAGAGCAGGATTATTACCATTTAGAAGATCAGGCTCTACTTTTGAGTGCTGTTATTTCTGAGGAGTTTTATAGGCAGTCACAAGAACTAAGAGTAAGCGAATTTGCACAAGACATAGATCCCTTTTTGGGTGCAGTCTTTTTGCAAGGTAAATATAACGCTGCTATAGAAAACGGCCAAATTAGGATGGACAAAAACATAATTTTAGATGTGGAGAACCCAGAAGATAGGGATCGATGGCTTCATGAAAATATTAGAGTAATAATGAGAAGGATTAATGTTTCCGAGCCAGAAAAACAGTGGAAAGCGATAGCAGATATGTGGCGCTCGGAATTTGCCATCGCTGCGGACAGGGCAGGAATGAACGAGGAGACTTTTAAGGACTTTGATATGAAAATAAGATCGGCGATGGGTGTGTCTTCTTCGGCTCGGGCGATGGAACACTCTAATGGTTCGACAGAAAGATATGTTTCTGTAATTGCTGGTCCGGGGGCAATGGAGGCAGACCTTGACGTTGCCGATGATTGGCGTGAATATCTACTACACGAAAAAGAAGATAAGCTTGTTACTATTTTGGAGGATCCCCTTGTTGAAAGGTATTATCGTAAAATACTTGATTTGGCCGGAATAAATATACCCGAATTGTTTGGCTGGCAGTATAGGGGACGAAGATTACCCGTAGATGAAGAAGGCCAAGCTTTAATTCCCTTTCTTGATGAAAGGATTTTAAGAAGATTTAGACAAAACGGCGGTGTTTTAGATGAGAGTGCTTTGTTGGCAGACATAGAAACAGAGAAAAAAAAGGTTTTGGCTAAATGGGATGAAGTTACAGACACATCTAGGCTATTAGAAGATGATGGAAGAGGAGGGGTAAGAATTAGAGAAAGAAGTCTAGTAGGCTATCTTTCTGATGAGGTTTCTGGTGGCTATAAGGGAGGTTTCCCTGCTTTAATAGATGAAATTTTACTACCCGAAGTTGATGTTAGTGATTTAGGAAGTTTTAAAAAAAGTCAACTTATCGGGGCGGCAAGGTTAGCGGCAGATGCTTTTTTGGTAGAAAAATATACCGCATGGGAATTTTTTAATAACGATGGTTTAGGCGTTTGGAGGCCTGATCCTAGTTGGGGAGGAGATCCTTTTAGGTCAATATTAGAGCCGTCTTTTTTAACACATAAAATCAAAGGGATGTATCACGGCCCAGGAAGCGAAAAGATTTTAGAAATAATCAATCTTGCCTTTCGCCCGACAGATGTTTTGGATGCGATCCCAACGGCCTATGCCGTTAATGAGGTAGTTGAGTCTTTTTTAACAGACGCCTCTTTTTTAAATAGTTTATCGGGATTGCCTGAAAGAGAAATTGAGGTAAGAGCGAGAAGTATTCTAAGAAGACAATTACCCCACATTAGAAATATTTTAGTAGATGACTTACCTGATTTTTCTGATGCTCTTTTAAGGGATGACCTGGGCGACAATCTATCCAGACAACTTGTCACTGCTATTATGGGAGGCGTGAGAGTTCTTTCTGGTCTTCCCAGTCAGGAGTTAACGATAAGACCGAGTGATAGAAAGATTAATCATCTTGTTCTTGAGCTAAGAAATAGAATAGACGATATTTTAGTAGAAAACTTGGCAGTTACCAAAGCTAGACCCCTTAGTCCCAATGCTCTTTGCCACTTAAAGAATTATAATCGCTTGACAAATGAGGCTCTTTGGACATTTTTGGGTGGAAGTAGAGGTCCGAAAATTCCAGTTTGGAACGAAGAAACGATCAGGGATCTCCCTAAAGTTTTTGAGAACATTGATGATGTTTACAAGATGGATAAGGATCTGGTTGGCTTAATGTTTAGCAGAATTATTTTAGCAAAATCATTGGCGGCTGTTTTAGAAAGAGCAGAACCGAATTTGACCGATAAAGTTGCTTACTTATTTAATCCTGTTGCTAGGGGAACAAGACCTTTCTATGAATTGGAGATATTTTTGTGGGGACCAAAAAGAGATGGAAGAGAAGGGTATTTATCTCAATTGATGGGACCAAGAACGAGTGTCCCTCTAGAGGAAAATAGATATGGAGCACAAATAGACTTGATGGATTCCCAAAGGGTGATCACCTATGCTGACAGGGTTGGTAAGAATTGGGAAGGTACGGGATATATTATAGATGCTCTTGTTGCCGCAGGAAGAAACATTCATTAAGTTAAAAAAGATTTGTCTCCCAGGATTATAAAAATGTAAGTTTTTTTATCCGCCCCTACCTCCCCTGCCTGGAGATCTTTTTTGCATCGCTATTTGTTGTGGAGTTCTTTGTGTGACGGTTGGTTTTCCTGAAGTTGACGTTCTTCTTTTAATTCCGCTGGCGGCTCTTGCCGCCCAGCCAGGTTGTCCCTCGGTGCCTAGGGCCTTGTCGATTGTTTCAGCGGTTTGGGCGACTCCAACAAGCCCTCTTTTGGCTGTCATGTATGGTGCTCCAAGAGCTTGTCCCAAAGCTCCTCCATATTCAAACGGTTTTTTCTCAAACATGCTCTTAATTATATCAGGAACTCTGGCGGTTAAAAGCAAAACGCCAAAAGCAAGAATGGAGCCAACATAACTTGCCATTGTTCCCTGCCCTAGGCCGGGAATAACATTTGCCGGTCTGATTATTGGCGCTACCCATAAAGATTCTTCAAGGAAGCCTTTTTCGCCAAGACTACTCATTTCTCCGGCCAGAGCCAGCATTGCCACCACCACCGGAAAAGGTAATAAATTAACGGTCAAGTCTTTAAGCCAAGCCCCAAAGGAGTTTTGGCCCGGTATTGCCCCCAACATTAGTCTAACAGGTGAAACAATCACATTAAGAAGCACCTTCACGTAGCAAACAATTAGGCCAATAAAAATTTTAAAAAAGATGAAAAGCAAGATAATGCCAAGGATGAGCTCTATTGCCAGGTTTCTGGTAAGCATAAAAGCACCAGGAAACTTTTCAACAAGATCCTTTATTACGTCAGGTAAAAAACCAAGAATGGAGAACATTGAACCAACATCTTTAATAATTGAAGCCGATTTTCCCCAGAAATAAATGGAAAAAGTTAAAATATTAAAATTTTCATGCCCTTCCATTAAGCCTAATCCGGCGAAAAAATTAACGGCGCTATCAATAAAAGATTGGGGATTGATTATTGCCAGCATAATGCCGGCAATAAGATACATGAAATCAATCATTAATCCAGCAATAGCATAAGAAAAAGTAACCAAAATAAGAGCTACCACCGCTTTAGGAATCGCCGATTGAATAGTAACTACGGTCTGAGGATTAATTTTAAGCCGAAACATCATGGCAAAACCAACAAAAACAAAGATAAAAATAAAGAAAATATAGGCAACGTTGCGGAAATTTTTCCAAAGGGTTAATAGTGGTCTTAGACCGGAGAATCCCGGGCCGCTGTCTTGGGCGTAAGCTGGTTGGGTTAGATTGAGTCTTTGTCCCAGATCAGCAAAATAGGTTGCGCTTGAGGCTGGCGGGCTGGCGTAAATTTGGGCAATCAGGCTTGTTGTCGCCCCAACGGCCCCACCCGAGTCGCTTAGTAGTTTTTCCTGACAAGCGTCAGTTTGACAGCCGGAAATAAGATTGTTTAATGAAGCAACAATGCTTTCGATATTGCTGTAGGAGTGGCTGGGCTGGTTGAATTGATCAGTGCTAAAAACACTTTCTTCAAAAACCTGTTGCCGGCTGGCTCCACCACTGGCGCCGCCCGGGTCATAGTAAGCGCCAGCTTTTTTTGTGCCAACCAAAATTGTGGCCAAAAAAACAAAAAACAATAGCCAGAATTTTCTTTTAGACACTAAATTTAACATAGCACAAATTTTTTCCTCCTGCAATTTTTTAATATTCTTGCCAAGCACAACAGGCCCAATTGCAGACAGCGGCACATTCCCCCACCTGAATCCGGTCGGCTCGAACACAAACGTTAGGATTGGCATATTGACATTCACCAAAACCACCGGCCGGGTTAGGCGTAAAAGTCATGACATAACAAACCGAATTATCAACGCAGC
>JAQVIV010000013.1 GCA_028695445.1 Candidatus Shapirobacteria bacterium
CAATTAAAGAAAAAAAGCCTTTAATTCCCCCAACAACTAAAACTAATAAAATAAAAATTGCCGCCAGCAAGATAAGACTGGGCCGACGAATATAATCGGCAATATAAAAAATATTATTGCCTTCCATATCGGCTGATAAGGCTAAAATTATTCTGTCGCCAACTATAAACCGCTGTTGAGTCAAGGGATCATAAAACCCTGTTTCCACCGCCACCCTTTGACCAAGAAAGCGGCCATTTTTAACTAAAACTAAAACCTTTTGATAAAATTGGCCAAATTCTTCTTTTTGATCTAAAATTTCAACGATTTCCCCCTCCATCAATGATTCTTCTTGAGCCAAAATCGGAGAAAAAAAGCTTAAAAATAGGCTTAAAAATAAAAACAGCAATACTAATTTCCTCATTGTTTTTTTCTCAAGAAGATAAGGCTTGGCCAATTTCTTCTTTTAGGGTTTGGCCATTTTGTAACCCTAGCCATTGTTTAACCACCTTGCCATTTTGGAATAAAAATAAGGCCGGAATGCTCATAATGGCATATTGACTAGCCAAGTCTGGATTGTCATCAATGTTAACTTTAGCAACCTTTATTGTTTTAGCTAAATCTTTTTCTAACTTGTCCAAAATTGGCCCCATCATTTGGCATGGCCCACACCAAGAAGCCCAAAAATCAACTAAAACCGGCAAGTCCGATTCTAAGACTTCGCTTTTAAAAGACTGCTGATTAATTTCCATTTCTTCTAAACCTCTAGAAACATTTTAACACTAAATTTGTTTTTAAAAAAAAATCGTGTTAGGATATTTTTAATGGCTAATGTCACTAAGGGTGTTATTGCCGCCGCCGGTCGAGGCACTCGATTTCTTCCAGTTACTAAGGCCTACCCTAAAGAGCTAATTGCTATCCTCGATAAACCCAACATCCAATATTTAGTAGAGGAAATGATTGGCGCCGGGATTGATAAAATTAATATCGTTCATCGCCCCGGCGACAACAGTTTGGCCGAATACTTTACCCCCGATAAAGAACTGGAAAGCTTTTTAAAAGAAAACGACAAAGAGTCTTTTTTGGAAAGTCTAAAAAACATTTGGTGCCAGGCTAAAATTTACTTTACCCCCCAAGACCCTAAGCTTCCCTATGGCAATGCCTCGCCAATATTATCAGTCAAAAACTTTGTTGGCGATGATCCTTTTGTTTATATGTTTGGTGATGACTTGGTTGTTGAAGAAAAACCTGGTGATTATCTTTCTTGTTTAATCAGCATTTATCAAAAATACCAACCAGCCGTGGTTTTGGGAGCTCAAAAAGTTCCCTGGGAAGAAATTAACCGTTATGCCAGCATTAAATATGTTGCTGATCCCAAATATCCAAACCGCGCAGTTGAGGTTTTAGAAAAATTACCCCCCGACAAGGCGCCTTCCAATATGGCTCAGTTTGGCCGTTTCGTTGTCTCTAATAAAATTTTTCCGGTTTTAGCAAAACAGGGCCTATCTCGAGATAATGAGCTTTGGTTTGCTGATGCTAATAACACTCTCGCCAGAGAAGATATTGTTATTGCCGAACCAATCACTTCTGGAGAATGGTTAACCACCGGTGATCCCCTGCGCTGGTTAAAGGTTAATTTAGTTTTGGCTCTTAAGAATCCCAACCTGTCTGCCGGTATTAAAGAATTCTTAACTAAAAATATCTAAAAAAAGGCCTCAAAAAGACGAAGAGAAAGTATCTTCGGGATAACATTTTTCCTTTTTCCTGCCTGTTGGATCCCGGATCTAGCAGTGAAAGTTTTTGTCAGCTGCCCATTACTTTTTCTTAACTATAAATTCCACCTTTTCACCTCTTGCCTTGGGGGCATGTTTTTGGGTCAACTTCTTGGCTTTTTCTATTATCTGATCGGTAATCTCTCCTTTAATTAGAGTGGTTGGTCCAGGCAAGTCTTTTAGCTCGATCAAGCAGTCCTCTTTTTGGGCAGTTTTTTTTATTTGTTCATTTTCTTTATGATTCCTGCCAACAACAATTAAAGCTTGATCGATCCAAAAGTGACGCCCAAGACTGGTTAATTTTAAAATATTGGGCAGCATTTTCGGAAAAACGGCCAAAATTCTTAACAGCCGCTGAGAAAATACCCTGTCCGTTAACAAACAGCCCCCCGCCGGAGTGGTATAAGCTTTTAACTTCCAGTTCTTGGCGAGCATCAATTGTTCTTTTCGAGATCGACCCTTAATGGCAAACAATTTTTTCCTATCCAGCCAGTCTCTTTTTTCGGGCAAAGTTAATGGTAGTAACTTTGCCGATAAGGGCCGAACCACCAACCCTTCTAAGCCGGATTCCTGATCAATTATTTTTAAGGCTTGTCGGTTTTGAGATAAGGGTCGCTGGCCTAAAACATCACCGGTAACTAAAAAATCAACCCCTTTCCTAACCATTAAGTCGTGGGCAGTTTTCAACATTAACAAGTGGCAATCAAGACAAGGATTAAGTCCTGACCCATAACCATGTTGAGGAGCCAAAACTCTATCCAACTGCTTTTGACTAATGTTGGAAACTGATAGAGGGATGTTAAGTTCTTCGGCTTGTTTTTGGGCTGGCAAAGAGGTGTCAAAAAAATAACTTTTAAAAGTTATTCCAATCAGATTTATTTCCTGATCTTGAATAGTTTTGGCGGCCAAAAGACTATCCAGACCTCCAGAAAGCAATACTAAAGCGGTTTTTTTGCTTTTTTTTATTGTTGTCACAAACGATACCACCAGTTATTAATTTTAGCAGTTAAGCTCTTGGCTTTAAAATGAAGAGCCGGACTATTAGACTGAAAATATACTTGAGCTAAACTTAAATTGGTAAAATAAGAGTGAGGGTTTAGCTTTAAAGATTTTTCTAAACTCAACCGGTATAACTCCTCCTCACCTACTAAATGAAAAAAACGGGCCAGTTTAGCCAAATCTAAACCGTTGTCAAAATAATCAACCAGCTCTTTATTAATTATTAATTCCTCCGGACCGGCTTCAATGTTGCTATATATTACTATATCCCCATCAAGATAAACCAAGCGCCATTTCTCGTCTTGGTAAAGATTAACTAAAAAGTTTTTCGCCCAATCGGTTTGGTCAGTGTGAGAAAAAAAGACCACCCCAATCTGATACTTTTCCACTATCTCCTGCCACTTGTTCCAGTCAGACTGAATTGCCCGATATTCTTGCCAAAAAAAAGCCGGATAAGCTTCTGGTCGAGAATCGGCAAAAACTCTAATTTCCGGATAAAAATAATCTAGATAACTACCGATATCAAAGTTGTTAAAAATCTTTTCTTTGGGAAAATTATTAACCAAAAACAAGGCTGCTTCTCGAGTCGGCTGATTACCACCAAAACCAAAGTTCTTGTTTTGATCCGACCAACGATAAATAAGTCCGGTACTATGAATAAGAACCAAAAAAGAGGCGGCCAGCAAGGCAGTTATCTTTGCCCCCCAATCAAAAAATAGTCTGGTTTTCTGAGAAACTTTTTTTAAAAAAAACTGCAAAGTGCTTGCCCAAAACCAAAAAGAATAAAGTGCCCAAAAGGGTAAATGGCGAATTTGTCTGGCTGAAATAATTGATAAGGCCAGCCAGGCTAAAAAATCAATTAAACTTTTTCTATTGGCAATAAAAAAGACTAATCCTAAAATAAAACCAATCTTAAAAAGAACAATACCACCCCGATAACCAAGGGCGGATAAGAAAAAAACCGATTGATTTTCAACAATTTGATAGCCATAATTTTGCCAAATCAACAACGGAGCCAGCGCGCCATTAATAAAGTTGGGGTTGACCAAATTGGCCAGCACTGCTAAAAATAGCGGCAATAAAACCATCCCTGCCTTTTTTGATGAAGAAAAAAGTTTTTTTTGCCAAAACCAAAAAAAATTTACTCCAATTAAAAAAAGGCCAAAAACAAAAGAAATATGTAAATTTACCCATAACAACTGCAATAGCGGCAAACACCATAACAACTTTTTCTTCCCCTTTCTGGCTTTAGTAAAGATTATTAAAAAAAGGCCAAAAAGTAAAAAACCAAAAATTTCCGGTCGAATGTCGGTCCGTTCCCGAAAAATTAAAATCGGCAATAATATTAAAAAGGCCGCCCAAGAAGGAGAAATTGTTTGGCTTGCCAGCCAAAAAAGCCCTCCCCAGGCTAAAACTAAAAGAAGGGTTTTAAATAAAATTAAGCCGCTATTACCAAAATTATTATAAATTAGGGCCAAAACCACTTCCGATAGCCAGTGGTGGTTTTGAAACGGAAAATCTACCTCTAAATAGGAAAAAAAATTGATTTTAGGAATCGATTTTTCTTCTAAAATAATTTCCCCCAGTCTAATGTGGCGACCCAAATCCTGGTTCCATTCAATCTCGGCACTGTGAAAGGAAAGACAAAAAACAACCAATAAAACTACTCCCAGCCAAAAGAAATGTTCAATCTTCTTGCTCGTCACCGGGTTTAACTGAAGTTATTAGTCTAAAGGAATGCTTATTAAAAAAGTTACTTATCTTAAGAACTACTCCTGCCAAAGAATTCCCAGGGCTAAACGATTTTCTTCTTTGGCTAAATAATCTAAAATCTGGCCGCGATTTTTAGGTAAATCATTAGGAAAAAAAGTCTTAGTTTTTAAAAAGGTGGTTTCCTCTTTTGTTGACCAAATCAAACAGGGCATAATAATTTCTACCAAGGAAAACCCTTGATAGGTTATCGCCTGCTTCATTACTCCGACCGACTCATCAAAATCAAAAGGAGAAACTCGAGCCAAAAATTTTGCCCCGCTGGCCGCCCCTAATAACAGAGGGTTTAACGGTAAATATGATACCCCTTGAGGAGTTGACTTGGTTACTGTCTCTTTGGGTGTTGTTGAGGAGGCTTGTCCGGCCGTTAAAGCAAAAACTTGATTATTATGAAGCAAGACGGTGATATTATCGTTTCTTTGAGCGGCATGAATTAGGTGGCTTGCTCCTTCGTTTAATAAACCACCATCACCACCCTGAGCAATTACTGTTAAGGCGGGATTGGCGGCTTTTACCCCAACCGCCACCGGAATCGACCTCCCGTGAAGGCTGGCAAACCCGCAAACAGCCAAATTGTTAACCATGTTGCCGCCACAACCAATATCGTAAGTAACTACTGTGTCTTTGGGGGCAATGTTTAATTCGGCCAAAGATTTTTTTACCGCAGACAATACCGCAAAATTCCCGCAACCCGGACACCAGGTAGGGGTTTGGGAAGAAAAAGTGTAATCAGCCAAATCCATTAGTTAAATTTCTAATTCTTAATTCTTAATTTCTATTCAATTTTTAATGATTTAATGTTTTGAATGTTTTAGGATTTAAAATTTGTTTGGAAATTGGGTTAATTGAAAATTGAAAATTATCACTACTCTTCTTCCTGTATTTTAACCGGCATAATAATATGTAAAAAATCCCTATCTTTTGGATTTTTAAAAACAACCGGTTTTTCTGATTGCTGCAACTCTATTATTATTTGATCACTTTTTAGAGCGGTTAGCAGATCAATTAAAAAACGAAAATTAAAGGCCACTTTTTGATCTTCCCCTTCAATTTGAGCTTCAATTTGGCTGGTATTTTCTCCTAAAACAGGAGCATTGGCCGAAATTTGAATTTTATTATCAGCAATTAATAGTTTAATAGTATTGGCTGATTCTCGAGCAAAAATAGCCGCCATTTTTACTGCCCCTAAAAACTCTTCCCTATCAACGATCACTGTGGTTTCCTTGTCTTGAGGAATAACCTTATCAATATCAGGGTATTCTCCTTCTAAAAGACGAGAAGAAAACTCTAAGTTAGGTAAAAAGAAAACGGCTTGTTTTTCTTCGCTGGCCAATCCTAATTCTAATTGCTCTAAATCACCTTCCGGTTTGCTTCTTACCAGCTCTGACAACACAACCGAAGGAATAATAAATTCAAGTTGAGGAAATTTCTTTTCCAAGCTAATTTTCTTAAAAGACAATCGATAACCATCGGTAGCCGATAATAAACAGGTGTCTTTAGTAAACTTAAAATTTACTCCCGATAATACCGGTCGAGAATCATCGCTTGAGGTGGCAAAAACAACACTACCCAAAGCTTGAATAAATTTTTGATAAGGTAAAGAAAGTTTTTGACTAACCTTAGTGGGAATTTTAGGAAAATCACTGATTGAACTGGTTGGCAAATCAGCTTGATAATTACCGCAGGAAACATTTAAGTTTTCCCTTTCTTGTCTTAAAACAATCTTTTCGGCCGGTAAAGAAGCCACAAAATCAGAAAAAGTTCTGGCTAAAACTGTTGTTCCCCCTTCTGAATCAATTTTGGCGCCACAATAATAATTAACCCCAGTTTCTAAGTTGGTAGCCGAAATTTTAAGACGGCTTCTATCAGTTTTAATAGCAACATGGTTTAAGATGGGGATCTGAGGATGAGGAGCAACAAAACGACCAACGATTGACAAACCCTTGTTAAGGTTTTCTTGGAGAAGGGTAATTTTCATAGTATGTTTATTTTAACAAAATATTAATGATAATTTCTATATTAAAAATAGTAGTAGTAATAGTAGGGACTGTTTATAAGTGGATTGACATTCAAGGTAGGAATAAGTAATTTGTCAGTTTTTTAAAAAACAGCCAAGGTTCTAAAAAAAAGATTAGAAAAACTTATAGTTTAATTTTGATTTTGGTTTTTCTTTGTCTTTAAAAGTTAGGAAAAACAAAACTTTTTTGTGGAGAAAAAATGTTTTACTGTGGAAAATGATAATTTGGTTTTTTCCAAAAGAAAATTGTTCTACCCTTGTCTTTTCCCCACCAATCCACAGCAATTTGCAAAACCCTAATTAAGATTGAAAATTATTCCTAATCTTATTAATGTCTGATCTTAACCCTTGATTATTCGAGTATTCCCGTTCAATTTTTTCAATGGCATACATAATTGAGGTGTGATCTCGGCCGCCAATTAACTCACCAATTTTCATTAATGGTAAATCTAAATCTTTTCTTAATAAGTAAATAGCAACATGTCGAGCTGTAACCAATTCTGATTTTCGGCTTTTTCCACAAAGATCTTTAGTTTTAAAAGAAAAATGCTTGGCGGTTTGAGAAAGCACTGTTTTGGGAGTAGTTTTTTTTACCTTTCTTTTTAGAGAGCCAAAAAGATTTTGAGTGAACTCTAAGTCGATAGGGACATTATTACTTTGGGCTTTAATTATTAATCGGAACAGGGCGCCCTCTAGTTCTCGAATGTTTGATTCAACGGCTTCGGCTAAAAAAGCGGCCGCTTCTTCTGGTAGGGAGAAATTTTTTTCTTGGGCTTTTTGTTTTAAAATTGCCAATCTCATTTCATAGTCGGGCGGCTGGATATCAACAGTTAATCCGCCCATAAAGCGAGAAATTAACCGATCTTCAACCTTGGGAATTTCTTCTGGTTTGCGATCAGAGGTTAGCACTACTTGCCGTCCAGACAGATAAAGGGCGTTAAAAGTATGAAAGAACTCTTCTTGAGAATATTCTTTACCGGCAATAAACTGAATGTCGTCAACCAGGAGGCAGTCGCACTTTCGATATTTATCTTTAAATTTAGTGATAGTTTTTTTTTGCAGGGCCTCAACTAGTTCATTAGTAAAGGTTTCGGCGCTAACATAAAGAACCTTAAAGTTTTTATTGTTTTGGGCAATGGCGTTGCCGATAGCATGAGTAAGATGGGTTTTACCAACTCCGACCCCGCCCCAAACAAAGAAAGGGTTGTAGGTTTGTCCAGGATTTTTAACAATGGCCTGGGCGGCGGCATGGGCAAAATTATTAGATGAACCAACAACAAAAGTGTCAAAATTATAGTTAGGGAGTAAGCCAAACTCGGGATTAGGTTTTTTATCTTGGTTTTTGGCGGTTGGTTTTTTAAACAAGGGGCCTAAGCTGTTGTTCTTTTTACTGGTGGTTTGACTATCAATGGTAAAAACCAGACTGTTTTTTTCTTTAGTTTGGTGGTCTAAAACCTCTTTAATTAAAGAATAATAGCGGGTTTCAATTAAATCGCGAAGATAGGAGTTAGGACAACCAACGGTAGCAATGTTTTTTTTAAAATCTTGAAGGGTTGTTTGGGCCAGCATGCCTCGGTAGGTAGTTTGAGAAACAGAAATTTTTAATTCTTCTTGAACGTTTTGCCAAAGGCGATTAAGGTCCATATTTTATTTATCTTCTAAAAACGGTAAGTTTTTTAGGGCGGGTCCGGCTAAGAAGTAAGTTAATAATAAGAAGTTTTCCACAATTTGTCAAGATGGTTGTTTTTGTTTGATTATTTTTTTATAATAACAACCATGTTAGAGCAAGCTTATTCTCTTTGGTTAGATTTTTTAGCTCTTTTTCCCGACTCTATTCGCTGGTTGGTTTCTTTGGCAGTTTTTATTTTTTTTATCAAAATAATTATTGACTTGGTTAAGAAAAGCTTTATTTGGCTCCTCTTATTAATATTGTTTGTTCCGGCTTCAATTCCTTTGATTAAAGAAATATTTACCTCAATAGTTCGGTTTTTGCAATTTATTTTGCCTAATATCTTCTAATCTGGTAATGAAAAAAAATTACTCCGTTAAAGTTGCCGGCCCAGCCGGATATGGCATTATGGAGTCGGGTCGGATGCTGGGTCAAGCCTTAACCGCCTTGGGTTTTGAGGTTTTAGTTTATCCTGAATACCCCTCCCGGATTCGTGGTGGTGATAATATTATGGTGGTTTCTTTTTCTCAAAATGGGGCGGTTTTACCAGAGAAAAAGAACGATCTTGTTATTGCCTTAACAAAAGAAAGCTTTCTACTTCATCAAGGTGAAATTAAAAAAAATGGTTTATTTTTAATTGATGAAGCCGAAGCGATTAAAGGAAAAGATGTTTTTTCCTTACCCTTGACTAAAATTGCCCAAGATAAAGTTGGGCGGGAAATTGCTCGAAACGTGGTGGCTTTAGGGGCCGCTTTTGGCCTGCTTTCTTTGCCGCTTGAATCCCTAGAAAAAGAGATTGGTAAAAACTTAGCTGATAAAGGCCGGGAAGTTGTTGAAGGCAACCTAGGTGCTGCCAGGTCTGGTTATCAGCAGGCTCGAAGCTTAGGGATTGATCATCCAATAGAGATGCTTAAGGTAAAAAAGCCAAAAGAACTATTTTCTGGTAATGATGCTTTTTCTTTAGGGGTAATTGAGGCCAATTGTTCTTATGCGGCGATTTACCCAATGACACCGATTAATTCGATTCTTTCTGATTTGGCTAAAAGGCAAAAAGAAACCGGGATGGTGATTTTTCATCCCGAAGATGAAATTGCCGGGATAAATTCAGCCATTGGAGCCTCATTTGCTGGGGCAAGGAGTTTGGTTGCTACTTCCGGAGGGGGCTTTTCTTTAATGGTGGAAGGCTTTACCATGGCCGGGGCGACTGAAACGCCCTTGGTGATAATTGAGGGAATGAGAACCGGTCCCTCAACCGGAATGGCCACTTGGACCTCCCAGGAGGATCTTTTGTTTTTGATTCGAGCCGGCAACGGCGAATTTCCTCGTATTATTCTTACCCCCGGCGATCCCGAAGAGGCTTATCGACTAATTTTTGCCGCTTTTAATTTAGCTGACATTTATCAATTGCCAGTAATCGTTGTGACTGATAAATACCTATCAGAAAGCGCTTTTAGCACTAACAAGCTAGGAAGGGACAATTTTGGTTTGAAAATTAATCGGGGTAAAACATTAAACCAAAACCCTCCAGACGGCTATCAACGCTACCAACTAGTCGGGGACGGCATTTCTCCCCGAGCTTTGCCCGGACAAGCGGTTTTTTTGACCAACTCTTATGTTCATGATGAAGCCGGCTTTTCAGTTGAAGACGGAAAGATGAGACTTCTTATGAAAGAAAAGCTTTTTAAAAAAATTGCTTCTCTGAGAAACGAGTTGGGAACCAGGCTTTATGGTGGTCAAGAGGCGGATTTAACTTTGGTTGGCTGGGGGTCAACTAAACAGGCTCTGCTATCAGCCTGTCAAAATTTAACTGATAAGGGAGTTTCGATTAATGTTTTTCACTTTTTTCGGCCCTGGCCATTTCCAAGCGAAGCAAGAGAAGTCTTGGCTAAAGCCAAAAAAGTTATCGTTGTTGAAAATAATAGCACTGGGCAATTAGCTAGTCTAATTAACCAGGAGGCCAAGGTAGAAATTAGCCAAAAGATCTTAAAAGACGATGGCCGGCCTTTTTTTGCTGGGGAGATAGAAAGCAAACTTGGCCACTAACTAGTTTTCATCTTGGGTTATTGGTTGCCATTTGAAGTTATGAGTTTGTGGATCAACCCCCTCTGATTCCATCCAGTCAAAAACTTCTTGCTGGATTACTTCAAGGTTTTCCAAAGCCAGATAGGTAACTGTTAACTCTTGTTTTTGGCTGTAATCAGCTTGCCAAGAGTCGGTTTTTTTAGGAGTCTGGTAAAAAAGCGGATAATTATCGAGTATTGCTTTGGCAATTTCCTCCTCTGCTTCCGGGTCGCCTAGGCCGGCCTGATCGCTAATTTCTTCCTTTGCTGGAGCAGTGACAAATTCGAGCGGAAAATAAAATGAGGCAGAGTTTTCTCTAATCTCAACCAAATATTTAGTTTGGCCGGTTAAATGTTCTTCTAGGGTGATAATTAACTGATCATTCTCCACCCCTGTTTGATAGTTAAAATCAGGAAAAACATTAACAGAAAAATTGTAATCGGTTGCACTTTGGTTAAATTGGAAAATAATGGTTTCCAATTTGGGATCAACCCCGGTTTGGTAAATCACGGGCTGTGTTTCTACGAGGGTTAATTTTTCTCCTGGCCGAAAAAGAATTTCCCGAAGAAGCAGAACTGCCGCTAAAAAGGCCAGAACAGCAATTAAAATAATAACGCGTTTGTCTTTCATAATATAAGATTAATATTAACTAATTTTTTGGCTGGATTAAAGCGCTAAAAGAATCACAAGGCAAAATAGTTACCGTGACTCGACCACCGTTTTGGGTTGAGGTGCCCCAAGCAGAAGCAAAGCGCACTCTGGTAATACCTGTTTCGGAAGTCTCAATGCCGGTAATGATACCAACGTGGCCGTAGGTTCCTCTGGTGGAGACACCGATAGCTCCGGGTTGCAGGTCTTGGCAGTTGGTATATTCGTAACTAGCGCTATTGGTGATGGCGGAGCAGTCGGCATAATCCTTGGCGTTGCCGCAACCGGGCAGGATTCGACCCTGGTTGGCCTCAACAGCTTGAACAAAGCCAACACACTGAAGGGAAGAAAAACGGTTGACAGAATCTTCTAGGATGTTAATAACAGCTTCGCTAATGCCCGCCGTTTTTAAACATTGAGCTACTTGA
This sequence comes from Candidatus Shapirobacteria bacterium, assembly GCA_028695445.1. Lineage (GTDB taxonomy): Bacteria > Patescibacteriota > Microgenomatia > 0-14-0-10-38-17 > 0-14-0-10-38-17 > JAQVFF01. The sequence goes on from JAQVIV010000013.1 coordinate 11,344, forward strand.
CTAAAATTAGTTTTATTAATATAACCACTAGGTCTGGTGGCCGGACAATCTTGCAGGATTCCCACTAGCCGTTCGGCAAAATGATTGTCTGGAATGGGATTTTCTGATGGCAATTGAGCAAAAGGAAGTCCGGAAAGAATGGTCTCATCATCAACAACCAGAGCACTGCCCTCAATTTGAAATAGGCCCAAGGCAAAAACCAAAATTAATATTGGCACGCCGACAACGATTAGGGTAATGGGCGAAAGGGCGATTTTTCCCAAAGGCCCAAGGTTGGCCTTGAGAGTTTGCTCGGCCTCCGTTTCGCCGCCGGTAATTTTTTGTAGAGTATTGGCAAAGATATTTAGTCCGCCCTTAAGAATATCAATGCCGAAACCGACAATGGCCCCGATGGCATTGCCGATTCCTGGAGCGATTGATCCTAAGGCGGCTCCCAATTTGGTGGCGGCCAACTTTTTTGCTAGCCAGCCAAGGGCTTTGGTGACACCCTTTTTGGCGCCTTCTTGGAGGGTTTTTTTCATTCCGGCCTTAAAGATGCCAAAAGAGCCTAGGGTCTTTTTTAAGAATAGGCCTGCCTTAGACTTGGCCCCTTTGGCTATTCCTTTGGCAATAGCAGTGTTTTTCCACCAGCCGCCGACTTTTTCTTTAAAAAAACCGGTGATAGGGCTGGTGATTTTATTAAACCATCTTCGTGGTCCAGGCCAATTAACCGCTCTTTGATAAAAGCCTTTTAACTGGGGAAAATTAGCCTCAAATTTAATTTGAAGATTAAAGTTGTTGGTTGTTTGGTTAATCAAGTTTTGATCTTCTCCCCAGGCTTGAAAACGGTTAATCTGATTTTGCCACCAGGGACTGGTTTTGCCGGTTACACTATTAGTGAATCCGGCGACCTCCTCATTTTGATAACTGATGATATCGGCCGACTTTTGACCAATACCATAATGATTAACCACTTGGCGCATTTGGATGTTTAGGGGAGTTTGGTTTTCAGAAGGAGTGAGCTGGTATGGCAAGAGAGGGTTTTGATCAAGCTGATCAAGTATCACTCCTTCTTGATTGTTTTTTAGCTGAGGGAGGTCGGAAACGGTTGCTGTTTCCAACTCTTCTCGTAAAGAAACAGAAAGATCAAGAAGCGATTGTTTGGCTTGGCTGGTTAATTCTTGAATAAATTCTTGGGATTCTTCTGGATCAAGGCTGGTGGCAGCCGCTTTAACTTGAATTGTTGTGGTAATCTCCGGTAGAGAGCCGCGAATGGCGCCTTCTAGAAGAGAGGTTCTTTCTTTTTCTGGTAAGGAGACTAAGCTTTGCTCTTTTTGGGGTGGAATTTTAGAACGAACTGCTCGACTAATCGTTTTAGATATTTCTTTAAGGCCAGAGGGTTCTTCAACGGTTACGAAGTCTCTTATTGCCGCTTCAACTCCGGTTTTAATGATGGCCTCTTTTGAATGGTCGGGCGCCCTATCAGAATAAATTATCGAAAAGTTTGCCTGTTGGGTAATTTCTTCGACTAAGCGCCTGGTGAATTCTGCTTCTGGAATTGGGGCCGCAGGCTTAGTAATAGCCTCGACGATTTCCGGCAAGGAAGCATTGACTACTTCTTCCGTTAAGGTAATTTTTTCTACTTCTGTTAGGGCTTCTTTTTCTTGGGCGGTTAGTTTTGGTACTTTTTGGGCTAATCCTTGAGCAATTTTTTGGGCTGTTTTTTGAACCTGATCGGGGTCTTTAATGGGGGTTTTATCTTTGATTACCTGGGAAACGGTTTTAATTAAATCTTTTTCCTTCGGATCGGATGGTGGTTTAACTGTCGGGGAAACGGTTAAATATCTAACCTTTTGGGTAATTCTTTCGATTAGGGACTCCTTTTCTTTAAGGACCAAATCGATCGTTCCTTGATCTAAGACATGTCTAATTTTTTCAGCGGTTTTCTTTTTATCTTCTGGGCTAGGGATAACAGTTCGAGGGACAACAGCGGCAATATCACCAGCCAGGGATCGTTTTATACTGGCGGCCTGCTCTTTTGGTAGACCGGAAAACACCACCCCTTCCTCCACTTCTCTTTCTGTTCTTTGCTGAAGATGTTTTTCTTGGAGATTTTTGATCCAATCTTCAAGGGTGATGTCCTGACTGGTAGAAACATCAACCTCCTTTATTTTGACTGCGGCATCTTTTTCTTTTTGGAAGGCGCTAAAAGCGCTAACCAATTCTTCTAGGTTTTGAGGCACAGAAGGAGCCAATTCCTCACGATTAACAATTCTTTGTAAAAATGATTCGAAGCGGACCAGGTATTGGGTTAAACTTTCTTCTTCATCAGGATAAAATTGAGCGATGTCGCGGGCCAGAAGTAAAAAGGTGTCTTTATCCAGCTTATGCCAGTCTTTGGCTTGGGGGTTGTCTTTGAAGAAATTTAAACCCTCGAGGAGAAATAGGGCCGACTCTTTAGAAAGAGATAATTTTTTAGCGCTGTTTGTTGCCATTAGGAAGTTTGATTTTAAAAAGTGTTTGATCCTTTAGTCTTAAATTAACAACAATTAACTAAGCAACCATTTAGTAATTATTTTCTTGTTATCCTGAGATTGCTTTAGGGTGACCGAAGGGTCCCGTCCGGAAAAAGGAAGCCCTTCCCCATATAACACAGATATTATTTTGGAATTTAGTGTTTTAGAATTTCCTTAGAACAATTAGGTCAATTAGAATAATTTTTTATTTTCCCCCAGATACTATTTTGGCGTTTCTGCTGGTTTAGGAATATTCGTTTGGCTAGTACTTTTTTCTTGTTCTTGGGATTTTGTTTCTTCTTGGTATTGGGATTGAATAGCAGGACTGCCCTCTTCCGGTATGCTGACCCTGGCCTCTTTCTCTCTGGGGTCAGTGCTAACCAGCTTATGTTCTTCGTTTGAGGAAATTACTTGAATAGCGACATGGTTTTCACCGGCAAAGAACAGACCCTCGCCAATATCGGCTGAAAGCAGTAAGTTTTTTTCGCCTTCAGATAAATAAAAAATTTCTCCGATTTGGTCAATCGCCGCCGGATGTTGTTTCATTAAGATTTGGATGGAAGAGTTGGTAATAATGGCTTTGCCATAAGGGGAAGCTAAAAAGTCGGGAGCATCTTGGGTGACGGTGGTTAGGCCAAGATAATATTTTCTGGCCCTTTTGGCAATAGATTCTAAATATTGAGCCGAATCTTTATAGCGCATTAAATACCAGGCCTCATCAACAATAACGACTCTTTTTTTAAGATCGTCTTGGACCTTGGTCCAGATATAATCCAAAATAATAAACATAACAATGGGCCGCAGTGAGCCTTCAACATTTTTCAAAGAAAAAACGGTAAAGGGGTTTTTTAGGTTAACGTTGGAACGCTGGTCAAAAATTCCTACCAGAGAACCCTTGACAAACTTTTCTAAGCGATTGGCTAAGGTTCGGGCCTTGGGGGTTTCCATGCCTAATAGAGTCTTATAAAGATCCTCTAATAGTGGGGCTTCATTTCTTTGGCTGGCCGGATCGGGGGTAATCCCCTTTCCCCTATAAGCGGCCACTAGGGCTCGATCTAGAACAGCTTCTTCGTCAGAATCCATTTTACCCATCATAATTTTAAAAAGCGACTGCAAGGACAGCAATTTAAAACCGAGACGATTGTCTTGAGAAGTCTGATTGCTTGGGGAGTACTTTTGCGGTAAATCAAAGGGGTTAATTTTGGCGCTAGACCCAAAACCAAAACTAATATATTCACCGCCTACTGCTTGAGCTAATTGTTCATATTCGCTTTCCGGATCAATAATGATGATTTCTGTTCCCATCATTAATGATCGCAGAGCCTCAAGTTTAATCATGTAGCTTTTACCGGAACCGGACTTACCAAAAACAACCGAATTGGCGTTCTCCAGATTGAAGCGATCAAATATCACCAAAGACCCGTTATGTTGGTTAACACCATAAAGAATACCTTCGTTGGCTGTTAGTTCAGATGAGGTAAAAGGAAAAGTGGTTGCCAGGGAGGTGGTGTCCATATTTCTGGTAACATTAAGTTTGCTTGTGCCAATTGGCATAGTGGTTTGGAGGCCTTCCTCCATTTGTAAAGTGGCGTCTTTGGCAATGATCATCAATGAGCCTAGGGTAGATTTAATTTCTTTGGTGGCCTCATCCAGTTCCTTAACGCTGTTGCCGGGAATAGTTAGATAAAGTCCGAATTGGAAAAAACGCTCTACCCCTTTAGTTAATTGCTCTTGGAGAGTCAGGGCATCCTCTAGCTTTGCCTTGGTTGAAGGATCAACCACTTTGCCCCGCTGAATATCGGTAGCAATCTCGGCCTCCATTTCAGCAATTTTTCTTCTTAAGTCGTCAAGTGTTCCCTTAATTTCCACCGGATAAATAAACATGGCAATATCCAGGGTATGATCAAAATTAATTAGAGGGGACAGCCAATTGGCGTTAACGAAGCGTGGATAACCGGCCACAAACAACGAGCGGAAATATTTATTGTCAATTCTTAAATGATTGAAGTCAACTTCAATAGCCGATGGAGCCAGCAAGTCTTTAATTGTCGGCACCCCGCTGGCAAAACTACTCTGTTTTTGATTTGAGCCGGATGAATTTTTTTCTGGCGGTTTTTTCTTGCTAAAAGGATTGATTTTAATCATTTTTTGGTTTCACTGCGGTTGTCTCTAATGATTGGACTGATATATTCCTTGCTTAAGGCATTGTCAACGATTTTAGCATCGGGATTATAGATTCTAAAAAAGAGCCGAATCAGCTCATTGGTGCCAAGCTGTTGAGCTACTAAACCAATTCTTCCCAAAAGACGAATTAAATGGTCTCTTTTGGGTTCTAGGCTGGTTTTGGCTTTTTCAACCACCCGGTCAACATCAAGAGTCTTTTGGGTCTTTTTGCTTTTAGGCAGAAATTGATCTAAGACGGTAGAAGCGGCTTGGCCGGCGCCTAATTCAAGGGCCGAAAACGGAATAACTAAATAGAATTTTTTATCTAAGATTTCTGCCTGAGTGACTGTTTCCCGAATGAAAACCTGATATTTATCAATTAGACCTTTTAATAAAGGGTTTTCTTGGCTGGTTTTGGCTTTTTCTAGCAAGGACAAATAGCCGGTAATGTCTTTTTTCTGAGACCGGATCATAATTTGAATCGAAAAGTTAAGCGAGTTTAACAGTCCGGCATAAGCATAAATAATGGCATCCTGTTCTTTTTCTGATAATAAGCTGAAGTTAATAGCGTTTACCTGCAGAATTAGGGCGGCTGAGCCGTCTTTTAAAATAACCAAGTCGTCGCGAATATCCTCGATTGGCAGAGCCTCTTGGGTTGATGAGCGAACTGGTGCGGCAGGCATACCTTGTGAAAATTTCTAATTGACCTAATTAATCCAATTATTCTAAAAAATGAAACCAATATCCCAAAGTCTTAAATGAGACTAATGTTGTTTAAATGCTAGTGTTGTGTTTAATTTTTTGGTAATTGGTATTTTGGGATTTCATCAGGTTAATTAGAAATTAGAACAATTATAATAATTTAGTTCTCTCTTTCTCTAATCTCAATTGGCGGGATAATTTCACCATTAAGTTGGATTTTCATTATATCAAAGTTAAGACCAGCCTTTTCGACGCCGATTTGGTATTGGCCGTCAGGCAGGGGTGAAACGGTTCGGAATTGACCCAGCTTGTTAGTCCTCATGGCTCGAACAGTGTCGCTATTATCATCCTTAATTTCAATAATTGCCCCCTCGACAATCTTGTTGTCTTTACTAATAACCATACCAACTAAGATATTGGGTTGATCTGGCGGCTTGGGGAACGGCAGATCTTGGCCAAACCGGACCTCCTTTTGCTGATCCCTTATTTGAGTTGGTTGGTTTTGTTTTTGATTGGGGCTGGAAAGGCCGCCCTGCTGGAAAAGCCTTAATAAATTTTGAGCTCGGTCGATTTCTTCTTGGCTGTAAAGATTTTTATTCTCTGATAGGGTTTGCAGTAAGGCCAGCTCTTTAACCGATAAGGACCGAGTGGTTTCTTTTTGAGGCGGCAAGTCTTGTTGGGGCAAGTCTTGATTGGTCTTAGCAAAGGGGAAGTCAACCGGCGCTTTTCGCCAAACATATTCGCTCGGAGAATAGATTGACTTGATAAAAGAAATAATCCAAGTTTCCAAAGGGCGGCCCTCGAAAGGCACAAAGGCAAAAATAGTTCCGGCTGAGGCGGAAATAATAATAAAAAACCACTTGACTAAACCCGGCAAGGGCAAAGCGTAAAAGACCAAGGCGATAATACAGCCGCCGGCCAGTTTACCGAATTGCTCTA
>JAQVIV010000032.1 GCA_028695445.1 Candidatus Shapirobacteria bacterium
GGGATGATCACCTCAGGCAATTATACCAATGTTACTACCAAAGCCTCGGGGATTGTTAGCGGGGTTTATGTTGCCAGCGGTGACACGGTTTTTAAGGGGCAAAAGATTGCCGAAATTGTTCTGGATGATTATGCCAGGCAACGCCAGGCTTCATCTTGGGCGGCCTATTTAGAGGCTAAGGAGGTCTATCTTGAAGCATTAAACGCCAAAGATCTATCCGATATTGCCATGTGGCAGGCTCATCAGGACAGGCTGGATGCCCAAGAAGCCCTGGAAGATATGGAGGAGGATAATATTAATCCTAAAACTGAGGAAGAGTATACCGAGGTTGAGAAAACCATTATTACCAAAACAGTTAATCAGGTCGAAAAGGCCTTTCGGGTAGCGGAGGCCAAATACTTAAATGCTGATGCCGATATTGCCAATGCCCAAGCTAAAACAGCCGCCGCCCTAAGAGATTATCAAGAAAATTCAGCCGCTATTTTGGCTCCGGCGGCGGGGGTAATTAGTGATTTGGCGTTGGTTGAGGGAAACCTGGTTTCTGCCAGCGCCACCACCAGTTCCACCAGCGGGGCGACAATTGTTTCCGCTCAAACAGCAGGGAAAATTAATCATCCTGAGGGCCAGCTAATCGCTACGGTTGATTTAACCGAAATTGATGTTATCAATGTTAAGGCCAAGCAAAAAGTTACCTTAATGCTGGACGCTTATCCGGATAAAACCTTTACCGGTAAGATTTTGGCCGTTAACACCAGCGGGAATGTTTCTTCCGGGGTAACTTCTTATCCGGTAACGATTTTGCTGGATCCGGTTTTGGTAGAAATTTATCCCAATATGGCTATTAGCGGGGAGATTATTACCGGCATTAAAACCGATATTCTTTTGGTGCCGGTAACAGCAGTCCAAACCGTTGGTGATCAAACAACGGTTCAGATTTTAAAAGACGGCCAGCCGGAAACAATAGCCGTGGAGATTGGGGATTCAAACGATACTCAAATAGAAATTATTTCCGGCCTAAATGAAGGCGATGAGATAATAACCTCAGTAATTGCCTCTGGTCAAACCGATAGCCGAAGCGAGGCCGGCGGTTTTGGCGGAGGCGGAACAACCATAATTAGGTCTGGTCAGGGTGGCGGCATGCCTGCCGGAGGACCAATGGGCTTCTAGAAAAAACTTATGACTAAGCCGGTAATTGAAGCTTCTAATCTATCAAAAGTGTATCGGACTGATGGGCTGACAGTCACTGCCCTGTCTGATGTTTCTTTTACTGTTAATCAGGGTGAATTTGTTTCTATTATGGGGCCGTCCGGTTCCGGCAAGTCAACTCTAATGCATATTTTGGGGACTCTGGATTTACCAACCAGCGGTGTTTATCGACTTGATAAAGAGGATATAACCAAACTATCTGATGATGAGCTGGCGGAAGTAAGAAATCGCAAAATTGGCTTTGTTTTTCAGTTCTATAATTTATTGCCCCGAACTTCAGCTCTGGAAAATGTTATGTTGCCGATGGATTATGCCGGTATTCCCGATCAGGAGCAAGAAAAAAAAGCCAAAGAACTGTTGGGCATGGTTGGCTTGTCGGAAAGGTTAAACCATGCTCCCAATCAGCTCTCCGGTGGTGAACAACAACGAATAGCGATTGCTCGAGCCTTGGCAATGGATCCGGCGATAATTTTAGCCGATGAGCCAACCGGCAACGTCGCCACCGACCAATCAATCGAAATCATGGAGATTTTTGACCGCTTAAACAAAAAAGGCCATACCGTGGTGGTGATTACTCATGAAAATGAGGTGGCCGAATGTACCAAGAGAATTATTTACCTTCGCGATGGTGAGGTTGAAAAGGATGTTATTAATAAGCACCGGCGGAAATTAGCCACGATAGTAAAATGAGATTAATAAAATCGGTTAAAAGTGGTGCCAGGAGCTTGCTGGCCAACAAGATGCGGACCGGCTTGGCAATTTTAGGAGTTATTATTGGCATTGGCAGTGTTATTGCCTTAGTTTCAATGGGTCAAGCCAGCAAGGCCGCTGTTCAATCACAAATTCAATCAATTGGCTCTAATTTATTAACCATTACCCCTGGGTTTCAGGTTTCCTCCGGCGGAGTTCGGGGGGCAATGGGGCAAGCCACCAGCCTAACCAATGATGATGCCCAAGCCATTAAAACCTCTTCTCAAATTACCACCATTAAGAATGTCTCACCAGAATATAGCAGTCGAGCCCAAGTGGTTGCCGGAAGAAATAATACTAATAGTCAGGTTGTTGGTGTAGAGCCGGCTTATCTTGAGGTTAGAAAAATAAGCCTTAGTGCTGGCAGTTTTGTTACCAGTCAACACCTTAACAGTCTTTCAAGAGTGGCGGTGCTGGGGCCGAATGTGGCCGAAGACTTGTTTGGTGAAGGTGCTAATCCGGTTGGTCAAACAATAAGAATTGAAGGGAAAAATTTTCAAGTTATCGGCGTAACTAGTAGCAAGGGGGGTTCTGGGGCCAATAGTCAAGATGATCAGATTTATATTCCCCTAACGACAGCTCAAAAACAGCTTTTTGGCGCCAAACACCTAACCTCTATTGCCTTAGAAGCCGAAAGCGAAGGGGTGATGGATTTGGCCCAAAACCAAGTGGGGTATTTGCTTTTGGCAAGACACAACCTGTCTAATCCGGAAGAGGCCGATTTTAGGATTATGTCTCAGGCGGATATTTTAGAAACCGCTTCCCAGGTGACAGGAACGTTTACCACTCTCTTGGCCGGAATCGCCGCTATTTCCCTTTTAGTCGGCGGAATTGGCATTATGAATATTATGTTGATGTCGGTGACAGAGCGAACCCGGGAAATTGGCCTTCGCAAGGCCTTGGGAGCAAAAAAGAAAACCATTATTACCCAGTTTTTGATAGAAGCCATAATTTTGACTTTTACCGGGGGTTTAATAGGCATTATTCTGGGGATGATTGGTTTTTATGCTTATACCGAAATTGCCGGCTCCGAATTTATTATTAGCTTTCCTTCTGTTTTGCTGGCTTTTGGTGTTTCGACTGGAATTGGAATTTTATTTGGTTGGTATCCGGCTCAGAAAGCGGCCAATCTACAACCGATTGAAGCCTTAAGGTACGAATAATATTTTTTAAATTAATAATTTAAGGCCGAAAGCAAGGAGGTGAAGAAAAAATGAAGAAAAATAATTTAATACTAATAATAGTTGTCGCCATTGGGGTTGGAGGCTTGGCTTTCTGGGGTGGTATTCAGTACCAGAAAAAGCAGGCAGGCAACCCCCAGTTTGGTCAATTCTCCGACCGGGTAAGAGAAATGCCGGCAAGAAATGGGGCTTCTGGACTTGGTCAGGTGATTAATGGCCAGATAATTAGCGCAGAAGATGAAACAATCACCCTAAAAACCCAGGAAGGTAATACCAAGATAGTAATTTATGCTAACTCAACCTTGATTAATAAAACTAGCCAGGGTTCCTTTGAGGATTTAAAAGTTGGCGAGCAAATAATGGTGGTTGGTTCGGAAGATGCTAGCGGAATGATAACAGCTCAAAATATTTCGATTGGGGAAAACAGGGCTTTTTTAGGGAGACCGGAAAATCCTGAAGTTGAGAATTCAGATTAATTTTCTTTTCCAAGCAGAAATAACTAGCCAATTACCATCGTCAGTTTTTTTGACGGTTGCCCCAATTTCGAGGTGGTTGTTGACCCGGACATAATTTTTACAACCTGGCGCGGTTGAGGGGCGAATCAGATCGGGTTTGTTAAGGGTTTTTTTG
>JAQVIV010000002.1 GCA_028695445.1 Candidatus Shapirobacteria bacterium
TGTCGATACAACCACGTCTCGTCCCACCAAGAGGCTTCAGCCACCTTGGGACTTCTTAAAAAGAACACCAGAGCCCAAGAAGCGACCAGCACCCCCAAGATCACCAACCAGGTTTTTAAGTGTTTTTTTGGCTCCCTAAAGAGGGGTTCGAGGAAAGAATAAATCCTGTTAACAATACTTTTAGAGTTAATCATTATCGTAAATTACAAATTTCAAATTACATTAGATTTTTTGATTTCCGATTTCCGATTAACGATTAATGAATGATTTTGATTTATTAATTAGACCTTGAAGCAATTTGGCAGTATTATTAGCCTGTTCGGCTAATTGTTTGAAATCATTCTTCTTTAAATAACCAACATCTTTGGCCACTAGTAGCTGGTTTTTAACTTCAACCAAAGAACCCTTAGCTTGGTAATAAAATTGGACCTTTTCTTTATAAGTTTGTCTTCCAAATCCTTCGGCAATATTGTTCGTAATAGAGACCGATGCCTTTCTTAATTGATCGGTTAAAGAGTATGTCTCTCTCTTTGGGAATTTTTCTGTAATCTTGTAAATTAAAACAACTAATTGATGCCCCTCTTTCCAGGCTTTAAGATCAGTAAACGATTGAATCGTTTTTTTCTTCATACTATTCTGAAATCTAAAATCGGTAATCGGTAATCTTAATCTTTTTCTATTTTAACAAAAGGCCACAGGAAGAGAAACTCTTTTTTCAAAATTTGGTTGATATGGGTGGGGCCTTATGATAGAATTGAACTTGTCTTGAATGGAGGAGAGTTTCTTCCTTATCAAGGAGGCAATTTTAATGACTTTATTGGCTCGAAAGTTTTCACAAAAGCTGGAGTTTATAGGCTAAAATCTTTTTGTTTTAGCTTATTTGAGAAAGTATTAAAAGAGCCTCGTTGGCAGGCTCTTTTTTTCTGTCTTTTTTTGAGAAGGGGATCCTTCTCCGCCGGCTGGCGGATCAGGATGACAAATAAATAAACATTGCTAAATTGTTACATTGTTAGATTGTTTTTTTAAGTTTATTGTTAAAAACAAAGACGTTGTCAACAATTCAGCAATTAAACAATATAACAATGTTTTCAAATCATTAAAAATTGACTAAAAATTAAGAATTTAAAATTAGAAATTATCTTTATGCTTACCGGTTTAATTGGTAAAAAAATCGCCATGGGTCAGGATTTTACCGAGGATGGTAAAGTAGTGCCCTTAACCATTGTTGAGCTTGGTCCTTGCCGGGTTCTTCAGACGAAAACGGAAGACTCTGATGGCTATCGGGCCGTAAAATTGGCTTTTGGTCAAGGTAAGGGCAAGTATAACAAAAAACCGACTCTTGGCGAAGCAAAAAAGGCCAAGTCTGATTTAGCGCCGGAAAAAATAACCGAAATTCGGGGTGATTTTGGTGATGATATTAAAGTTGGTCAAGAGATAACCTTAGACCAGGTTTTTTCTGAGGGTGATAGGGTAAAAGCTACCGGAACCTCAAAGGGGAGGGGTTTTGCCGGAGTAATGAAAAGATGGGGATTTCATGGTGGGCCGGCCACTCATGGCCAATCGGATCGACTGCGGGCTCCCGGCTCAATCGGCCAAGGCACCGACCTGGGCAGAGTTCATAAAGGTAAAAAAATGCCCGGCCATTTTGGGGTTGATAAGGTAACGGTAAAAAATTTAACTGTTTTTAAAATTGATAAAGAAAATAATCGTCTTTATTTGACCGGGGCAGTGCCTGGAGCAAGAGGGGGATATTTGGTGGTGGAGAAGATAAACAGCAAGTAAATTAATCTAATTATTCTAATGAAAACCCAACAACCAAGCCCCAAAAAGAACAACAAAAATGATTTTGGGATTTGGGTTTTAGAAATTGGAAGTTTATTAGAGCAATTAGAACAATTAGGTTAATTAGATTAATTTTAATTATATGAAAGTTCCAATTTACGATAAAAACGGTAAAAAGACTGAGAAGTCAATCCTTTTGCCCAAAAGTATCTTTGAGGCCAAGGTTAATTTACCATTAATGGCCCAGGCTGTTAAGGTTTTTTTGGCCAATCAGCGAACTGCTTTTTCTAAAGCCAAAACCAGGTCAGAAGTTACCGGTTCGACTAAAAAGATTTGGCGCCAGAAGGGCACTGGTCGAGCCCGGCATGGGGATAATAAGGCGCCGATTTTTGTTGGTGGCGGCAAAGCACACGGCCCAACCGGAGTAAAAAAGCGCCTTTCCTTGTCTAAAAAAATGAGACAAGCGGCCTTGAAATCGGCCTTATCAGCCAAAGCCGGTGAGGGAGCAATCTTTGTTGTTGACGGTTTGGTAAAAATTACCCCCAAAACAAAACAAGGCGTAAAGCTTATTGACAATTTGGGGGTTGCTGATAAAAAAGCCACCCTGTATTTATCAGAAAAAAATGATAATATTACTCGGGCTTTTGGCAATTTGCCTAATGTTAGTATTAATTTGGCCAATAAACTAAATGCTTACCAGGCCTTATCGTCAGGAAGAATAATTTTTACCAAAGAAGCGATTGAGGTTTTGAAAAAAAGACTATGAAATTGGCCGATGTTATCAAGAAACCATTAGTAAGCGAAAAGTCGATGGGAGCGGTGGAAGATGGCCGTTATACTTTTGTTGTTGATCGAGCCGCTTCTAAAAATCAAATTAAAAAGGCAGTGGAGACGATCTTCGGTGTTAGTGTTATCAGGGTTAGAACAACAATTTTGAAGAGAAAGCAAAAAAGGCTGTCTAATAATCGGAGAATGCTTCAGCCTGCACCGGTAAAAAAAGCGATTGTTGAGCTGAAAAAAGGCGAAAAATTAGATATTTATGAAAGCTGATTAGAAATATAGATATTCAGAAATATAGCAATATAGATAAATTTTTAATTTTCAAACAAATTCCAAGTTACAAATGAATAAGGAGGAATTTTTGAAGTAGCGGAGTTTACTCCGCGCCATTAAAAAGAGGCGCGAACTAAAGTTCGCTACTCCGGAAAAACAAAAAAATTAAGGTTCGCTATTCTCAAAAAAGAAGTTTTTATGAAAAATATTAGAAAGGGTTTAACCAGAGCGATTAAAAAGAAAGCCGGAAGATCGAGTGGCCGAGTGGCGGTCCGTCATCAGGGCGGTGGTGAGAAGCGCCGAGTTAGAGAAATCGATTGGAAAAGAAACAAGTTTAATGTTCCTGGAAAAGTTGAAAACATTGAATATGCTCCAGCTCGAAGTGCTAATGTAGCCTTGGTTTTGTATAAGGATGGGGAAAGGCGCTATATTTTAGCCACTAAAGGCATGGAGCCAGGTTTTTCTGTTATGAGCGGTGATAAGGCGCCAATTAAGGAGGGAAGCGCTACTACGTTAGCTAAAATTCCGGTAGGAATGCCAATACATTCTATTGAACTAAAGCCTGGTAGGGGTGGGCAGTTAGTTAGAGGAGCAGGGACGATGGCTGTTATTACCGCCAAAGAAGGAAGCATGGCTCAGGTTCGTTTGCCTTCAGGGGAATTGCGAAAAATTTCTCTTTCTTGTCAGGCAACCATTGGCCAAGTTGGCAACGAGGCGCATAATTTACAAAAAATGACTAAGGCTGGTCAAAAAAGACATAAAGGAATTCGGCCAACAGTTCGAGGAGTTGCTCAGCACCCCGGTTCTCATCCTCATGGTGGTGGTGAAGGCCGGTCCGGCATTGGCATGCCCTCTCCTAAGACTCCTTGGGGCAAGAAGACCTTGGGTAAAAAGACCAGAAAGAGAACAAAATATAGCGACAAAAATATTATTTCCAGAAGAAAAACTAAAGCCCAAAAAAGAGATAAACAGAAATAACGATTGACAGTCCAAAATTAAAAGTTAAAAGCTAAAAGTTAGGAAAAATAAAAAATTCTTTAATAAATTACTCTAATTAACCTAATTATTCTAATTACTTTAATGAAATCCCAAAAATACCAAAGACCCAATTAAATTTTAGAAATTGGGAATTGGGATTTATTTAGGTTAATTAGGTCAATTAAAACAATTAGAAATTAAGTAAGGGATTGTTTGTTATAATAAAGCAGATCTTAATTAACCTAAGGGTCAATTGCTAAATTGTTATATTCTTTTTTTAAACATTAAATCATTAGAAACTGAATAGAAATTAAGAATTTAAAATTAGAAATTAAATAACGTGTCGCGATCACTAAAAAAAGGACCATATGTAGACGAAAGGCTTTTAAAAAAGCTTGAGCGGGGCGATAAGGAGCCCATTAAAACTTGGGCAAGGAGCTGTCAAATTCCGCCTCAATTTGTCGGCCATCGTTTTGCGGTTCATAATGGCCGAGATTTTGTTGAAGTTTTCGTTTCCGAAGACATGGTTGGCCATCGCCTGGGGGAATTTTCCCCCACCAGAACCTTTAGGGGTCATGGCCGAATGGTTAAACGAACGATTGAAAAAACATAAGAGATAATTTCCAATTACCAATTTCCAAACAAATTACAAATAAATAAACATGGCTAAATTGCTAAATGGTTATATGGCTGGCGCGCACTAAAGTGCGCTACTTCAAAAACTGGAGTAGCGGGCTTTCCACCAGAGGCGGACAAGTAGCTCGCGCTTTGGCATTAAAAAAACAATTTAACAATTAAGCAATATAACAATGTTTTTAAATCATTAGAAATTGAATAGAAATTAAAAATTAGAAATTAGAAATTAAATAAGACATGGTTCAAGTCAGAGCGGAAGGAAAACATTTACCAATATCACCAAGAAAGTTAAGGTTGGCCGCCGATGTGGTTCGAGGTAAAAAGTTGTCAGAGGCGTTGACAGTTCTGGATCACTTGCCTCAAAAGGGCGCTAAGATTTTGAGAAAAGTGGTGGTTTCAGCTTCGGCTAATGCTACCAATAACTTTAGCCTGAGTGAAGACAGCCTATTTCTTACCCAAGTGATTATTAATGAGGGGGCTCGATATAAAAGACTGGATTATTCTCATGGGGCGCGTTTTAATGGCGGGATGATTAAAAGAAGACGGTCTCATTTAAAGGTCGTTTTGGAGGAAAAGGAAGAAAAGACGGTCAAGACGAAGGAAAGCAAAGATAAAAAAGCGCCAATCAGCGCCCAAAAAAAGAAGATAAAACCTAAAAAGACCGTTACCAAGAAAGAAAGTAAAAAATAAACATTGCTAAATTTAATAAAATATGGGTCAAAAAGTTAATCCTTATGCCTATCGATTGGCTGCCGGTGGTAATTGGCGGTCATCTTGGGCAGTAGATGATAAAAAACTATACGGCTCGCGTCTTTTAGAAGATGTGAAAATTCGACGTTTTTTGCGTGATAAACTAGCCTCAGCCGGTCTAACGGTGATTAATATCGAGCGTTCGTTTAATAGAATGAAGGTTACCCTGATGGTAACTAGGCCGGGGGTAGTTATTGGCCGAGGCGGTAAGAATTTGGAAGTTTTGAAAAATGAGCTTTGCCAAATCGTTTCCCTAGAACAACCTCAAAAGAATTTGGAGATCAGGATAGAAGAAGTCAAGGAGCCGAATTTGTCGGCTGCTTTTATAGCTCAAAGGATTGCCGAACAATTGGAAAATCGTATGCCCCACCGGAGAATTATGCGTCGAGAATTGGAGCAGGTAATGAATTCTGGGGCTGAGGGGATAAAAGTTCGTCTTTCTGGTAGAATTGATGGAGCCAAAATTGGCCGGGTAGAAAAATATTCTGCTGGAAAGGTGCCCACTAGCACAATTAGGGCCGACATTGATTATACGGAAAGACCGGCCCTGACCAGAAATGGTTATGTGGGGGTTAAGGTGTGGATCTATAAGAGTTGACAATTCAAAGTTAAAAATTAGAAAAAAAAGATAATGGCTACATGGTTAAATGGTTATATGGCTGGCGCGCACTAAAGTGCGCTACTTCAAAAACTGGAGTAGCGGGCTTTCCGCCAGAGGCGGACAAGTAGCCCGCGCCTTGATATTAAAAAAACAATTTAACAATTCAGCAATGTAACAGTGTTTTTAAAACATTAAATCATTAAAAATTGAATAGAAACTAAGAATTAGAAATTAGAAATTAAACAAGGAATGGTTGTTCCCAAAAAGGTAAAATATCGAAAACAGTTTCGGGGTTCGATGAGGGGCCAGTCTAACCGTGGTCATCGGGTTTCTTTTGGAGATTATGGTCTTAAAGCCTTGGACTGTGGTTGGCTAACGGAGCGGCAATTGGAGGCGGCTCGTCAGGCCATAGTTCACGCTACTAAAAGAGAGGGTAAAATTTGGATTAGAGTTATTAACGATAAACCAATTACCACCAAAACAGCTGGAGCAACCATGGGCGGCGGCAAGGGCGATATTCAGGCTCATGTGGCCGTTATTCGCCCGGGGAGAATTATCTTTGAGCTTGGGGGGGTTCCTGATGATTTGGCTAAAGAATCCTTAAGACTGGCCTCTCACAAATTGCCCTTCAAAACAAGGATTGTTAGCCAAGAATTTTAAAAGAACGGCCATGAAAAAAGATCAAAAAGAAAAAATTAACCAAATGTCTTTATCAGAATTAGAAAAAGAGTTAGCCAAAGAAAGTCAGGCTTTGGCAAAATTGGTGATTGATAAGGGTTTGGCAAAAATTAAAAATGTTCACCAACTAGGTCAAGCAAAAAAAAGACTGGCTGTTATTAAGACGAAAATAACCGAAAAAAAGTTAGCTAAAAAACAAAAAAACAGCAATGATTAAAAAAATAAAAAACCTAACCGGAGTAGTTGTTAGTAAACCCAGCCTGAAAACGGTGAAGGTTTTAGTGGAAACGACAGCCTCCTACCCAAAATATAAGAAAGTTTTTATCAGAAGAAAAACCTATTTGGTTCACGATGAAAAAGAGTCTGCCGGTGTTGGCGACCGGGTGGTAATTGTTTCCGTTCGACCGATCAGCAAGCGAAAGAATTTTAATATTAAAGAAATTATCAAATGATTCAACTAAGAACAATTTTAACTGTTGCCGATAATAGCGGCGCCAAAAAACTACGAGTGATGCAGTTGCCTGGTTTTTCTAAGAAGCATGTTGCTAATCTTGGCGATGTCGTTAAGGCGACAGTCATGGAGGCTATTCCCACAGGTCAAGTTAAAAAGAGCGAGAAAGTTAATGTTTTGATTGTCAGAACCAAAAAAGAGGTCAGGAGAAAAGACGGCAGTTATGTTCGGTTTGGAGATAATGCCGGAGTAGTCATTAATGCTGGCGGATTGCCAATGGGTTCAAGAATTTTCGGGCCGGTGGCTCGGGAAATTAAAGAGTTAGGATACAACAAGATTGCCTCATTGGCAAAAGAAGTAGTCTAGAGAGAGATTTAGACATATAGAAATATAGAATTTTAGACATTTTAAAAAGACAAAAAATACTATGAAGATTAAAAAAGGCGATAAGGTTAGGGTTATTGCTGGCAAAGATCGGGGCCGAGAAGGGGTCGTTGATCAGGCTTTGCCTAAGAAAAATGCCGTGATTTTACCTGAGATAAATCTTTACAAAAAAGCCGTTCGACCCAAGAAAGAGGGTGATAAGGGGGGTATTATTGATGTCGCCCGACCCCTGGATATTTCTAAGGTAATGTTGATTTGTCCCAAGTGCCACAAGCCGACCAGGGTGGGTTACCAGCTGTCAGATAAGGGCAAGAATAAAAAAGATGGCAAATTAAGGGTTTGTAAAAAGTGTCGGGAGTTAATTTAAAAAAATGGATAATTTTTGGCAAAAATATCAAAAAGAAGCAGTTCCCTTTCTAATAAAAGGGCTGGGACTAAAAAATCAGATGGCCGCCCCAAAAGTTACTAAAGTGGTGGTCAATATGGGTGTGGCCAAGGACAGTGATAATAAGGAATCTTTTGAGAGAGCCAAGGAGAGCCTGTTTTTAATTACTGGCCAAAAGCCAAAAGTTAATCAAGCTAAAAAATCTATTTCTGGTTTTGCTCTAAGGAAGGGGGCGCCAATTGGCTTATCGGTTACTCTAAGGAAGAACCGCTTGGGCGATTTTTTGGACAAACTATTTCATTTGGTTTTGCCTCAGGTTAAAGACTTTAGGGGATTACCCCTGTCGGCTTTTGACGGCCAAGGCAATTACACCATTGGGTTAAAAGAGAACACCCTTTTTCCCGAGATTGATTATGATAAAATAGATCGGCCTCGTAGCCTAGAAGTAACAATTGTTACCAACGCTAGTAGTGATGAAAAAGCCAAAAAATTGCTCGAGGTAATGGGAGCACCATTTGAAAAAGAATAAAAATTAGAAATTTTAATAAATATGGCAAAAACGTCAAAAATAGTTCGAGAAGAAAAAAAGCTGCTTGAAAACCGGTATCGCAATCGATGCCAGCTTTGCGGTCGGCCCAGAGGCTATTTGCGCCAATTTGGGCTTTGCCGGCTTTGTTTTAGAAAATTAGCTGATAAAGGTGAGGTTCCAGGGGTAAGGAAAGCCTCATGGTAGAAAAAGCTCAGAACTTAAAATTCAAAACCCAAAACTAAAACTAAAAACTAATTTTAGGATAAATTTAAATAAAAAATCATTAAAAATTGAATAAAAATTAAGAATTAGAAATTAAAAATTAAACAAGGTGAGTCAAGATACAATTGCCAACTTTTTATCTGCCCTAAGAAATGCTTATGCGGCTGGCAAAAATGAGACCCAGATGCCCTTTTCCGGCTTTAATCTTAATTTGGCCCAAATTTTGGTTAAAGAGCGGTATTTGACCAAAGTTGAAAAGGTCGCGGCAGGGAAAAATATTTTTAAATTGGTGATTACCCTTAATAACCCAAGGGATAAAAAAAGAAGACCGATTACCAATATTAAGAGAATCTCTAAATCTGGTGTTCGTCATTATGTTTCAGTTGAGGAGCTGGCTGGTCATAATCGGCGCTTGGGAACAGTGGTTATTTCAACCCCGAAAGGATTGATGACTACCAAAGAAGCGAAGAAGAATAATTTGGGTGGAGAGTTGATTTGCCGGGTATGGTGAAGACAATCAAAAATTGAATAAAAATTAAGAATTATAAATTAAAAATTAAACAGGGTGTCTAAAGTCGGCAAGAAACCAATAACATTACCAGAAGGTACCAAAGTTGCCATTACCGGCAATAAGGTAACAGTCGAAGGGCCTAAGGGCCAGTTGGTCTGGACGGCCCCCAATATTTTAAAGATTTCTCAAAAAGAAGGCATCTTGTTGGTTGAGAGGAAAGATGATACTAAGGAGGCCAGGGTAGCCCATGGCACCACCCGCCAACTTTTGGCCAACATGGTAAGAGGGGTTAACGAAGAGTGGAATAAAAAACTTCAAGTGGTAGGAACTGGTTATGTGGTCCAGATGAAGGGAAAGGACTTGAATTTATCTTTGGGCTTGTCTCATCAGATTGATTTTTTAGCCCCAGAGGGAATTCGGTTTGAGGTGGACGGGGACACTATTACAGTCTTAGGAATTGATCGTCAACGGGTTGGCCAAGCTGCCTATCAGATTCGCTCTTTGCGGCCGCCTGATGCCTATAAAGGCAAAGGAATTCGTTATTTAAATGAGGAAATTAAATTGAAGCCAGGTAAGGCCGCCAAGGCTGGTGAGGGGGGAGGAGAGTAAATAATAACGTTCTAATTTTAAATTTTCAATTTTTAATGAATTTCTAATGATTTAATGTTTTAAAAATTTAGACAATAAAAATTGAATAGAAATTAAGAATTAGAAATTAGAAATTAAATAAGCGCCATGGATGATAAAATAAAACAACAAAAGAAAAGGCGGGTTCGGGTGCGGGGAAAGATCTTTGGTACCAGTGATCGGCCCCGATTATCGGTTCATCGTTCTAATCACTATATAAGCGCCCAGATTATTGATGATGACAAAAGGCAAACCCTGGTTGGATTAACCAGTAAGGGCTTGCCAGATAAAAAATCATCGCCGGTAGAAAGGGCGGGCTTGTTGGGAGAACAGTTAGCAAAGATCGCCACAGAAAAAAAAATTAAAAAAGTCGTTTTTGATCGAGGCTCTTATCGTTTTCATGGCCAGGTTCGGGCCTTAGCCGAAGGGGCTAGAAAAGGGGGATTAGAATTTTAATTTTAAAAAAATTATGTCAAACGATAGACGAGGAAGACCAGATAGAAGAAATCAAGAAGACGAGATTTATAATCGAGTCATTGAAATTAAGCGAGTAGCCAAAAAGACCAAGGGTGGTAATACTATTTCTTTTACTGCCCTAATGGTGGTTGGTGATCGGCAAAGCCAGGTCGGTTTAGCCTTGGGCAAGGGTCTGGACGTTTTGTCGGCCATTAATAAGGGTAGGAAAAGAGCGGAGAAGGAAATGTTTATTGTCCCCATGAGGGGCAAGACTATTCCCCACGACATTCGTTTTAAACGGGGAGCGGCTCAGGTTTTGTTAAGACCGGCTCCTTTAGGCAGTGGGATTATTGCCAGTCAATCGATTAAACTTCTCCTGGAGGCGGCAGGTTATGAAGACATGTCGGTAAAAATTTTAGGGAGTAATAATAAAATGGCTAATGTTAGCGCTGTTATTAGCGCCTTAAAGAAGCTAAAAGAATATGGTCAAGAATAATAGTAAATCCACTGTTTTGAGTTGTTTACCCAAAAGCGTTTCTTTTTCGGGGAAACGAGTTGGCCGGGGTTATGGTTCCGGTAAGGGAGGCCATACTGTCGGTCGAGGCGCCAAGGGTTTGAAGGCCAGAAGCAAAAGACATCTTCTCTTTGAAGGGCGAAAGACGCAAAAATCACTGCTTCGTCGAACTCCTCTTTTAAGAGGCAAGGGTAAACTTAAGTCTTATCAAGATAAACCAATTATTTTAAGTCTAGACAAGCTTAATATTTTTAAGAACCAGTTGACAGTTGATCAGAATAAATTAATTAAAGAAGGACTGATTGATGCCAAGGAAGCCAAAAGAATGGGCGTTAAGGTTTTGGCGAATGGAGAGCTGAAAAGGGCTCTTAAGGTTGCTTTGCCGGTATCGGCTGGGGCTAAAAAAGCGATTGAGGAAGCGGGAGGAGAGGTGGTCGAAAGCCAATAGGCTTTCGATAAATTTCCAATTTCCAAGTTCCAATTTCCAAATAATTTTTGTCATTTTGACGAACCCCACGTAGTTCGTGGAGAAAAATTCCAATCGGGAAGGCAATTAAGGACGGGATCCTTCTCCGCCAGTCGGCGGATCAGGATGACGAAACGAAAATCAGAAATTAAATCATTAGAAATTGAATAGAAATTTTAAATTAAAAATTAGAAATTACCAAAAAGAGTGTTGGAAAAAATTGTTCAAGTTGTTAAGCCGCTCTGGCAAGTTAAGCAAGTAAGAAACAAAATCCTCTTTACTCTTTTAATTTTGGCCGCCTTGCGGTTGTTGGCACACATTCCCGTTCCGGGGGTTAACACGAGTGTTTTAGAACAAATATTCTTGGGCAATCAGTTTTTGGGACTATTAGACATTTTTTCTGGCGGCAGTTTATCTAATTTTTCTATTATTGCTTTGGGTTTGGGTCCCTATATTAATGCTTCAATTATCTTTCAGCTCTTGGCTTTTGTTTTTCCTTATTTTGAGCGGCTATCTAAAGAGGGGGAAGCCGGTCGAGAGAAAATTGAGTTTTATACCAAAATTGCCACCTTGCCTTTGGCGATTTTTCAAGGTTTGGGAATTTATGCTCTTCTGCGCAATCAGGGTATCATTACCGGCCTTGGCCCCTTAGACCTGGTTACTTTTATTGTTACCCTGACCGGGGGCGCTTTTTTATTGGTCTGGCTGGGGAGCTTAGTATCTGACTATGGGGTTGGCAATGGCATTTCCTTATTAATTTTTGCCGGTATTATTAGTCAAATGCCTCAAGGATTTGCTCAAACTCTGGCTGTTGGTCAGGGTGGATTTAATTTGCTTTTACTCGTTGTCTTAAGCCTGTTGGCAATTATGGCGGTAGTTGCGGTTACTGAGGCGGCCAGAAGAATTCCGGTTCAGTACGCCAAAAGGGTTCGGGGTCGAAAAATGTATGGCGGAGGCTCCACCTACTTGCCGTTTAAGTTAAACCAGGCTGGTGTAATTCCAATAATTTTTGCCGTTTCTTTGGTTTTGCTACCCTCAATGTTGGGTCAGTTTTTGACTGGAGTTGGCAACAAAACTATCAGTTCTTTGGCCGCAAACCTGGCCAACCTTTTCACTCCCAACGGTCCTGTTTATAATTTAACCTATTTTTTAATGGTTGTTTTGTTTACTTTTTTTTATACCATGATTGTTTTTAACCCGGAAAAAATTTCCGAAGAAATTAAAAAATCGGGTGGTTTTATTCCCGGCATCCGTCCCGGTAAACCAACCGCCAATTATTTACAACAAGTATCTTTGCGAGTAACCTTGCCGGGAGCTTTATTTTTGGGTTTGGTGGCGGTTCTGCCGACCATTGTTCAGGGTTTAACCGGGATTAGCAGTTTGGCTATTGGCGGTACCGGGATCTTAATTGTTGTTTCGGTGGTTTTAGAGACGGTTCGCCTGGTGGAAAACATGGTTCAAATGAGGGGTTATGAGAAGTTTTTAGAGAAATACTAGAGAAAATTTCTAATTTCTAATGATTTAATTTTTAAAAATTCAGCAAATAGAAATTGAATAAGAATTTAAAATTAAAAATTAAGAATTAACAGAATGAACATTATCTTAATCGGTCCGCCAGGATCAGGAAAAGGAACCCAGGCTAAAAAAATTTTGGCTGATTTTTCCCTGAATTACTTCTCTGCTGGGGATATTTTAAGGGGTTTGGCCAAGGAGGATTCCCCGCTTGGTCGGGAAGTTGCCCAGATTATGGCTCAGGGAAAGTTAGTTTCTGATAGTCTTATGGCTCAAATTATTGAAGACTTTCTAACTAGAAATGAGGGGGATGTTGTTTTTGATGGTTATCCTCGGGGTTTGGACCAGGCGGTTTTTTTAGAGAAAAGTTTAAAAAACCGTGGCGGAATTAGTTTGGTTATTAACTTGCAGGTTCCCGAAGAGGTTTTGATTAATCGACTTTCTTCTCGGGTTATTTGTCGAAACTGCGACGCCGTCTATAATTTGATTACTAACCCGCCCAAAAAGAAGGAAATTTGCGATACTTGTGGGGGGGAGCTTTATCAGCGAGACGACGAAACGCCGGAAGCAGTCAAAAAAAGATTGGCGGTTTTTGATCGGCAAACTAAACCGGTAATAGAGTTTTTTGATCGAAAAGGCGGCATTTTTAATGTTGATGGTAATCAGTCGATTGAGGCGATTTATCTGATAATTAGGAAGAAGCTGGTTAATATTGGTCTTGGGTTGATCAGTGCCTAGACAGCCAAGGTATATTAATGTTAAAATAGGACTTGGTTTTTAAATAATTAGTAATTAATGGTTAAGGACAAGAATCAAGAAATAGACGGCAAGGTAACGGAATCTCTGCCCAACGCCATGTTTCGAGTAGAATTAGATGATGGACGAAAGGTTTTGACCCAGTTGGCGGGAAAAATGAGGCTTTATCATATCAAGGTTATCCCTGGCGATCGAGTCAGGGTTGAGATGACCCCCTACGATGATGAGCGAGGACGAATTACCTACCGCTACTAATTATAATTTTTAATTTTTAATTTTTAATTTCTAGTGAATTACTAATGATTAAATTTTTAAAAATTTATTAAATAAAAATTGAATAAGAATTTAAAATTAAGAATTAAGAATTAAAGCTATGAAAGTTCAGTCGTCAATTAAAAAACGATGTCGAGACTGTAAAATTGTTCGGCGGCGGGGTAAATTATATATCACTTGTAAAAATCCAAAGCACAAACAAAGGCAAGGATGAGAAGAAAATTTCTAATTTCTAATTCTTAATTTCTAGCGAATTACTAATGATTAAATTTTTAAAAATTTAGACAATAAAAATTGAATAAGAATTTAAAATTAAGAATTAAAAATTAATTACTATGCCTAGAATAGTCGGCGTTAATGTTCCAGATGGAGAGAAGGTTGATTTGGCTTTGACCAGAATTTATGGCATTGGCCAGTCTAATGTTCATCTGGTTTTGGAAAAATCTAAGGTTGGAGCAAGTAAAAGGGCCAAAGATTTAACTGAAGAAGAAATCGCCTCTTTAAATCAGGTGTTAGGGGAGATGAAGGTTGAGGGCGACCTTCGAGAAGAGATTAGGAACGACATTGAGAGACTGAAGCAAATTGGTACTTATCGAGGCCGAAGGCACAATGCTAATTTGCCGGCTCGAGGTCAGCGAACCAGAACTAATGCGCGGACCAAGCGTGGTTCCAGACAAACAGTTGGCGCTCTTAAGAAGGAAGTCTTTACTAAATTAGAAGAGCAAACTAAGAAAGAAGAGAAAAAATAACAAGTAAAAATTATTCTAATTTCTAATTATTCTAATGAAAACCCAACAACCAAGCACCAAAGAGAACAATAAAAATAATTTTGGAATTTGGGTTTTGGGATTTAGGAATTCATTAGAGTAATCCGCCACAGGCGGACAGGTTAGAACAATTAGATCAATTAGGTTAATTTCATAGATATGGCTAAAGCAAAACCAAAAAAAACAGTTAAAAATAAGGGTAAAAAGATTACCAAGAAAACTGTAGTCAGAAAAGTGACCGAGGCTAAGGTTTATGTTTCGGCCACTTTCAACAATACCATTGTTACCATCACCGATATGGATGGTAATACTATTTGTTGGTCTTCAGCGGGGAACGCCGGGTTTAAGGGAACTAGAAAGCAAACCCCTTTTGCTGCGACAGTAACCGCTGAGAAAGCCGCCAAAGAAGCCAAAGAAAAAGGGGTTAAAGAGGTTGAGGTTTACGTTAAAGGGCCTGGTCCGGGAAGAGAAGCGTCCTTGCGAGCCATTAAGGCTTCGGGGTTAAAAATGACCTTAATTGCCGATGTTACCCCCATGCCTCACAATGGTCCCCGGCCAAAAAAGAAACGCCGAGGAGCTTAAAAAATTAAAGCGATAAAACCATGAGAAAATTACAAAACAATAAGTGTCGAATTTGCCGAAGATTTGGTATAAAATTATTTCTTAAAGGTAAACGCTGTTATGAAAAATGCCCAATTGATCGGGCTGGAGCTATTCCCCCTGGTGTTCATGGTCGAAAGTTTTCCCGCCCCACTTTTTATTCAGAACAATTAAAGGAAAAACAGCGGCTAAAGGCGATTTATGGTCTAAACGAAGCCCAAATGAAGACCTGTTTTAAGCGGGCTCGCAACGTGGAAAATGAACCAACTGATGAAGTTTTATTGCAGATTTTAGAATCGCGGCTAGATAACGTTTTATACCGACTTGGTTTTTCTCCCAACCGGAGGAGTGCTCGGCAGATGGTGGTTCATGGCAAAGTTTTGGTTGATGGCCAAAAGGTAACGATTCCTTCCTATCAGGTTAAGATAGGTCAGGTTGTTTCTTTGACTGGAGGGGTGGAAAATGTTCCCCAAATAAAACAGGCGCTAGAGGAAGAGACGGCAATCCCCGATTGGCTAGAGAGAAAGGCTTTGGCCGGAACCGTAAAAGAAAAACCTAAGAAAGACGATATTGAGGTGGCGGCTGATGTTTCGGTAGTAATCGAATTTTATTCTCGTTAATTTGGTGGTTGAATTTGGCAGGTAATTTGCTAAAATATACCAGATGGGCACTTTAGGTAGCGCCCTTTTTGTTTAGTCATCCTAAAATGAAAGATTTGACATTTACCATTGAAGAAAAGAAAGTCGATGGCGCTTACAGCCAGTTTGAGATTAGCCCTCTGGAAGCCGGTTTCGGTCATACTTTGGGTACTTCTTTAAGAAGAGTATTATTGACGGCTTTGCCTGGGGCGGCTGTTACCGATGTTGTTTTTAATGGCGCCAATCACCAATTTACCACCTTACCGGGGGTTAAAGAAGATCTGGTAGAGGTTGTTTTAAACCTCAAAAAGGTTCGTTTTTCGGTTAAGAGTGGGGAAAGCTTCGAGTCGGTTAAGGTTGTTTTGGAAAAAATCGGCCCGGGTGAAGTTAGAGCTGGCGATTTGGAAGTGCCGGCCCAAATAGAAGTTGCTAATAAAGATCTGGTTATTGCCAGCCTTTCTGATAAGAAGAGCCGTTTGAAAGCCCAAATAACCGTTTCTTTTGGGGTTGGTTATTCGCCTTCTGAGGAACGTCCTTCTGATGTTTTGGGTGTCATTGTTACCGATGCCCTTTTTAGTCCCATTAAAAAGGTTAATATTGCCGTTGACGATGTTCGAGTGGGTCGAGAGACAAATTATGATAAATTGATTTTAGATGTTTGGACAGACGGGACGATTCCGGCCAAGATGGCTCTCAGCCAATCGGCCAAGATTTTAGCCTCTTATTTTAAGCAAGTTTACCAACCCAATAATCACCCGGAAGAGGAGGGAGAGAAAAAAACCAAAGAACCGGCGGCAATGAAAGAAAGCGTTGCCGAGACAAAATTGCCCACCAGAACGGTTAATGCGTTAGAAAAAGCCGGCTACAAAACTATCGCTGATTTGGCCAAGGCTGGTCCTAAAGAGTTGGCTCAGGTAAAAAATTTGGGAAAAAAATCAGTCGAGTTGGTAGAAAAGGTTCTGAATAAGAAGGGGGTTGGCTGGTCGTGAGACACCAAAAAAAGGGTAGGAAATTAAATCGACACACCAAAGCCAGAAAAGCTCTTTTTAAAAATCTTCTAACAAGTTTTTTTTTAAACGGTTTCTTAACTACCACTGAAGCCAAAGCCAAAGCCATTAAGGATAAAATTGATCACCTGGTTAGCAAGGCCAAAAGCCCCAACCTGGTTAACAGGCGCTTTATTTACGCATATTTGACTAAACCGTCAGCGGCGGCAAAGCTGATTAACGAAATCGCTCCTAAATTGGCCAAAAGAAACGGCGGCTACAGCCGGATAATTAAATTAGGAACCAGGACCGGAGATCAGGCGGCGATGGCCAAAGTTGAACTGGTTGTTCCTTTAGAAAAGACTGCCGAAGAGGCAAAGACTGAAAGTAAAAAAAAGAGTCGGGAAGAGACCAAGGAAAAAGCTTCTGGTGTTTCGAAAAAAAGAACCTCTTCCCCAAAGAAATCAACCGCTAGCGCCAAGAAAACTGCCAAAAAAAGCCCAAGTAAATCAACCAAAAAGAATGACTCAAAATAAAACCACCGCCACCAAACAGGCCGATATTAAAAGATCTTGGCACCTGATTGATGCCGAAAACCAGGTCTTGGGTCGTTTGGCCACTAAAATTGCCACCCTGTTAATGGGTAAGGGTAAAACTTATTTTACCCGTCGTCTTGATTGCGGTGATTATGTGGTGGTTATTAATGCCCAAAGGGTTCGCTTAACGGGCAAAAAAGTCGATCAAAAGACTTATCAGCGTTATTCTGGCTACCCGGGTGGCAGAAAAGAAGTTGCCTTTGGTAAAATGTTGGCCGAACAGCCGGGAAAAGTGATTCGTCATGCTGTGATGGGAATGCTGCCCAAGAATAAATTACAGGCTAAAATGATTACCAGGCTTCATGTTTTTGCCGGCCCTGAACATAAATTTGAAGAAAAATTTAAAAAATAAAGACAGTTATGGCTAAAAAACCAATTGTCAAAACTATCGGTTCCAGAAAAAGGGCTACCGCCCGAGTTTGGCTTTATAGGGGTAAAGGAGACATGGTTGTTAATGACCAGCCGATTGAAGAATATTTTCCTCTTTCCTTAAGACAGGGCCGATTAGAGGAGCCTTTTTTGGTAACAGACACAAGAGGTAAGTATTATGCCACCATTAAGGTGGCCGGCGGTGGTAAAAGCGCCCAGGTTGAGGCTGTTATTCACGGTTTGGCCAGAGCCCTGGACAGCGTTGATAAAGAAAAATATCATTCCCTGCTTAAAAAAGCCGGTTTCTTAACCCGAGATCCCAGAGAAAAAGAAAGAAGGAAGCCGGGAACCGCTCGCAGTGCCCGGGCCAAGCGTCAATCCCCGAAACGATAATTCTCTCTGTCGTTGTTCTGATGAAATTGTTTTTTTGAAAACAATAACCAAACCCAAACCAGCCCTTTCTTCCTAGAATACTTTACTTATAATACCCCAAAACCTCTTTTTATAAATACGGTACAGTAATTATTAATTATCCTGTATTTTTATTTTCGGGGTTGGGGATTAGTTAATAATATAAAGTAAGGCGGGGGGAAAATCGGGATGAGAAAAGATACCGCGAGGGCAAAGGGGCGGGTGTTTTATTTTTTCTTCTTCTTAAAGTATTTGAAAAGAATAATTGCCAAGACTATTGGCACCCAAATTGCCCCATAAACACCAAGCCAAATTAGGCTTTTGGCCAAGCCCCTCAGGGTTAAAATCATTGACCGAACCGCCTGTTTGAAAATTACTAAAGGTCTAAAAGTTTCTGAGGGCTGGTAGGGAAGAGCTAATTCATCAGTCGAAAGATGAATGGTTATTAAAGAAAGTCGGGCGGTTTTTTCCAAGTATTCTTGCCTGCCGATAAGAGTATCGATCTGATTTTGAAGACTAATAATTTCTCTTTGGGCCGATAGAATGTCATTAATTTCTCTGGCCTGGTCCATAATTTCTTCTAACCTTCCTTTAGTTTGTTCCAGGGTGGCTAATTTTTTACCAATATCTTCGTATTGATCGGTAACATCGCTGGCGTTAACCTGTTCGGAAACTACCTTAACTGCCAACTCCCTAAAATGTCCTATAACCTCTTCAATTTTTTCTGAGGGTACTCTGAGGCTAAGGTAACCGTAGGGGGCTTCTTCGGGCTGGCTAAGAGAGCGAGAGACCATAAACCCACCGGCGCTTTCGGTTTTTTGGGCAATTGCCTCTGATGTTTGTCTAACATCATCAACCAACAAAGAAAGATTGGTTTGGGTAACTACCATTCGCTCGGAGCTTTCCGAAGGAGGAGCTTCTTGTTCTGGAATGGGTGGGATGCCAATAGATGAGCGGGCCAATTTGGGTTCTGCCAGGTCAACAGAGGACTCAAGGCCAAACCCGGACATTGGATAATTATCCAAGCCATAGCGAGGGGTAAACAAACCAATTTGGGAAAGCAAATAAAATATCACCAAACCCATTACTAGCAGTAGAAAAGAGGCCGGTTTGTTATTTTTAACCCAATTGATAATTTTCATATCTTTTCTTATTTTAAGAGTATCGCCAACCTTGTCGATTGTCAACTTGGTTTTTAAATTAAAGGAATGTTATAATATTTTGGCATTATTAACCAGGGGTGGCGGAGTGGTCAATCGCACCAGTCTGTAAAACTGGCGGGTTTCCCTACATAGGTTCGAATCCTATCCCCTGGACACAGGGGAATAGATGAGAACCTATCAAAGGTTCTGGCCAACAAGACGAAAGAGCCGATCGGGCTGTTATTACACCAATTAACAAAGCAAAAAAGGCGGTTCTTGTCGTCTTCGAATCCTATCCCCTGGACACAGGGGAATAGATGAGAACCTATCAAAGGTTCTGGCCAACAAGACGAAAGAGCCGATCGGGCTGTTATTACACCAATAATTTTGGTCATAAAAATTGAAAGATTACCAGCTCCGTTATCCAAGGCGGCGGAAACAATGTTTCGGATTTTACCCCTTTTTTCAAGAAAAATTACTTCGGACTTTGAAACCGACAGGATGGCTAGGGAACAGGGCCAAACAATAATCGACTTTGTTCTTTCTGAACACGATTGTTATCGCCCCGATTCTCCTCAAAAAACACCTCTGTATTATTATCTTTTGAGGCAAATAGAACAGGCCGATATTTTTTTACCCAATAACAAACCCAATGATGATAGCCCCGTCAAGACTGAAAAAATGACCCCAGAAGAAAAATTGTTAGCGGTTTTATCTGTGGCCAGAGAGACATTATCAGATTTTGATCAAGCTGATGATGGGCAGAAGAGAACCACTTTAGGCTTTTTTTCCCTTCTTGGCCAAATCTGTAAGCCCCAAAAGATTGATTAAAATTTTCAACCCCTTAGAAACAAACAGATTTGGGTCCTTAGATTATTTTTTATTGGGGTTATTTTTGTTTGGGGAAACAGGAGAGGGAAACAGGCTTTTTTAATCACCAAAAAGTGGCGATAAGCTTGTTTCACCTCTCCCCGGTTAAAGAGCGCTAGACTGCCAAGACCTCTTGACGGATTTCTTGGAGATACCCCAAGAGTGTCAATCTTTGGTCAGGAGGCAGGTCTTTCACCCGATTAATCCTTCTCTCTGTTTCTAGGCAGAGAGAGATTAATCCTTTGATCCCATTCCGAGGACCTCGTCTGCTAGTCCCCTTTCTTTTGGGAATGGGGATACTTCGATTGAGCCTTTCGGCCATTTGGGTGGTGCAGGAACAAATATGTTCCCACCTTCGATCACTCACCTTGGCCTTGGCAACACAGCTCAGGAAATTTCTGAGAATGATCAGAACCTCCTCTTGGGGAGAGACCTCATTGTCTTTCCCACTCGACAACGGACACCTAGACCTGGCTCCTCGCAACATGATAGATAGCCCTCCTTTTCAGCTACACTAAATCGAACCCCAATGGTTCGATTACGACCACAATGTCGGACGCGCTCTTTTTATATTAAAGAACCAAAAGCCCCAAAATTAACGCTAAAATGTTAATTGGCTTTTTATCACTAGTAAAATATAGTATCAAAAAAAAGGTTTTTTTTCAAATTAATTATTTAATTAGGTTCTGGGCTCTTTCGAGGGCGCGGCTGATTAGGGCGGGGTTGATTTCGCCGGCCTCAATTAGCTGTTCTAAATTTTTTAAGAGATTTTCCTCTGGTTGGCTAATAATAAATAAATCAGCTCCCGCCTTTAGTCCTAAAGCAATCGCTTGACTTTGAGAATATTTCTGGCTAATTGCTTTCATCACCAAATCATCAATAATAACCGGCCCCTGATAGTCTAGTTTTTGTCTTAACAGGGCATTGATAAAAATTGGCGATAAGCTGGTTGGTAAGTTGGGGTCAATTTGGGGGTAGGCAAGGTGAGTAACCATAACGCCGTCAGCTAAACCAACCAGCTTTTGAAAAGGAAGAAGATCTTTTTCTAAATTGCCCTGATCAATGTTAATTTCCGGTAGGCCAAAATGAGGGTCAAGGCTAGTACGGCCCAAGCCACCTGGAAAATGTTTAACAATTGTTTTGATACCGGCCTGGTGGTAGCCGTCGATCATGGCTTTGCCAAAAGCGGTTACTCGGTCAGGGTCATCAGAAAAAGACCGCTCTTCTCTGGCAATATAGCTATTTTTTAGATAGCCAACATCAATGACCGGAGCCAAATTTACACCGACTCCGTTCCTTTTTAACATGATTCCCCTAACCTTGGCTAATCTAAAAGCCTCTTCTTGGTTCTCCACCTGATTTTGACTGATATTGGGCGATTCTTGAAATCGATTCACCCGGCCGCCTTCTTGATCGGCAAAAACCATGATCTTGTTGCTGGGGTTAATTTGATTTGAGTGTAAAACTAGTTGTCCGCCAAAACCTGGTTCGGCAGAGATTATTAGCTTTTTGATTTTTTCTAAAGCGTTTTCATTTTTATTTTCTAAATAAACGATTTTGCCAAAACCAGATAATTTTTCTGTTTCGGGGATTTGATAAAGAATGTTGGCTTCCGAGCCGCCAGATTGGGCAAAGGTTTTTATAACTTGGCTTTTCTCTATGGCCTGTTTAATGAACTGATAGTTGTTTTTCTCTATTTCACCCATCATTCCCGGCGTGGTTAAAAAATAGTCTATTTTTTGCCACTGGCCCTCAAGTTTACCCTCTTTTATTTGGGGATCCTTTTCCACCTTGGAAAACCATTCGGTGCGGCCAAATCCTGGTTGGTTGGGATCGACCTTAAGATCAGTATAAAAAAGAGGATCGGTGACAATAACGGCGCTGGTATCAACGTTTTCCCTTATAAATTTTAGACTGTTAATGTGAGCCTGGTTTTTATTTGCCAGGTAAACTTTTGGGTTTTGAAGAATTAAAAGAAAGACAATGGCTCCGCCAATAAGCAGGATTTTTTTAGTCTTGGCTTGGTAATTAAATTTATTACTCATTATTTTTAGAACAAGAGCAATGTTTAGGCACCAAAGAACAATCTGCGGAACCAAATAAAAACCCAAAACCACTCCGCCTCGCAACAAATACCAGGCAAAGATAAGATTCATGACTAAAAAGGGAAAAGATAGCGGATTTTTAAGGTTGAGCAAGAGTATAAAGGCTGTCCATAAGCCAAGAATAGGCAAAATAATATCAATTTCTAGCCAGCCGATAATTGCCTTTCTGATATCGCTTTCCGGGTTTAGAAGATTACCCCCTTCCCGGCCGCTCTGAAAAACAACTCCCTCAATCCAGGAAACATGCTGTCTTTGTCCGGGTAGCCAGGAGGCTGGCAACAGTTCTAATTTTAAATAAGCCAAAAGCGGGAAAAGCAGGGCGACAAATCCCAAAGAAAGCAACCAAGTTGAAATTAAAAATGGACGAGTCGGACCAGATGACTTTTTGTAAACCAAAATAAAGAGACCGGGAATTAAAAAAAGACTGGTTTCTTTTGACAGGAAGGCTAGTCCGGTCATCAGGCCGGAAATCAGGAAGACAAGCAATCTTTTTTTGGAGGTTAAAAGTAGATATAGACCAGTTAAAAAATAAAGAATAGCCAGATTGTCTAGAAGTAATTGTCTTTGGTAGGTGATAGCCAAGGGTGAAAAGATAAAGACAAGAACAGGAAGGACGGCAAGGGATTTGCTTTTAGTGATGTTAATGACAATTTTGGTCAATAAAAATGTTGAGATGGCGGTTGCTAGGACCATAAAGATTCTTCCGGAATTAACGGAAAAACCAAAGGCAAATGGTCCCCCGGTTAGTTTTTGCCAAAAACCGATTTGCAGCCAGCCAAACGGCGAGTGATCATACCAATAGGTATAGGGTGAAAGCTGGCCATACTCTACCAGCCACCAACCCTGTGAAGCATAGATGCCTTCATCACCCAAGAATTCCGGATAGCCAAAAATATTAATGAGGCGAACAAGGGCCGAAAAAAGCCCCAGCAATAAAGGCAGGCTATTTTTTTTTCGGGATAGGTTTTTAATTAAGGCAAGGATTTTCATATTTTTTTCACGCTATGGCTTTCCGGTGGGCATTAATGTGTTCGGTTTTTTCCCAGAAACCAATCCCCGCCAAGTGTCTTTTCATGGCTCTTAGAGTTGAGAAGGAAATAACAAATTGATAAGGGAAGAAGAAAACTAAAAATTTCAAATAAACCAAGGGTGAAAATTTTATTTGGTAGTTTTTATTTAATTCATAGAGGCCAATTAAGGAGATGGCCAATTGGGTTAGGAAAAAGTAACCGGGAAGGTAAGAAAAAAGAGCCAACCCCAAAGGGATTTTAGTAAAGAAAGCTAAGAAGGGAGTGATTAAGAGCCAGCAAGAATTGAAAATTTGCATGAAAGGATAAGTCATTTGGTATAGGATGATGGCTTTTTGGCGGCCACTGTTAAGATATTTCCAATTGCCCTTTAATAAAACTTGGAAAAAACCCTGGTGCCAGCGAGTTCGCTGGCGGATAAAGCCGGGCAGGTCGGGTGGAGTTTCTTCTCTGGTGGCCATTTGCTCATCATAAATAACGGCGGTTTTTTTACCCAAAGACGACAAGCGGACACCAATTTCGGCATCTTCCGTTAAGCAGTCCTCATCCCAGCCGGCGGCCGCCCTGACAATATCTTTTTTAAAAAAGACCGTATTACCCCCTAAGGGGTTAGCCCCCCAGGAAGAGAAAAAGGGCAAGACTGATTTGAACCAAAAATAATACTCTAGGCAATTGTGGGGAGAATACCAGTGGGAATCAACATTAACTAGTTGAACCCCCGATTGGACAATGTCAACTTTTTTTTCTTGAAAAGTGGTATTGACGGCACTTAGGATATTTGGGTGAGGCTCGTCTTCGGCGTCAAAGATGCCGACAATGTCCCCTTGGGCGTATTCTAGGGCGGCATTCAAGCCTTGAGGTTTGGAATTGGGGAAATTTTCCCAAACCAAAAGATTGAAAGTAGGGGGAAGATGGCTTAAGGATTCTAAGATTTTGCCGACGGTTTTAGTATCGTCATCTCGGGCGGTAATTAGAATTTCATATTTGTCGCGAGGGTAATTAATCTTTTTCATGGCCGAAAGGGTTTGGGCAATAACGCTTTCTTCATTTCTAACCGGCAAGATTAAGGAAAAAGATAGCTGGTTTTTAGAAAATTTTTGAGGCGGAGAAACTTTTTTTAAATTTTCGGGCTTTAACCAAGAAGAAAGCATGGAATAAGTGGCAAAAGCTCCCTGACAAAGGAGAAAGATGGTGACTAAAAATAAAAAAGAAGCAAAAAGACTATGGGTGTTGGCCAGCCAAAAAGAAATGGCAAAAAGCAAGAGGACTAGGCTGGTTAAAATAATTTTTTTCATAAAACATTTGTTATTTTTTTTGGTTGGCGGTAAGTAAGGGCGGGGGGAGCAGAAAGCAAAAGCTTTCAAGAAAGAAAATCATCGGTAAAGATGAAGTCTTTTTTGAAAAGCTGTCTGCTTTCCGCTTGATCCCCCCTCCTTGGGCCGAAAGAAAAATGGCTATTCCTGCTGAAGAAGAATGGGAAATTCCCAGCCTTCCTCAAGTCTTTCATCGTCATGCTCGTAGAGCACGGCGATGACGGCGATGGTGTCGGTGTTGGGGCTGTCCTCGGTAAGACAGAAAAACCAAGCCTTTTTGGCCTGATCGTTCCACCAATCCTTTGGGCGGCCGCCATACTCGTCTTGCAAGGAAAAGAACCTCGATCCCGGTCCGGGGTTGCAGATCAAGAGGTGATCTCTTGTTGCCCCCTTTTCCCAGGAAACTCCGTTGGCTTCTTGCCAGGTTTGGTCACGTTCAAAAACGGCGCACCAGCCTTCAGCCAGAAGCAGTCCGGATGCGTTGCTCCAGACACCCTCGGGGGCGTCTTTTTCGAGATCGACGTAGATGGTTTGACATCCGGTACAGTCTGTTTCGATCGGGACCTCGACGATCTTTTCGGTCTCAATCGGGACCTCGACGATCTTTTCGACCTCGCGTGGCCAAAAGTACCGAACGCCAAGGGCGACGATGACGATGATCGCGATCCAAACGAACGCTCCCAAGACCCAATGCCACCATGGATGCTCTCTGTACATGTTTCTCCTTTCATAATTCTTTCGGCCCCAGGAAAGGTGAAGGTTTTCACTCCTCTTGGGGACGAAAGAATTTTTAGAGAAAAATAATTCTTTCGGCCTATCAAAGTACGGTTAAAAACAAAACCTCTCAAGCTAACAAGAGACCGTTTTTAACTTGAGCCTATTTTAGCAAAGAAACACCCAATAATCAATTGTTATGGGATATTATTTAATATAATAAAGTTATTCGAAGTAGAGGTTGTCAAGCCAGAAGGGGATGGAATTATTTTTAGGATTTTTAATAAGTAGACCGGAGACTGGCTTATTATCAGAATTAAGAATTGATAGAGGGATATCAACTTGATACCAGCCGCTGTTTTTGGCTTGGCCAAATTGCTCGATAGCCTGTTCTGCTAGTTGTTTACCCTGATCGTCAACCAGACCAACGGTAAAGCCGGTTAAGGAGGGGGTGTTAATTTGTAAGACAAGATTCTGGTGGGGGTCTAGCCGATGAGGCAGATAGGAAGATAAATAAAAGGCTCCATACTTTTCATTAAAAGAAACCTTAATAGATTTTTGACTTGAATTGGGCTCTTTTTGGTCGACCAGGTTTATTTCGGCATCCCAGGAAAGATCGCGAAAGTTGTTTTCCAAATAATCCGAATAGATGATTAGCTTTTTATCAATGTATTTTGGCTCTAGTTCGTTTTGATTGATTGTCAGCGGCAAGCTTAGGGAATCTTTAACAATTTGGCCATAGGTCGAGGATTGGTAAGTTTGGTGATCGGATAGCAAGCAAGGACAGCCCACTGAATGGAAATTCCAAGCTGTCCAACCCAAAGAAAACCGGTTGGCCAATGAGAGTAGCTCCCCAACCGACTCTTGACTCATTGGCGGGTAACCATCAGCGCCGAATTCGCCCAAAAAAACCGGATAAAAACGGGCAATTTGACCAAAAATTGCCTCAAATTCGCCAGCCTTATTATAAGGGTTGGTTCGGTAAACAATGTTTTTGTAGGGCAGAGGGTTGTCAAGATAAGAATTAATTTCTCGGCCCCAGCCGGTTCCGGTAACCATAATTAAGCTCTTAGGATGAACTTGGCGAATAGCCTCAATTAATTTTTGATTAGCTTCCCAAACTTGGGTTCTGCTAACATCATGTGGTTCGGCCAAAACATCATAAATAATGGTCGGATCGTCTTGGTAGTGTCGGGCAATTTCCTGCCAGAAAATGAAGGTCTGATCATTTGGTAGGGGTTCGTTTTTGCCTATCCAGGGGTTTAAGATGACATAGGCGCCTTTTTCTCGGGCCGGACCAATAATTGTTTTTTCCATTAAAGCAAAAAAACTTTCCGGGTTAGCAAAGTAGTCGTCTTGATAAACTCGGGTGCGAATAACATTAGCTTTCCAATCGTCAATGGCAATCTTAACCGCTTTGGGAAACCAATCGTGATAACCCCAAGAGACACTGGATAAATTAACACCTCGCAAAACAACCGGAACGCCGTCTTCGTTAATAATGAATCGCCCTGAGGTTGACAGCCAAGGCAATTGATTTTCTTCTTTTTGTTTTGGCGAAGCCTCTTTTAGAAAAGGGTTTGTCCAATAAGATTGGGGCCAATTGCTTCTCAGTATTAAACCGGCAATTATTAGCAGCGGCAAAAAGTAGATTATCGACAAACCAACCCTTTTTGGTCTCAATAATTTTAGCCTTTTTTTTGTTTTAGGGGTCGGCTTTTTAAAAATCATCAAAGAGATTAACGGGAAATTATTTCTTGTTATTATAACAAAAAAGAGGCGGTTTACCCGTTTTTAAAGTGATATCTTATATTAAAGTGAAGAAATTATCTTTTTTTACCAAAACGTTGTCGTGAGACTTTAACAACCTTATCTTTGCCTTGGTTGGCGCAATTTGGCAGGGGGAGAGTATAGGCAAGGAAGGGGATGGAGGTGCGGCCGTTAATGGCCAGCTTGGTTAGGATTTGGAATCGATCCAGGGAAATTAAATCGTTTTCATCGTAATTATCGGCTACTTCTCGGGCTAAAACTTGGGCATCTTGATTGCCGACAATAAAGGAAGCCAACGAACCAATGTTGCCAAAAATAGCGCTTTGAACAGATTCGTCGAGTTGGGCCATATATTGGTTGGCCAAAGTTAGGTTAAGACGGTATTTTCTGGCCTCAGATAAAATTTTAATAAAAGAAGTGGTGGCAAAGTTTTGGAATTCGTCAACGAAAAGATAAAAGTCGCGTCGGGACTCTTCGGGAACATTGACTCGGTTCATGGCGGCCAGTTGGATTTGGGTAATTAACATTGCCCCCAAAAGAGCGGAATTATCTTCCCCTAGCTTGCCGGCTGATAAATCGGCTAATAAGATTTTTCCCTCATTCATGATTTCTTCGAGATTAACCCTGGATTGGGGCCAGCGGATAATTTCCCGAATTGAAGGGGAAGAAACAAATTGGCCAACCTTGTTTAAGATTGGCGAAATAGCTTCTTGTTGAAGGCGATCAGGCATTTTTTCATACTCGTTTTGCCAAAAAGAAATCAAAGAGGGATTATCAAGCTCTTTGACAATGTTGTTTCGATAGCTCCTTTTGGTTAAGATATCAATAACATTAACCAGAGTGGTGTTGGGTACCTCAACCAAAGTTAGAAGGGTATTTCTGAAAATGTGTTCCAGTCTTGGTCCCCAGGAATAACTGTAAAGTTTATAAAAAATTGCCAAAATTGACGAGGCGACTAGTTCTTTTTGCTCTTTATTGGTGACTTCTAGAGGGTTAAGCGGGTAAGTATATTCTTTGTCAGCCGGATTAAAATAACAAACATCATTAACGCGATGGGAGGGAATGTAGTTTAGCAAGATTTCGATTAAGTCGCCGTGAGGATCAATTACCGCTACCCCTTCGCCTTTTCTAATGTCGGAAATAGCCATGTTGGCAATTAGGGTCGATTTGCCGGTGCCGGTTTTTCCAATAGTGTAGAAGTGGAGTCTTCGGTCAGCTCTTTTAATACCAAAATTAGCCACTTGGTTTTTATATTCGGTTCGGGCGAAAAAACAGGTATCTTTTTTTTCTTTCTCAGTTAGATTCTGGGCTACCGGCAGATCGTCAGGGGCTTCAGTAATGATAGTTCTTCCCCAGGCGATGTTGGGTAGAGTAACTTTTTCTCCCGGCAGATGATAAAGGGTAGCGGTTTCAGCTAAATTAAGAATAGTCTTTCGACTTGGCTGGTGACCAATAATAGCAGAAAAAATTTTTTTCTTGTTTAAGAAATTGGGTTTTTTACCTGTCAGGCTGTTGCCCTTAGGATTAGTAAAAATTTCGAAACTGCCCAATAATTCATTTAGGGTGGTGCTATCGGAAGCCAAAAGGCTGATAGAGACAGACAACAGCCCCTTGGCAACTTTTTTTTCGAATAAGACCTGGTCGGGGTGGGCGTGATAGTTGCCGTCTTCATCTTTGATACCGGTTAAAATTTTGTGATTGATTTTTTTGGCCGCTCCCTTGGCTTGGCCGGAGACGATTAGTTGATAAACAGCCCAAGCTTTGGGGTCTTTTATTTTTGCTAAAGTGGCTAAAATTGATGATAGGGCATCAGTGTCGGTAAAATCTTCGGCGGTTTTTAGTGGATAGTAGTAAGAGTCGGATAAGTCCAACTGACAAAAAGTGGCTCGGCTAAGATTGGGAAGAGGCAGAATGGGGTTTTTGTGTAGAGAAATTAAACAATCGGGGTATTGAGCCAGAATTTGGCTTTGGGTGAAATTAATTTTTTCTTGAGGGACGCCAAAGAAAAAATTAATTTTTTGGTTCTGGGAGATAATATTGAGACCCAAGAGGGGCTTAGGGTGGGAGAATAATCTTTGGCCGCCAGTTTTAGTTAAATTAGCCAGCAGTGACTCCATTTGTTCGGTTGTGTAGGCATTGTTTTTGGGGACCTTTATTTCCAGAAAAGATAGTTGATTGTTGGTCATATTATTTTTTATTGGTTAATTTTTTAGCCAAGACAAGAAAGTCTTTCTTGTTAATCGGGGGGTGATTTTGATATCGAGGAATGATGTGAAAGTGGAAATGGTTAATGGTTTGGCCGGCAAAAGCTCCATTATTTTGGCAAATGTTAAAGCCGTCAGGTTTTAGCTGTTTATTAATGTTTTGGGCGACTTTTTGAAGGCTTTGGACAACATCGGCCAAAAGGCCGGCCGGAATATCTAAAAGGCTGGTAAAATGTTCTCTGGGGATAACTAAGGTATGGCCAGCGCTTTTGGGTTGGCTGTCTAGAAAGGCGATGGTTTTATCATCCCGATGGACAATTTGGGCCGGTATTTTACCTTTAGCGATCTGACAAAAAATACACGTTTTCATTTTTGGTTAATTAGCTAATGCTGGCTTCTATCAAGAGCTGTTTTTAGGCCCTTTTTGAGATCTTTTACCAAACAACCCAATCGAATAGCTAATTTTTTTTCGGTATTGTCCATGTTTGGCCAATTAAGATCAATCGACTCCAAAAGAACGTCTTCGACTTCTTCCTGAAAGCCGATTAAGTTTTCTTTGGCTTCTTCTTGTTCGATTAAGAGCTTAATTTTTTCCCAGGAGTCTGGATTGTCTCTTGTTGGGAGGGGGGTTTGGGATAAAGCTGGTTTTGTTTTTTTAACCGATTGCCCCATTCTGTCAACGATTGTATCAACAATATTACCTTCGGGCAAGAAGGGTGGGCTTGTCTTGGTCGGGGATGCCGGACTCGAACCGGCGGCCTCACGCACCCCATGCGCGCGCGCTAGCCATCTGCGCTAATCCCCGAATAGCTTTATTCTAGCACAAGAGGGAGTTTTTTTTGGCTTGTCTTTTATAAATGTTTATGCCAAAATAAAAGACGATCATGACCAAAAACAAAAAGACATCTTCTTCTCCTCGCCTGGAGGCGGTAAAATTGGCAATGGAGCAAATTCAAAAGCAGTACGGTCAAGGGGCGATTATGAAAATGGGCGAAAACCAGGTTGCTAAAAATATCCCCGTAATTCCCACCGGTTGTTTATCTTTAGACCAGGCTCTAGGAGTGGGGGGAATTCCCAAAGGGCGAATTACCGAAATTTATGGACCTGAAGCTTCTGGCAAAACCACTCTTTGTTTACACATTATTGCCGAAGCCCAGAAACAAAAGGGAGTAGCCGCTTTTGTGGATGTTGAGCATGCCCTGGACCCCTCAAGGGCAAAAGATATTGGGGTGGATATTGATGAACTATTAATTTCTCAACCGGACACCGGTGAACAAGCCTTGGAAATTGTGGAAACTTTAGTTCGCTCCGGTGGGGTAGATGTGGTGGTTTTAGACTCGGTGGCCGCCTTGGTGCCGCGAGCGGAAATTGAAGGCGAGATGGGTGATGCCCAGGTTGGGGTTCAAGCCAGGCTGATGAGCCAGGCCTTGAGAAAATTAACCGGGGCAATTTCTAAATCTCACACGGCAGTAATTTTTACCAATCAAATTCGTCATAAAATTGGAGTGATGTTTGGCAACCCGGAAACCACCTCTGGCGGCTTGGCCTTAAAATTTTATTCTTCGGTTAGAATTGACATTAGAAAGATCGGTACGATTAAAGAGGGCGATGAGGTTATTGGTTCTCATCATCGAGCCAGGATTAAGAAAAATAAAGTGGCTCCGCCCTTTCGAGAAGCGGAGTTTGACATTATGAATAAGGGGGGCATATCTGTTTCTGGGGACGTTTTGGACTTGGCGGTTGCCCTGGATCTGGTAGAAAAATCGGGCGCTTTTTATAAACGGGACGGAGAAGTTTTGGCCCAGGGAAGAGAAGCAACCAAAAAATATTTGGAAGATAATCCTAAAGTTATGATGGAAATTGTCACGGCGATTAAAAAGGCTTCTTAAAAAAAGATTAAAGTGCCCAAAATTACCGCTTTGTCTTCCCAGAAAAATGACTCCAGCAGGGTTAGTCTTTATCTTGATGGCAAGTTTACCCTTGGCTTGAGTAAAGATTTGGCTTGCCGGGTCAAATTGGCGGTTGGCCAGGAGTTATCAACCCAAAAGATTGGTGAAATTAAAAATCAAGATCAGGAAGAAAAACATCTTGATTCGGTTTATCATTATCTTTCTTACCGGCCTCGATCAGAAAAAGAAGTTGTTGATTATTTAGGCAAAAAAGGAACTGAACCTGGAGCGATTGGCCGGATTGTTTTCCGGCTTAAAAAAGAAGGTTATCTTGATGATCAAGAATTTGCTCGTTGGTGGGTGGATCAGCGTCGGCGATTTCGCCCTCGGAGCCGATATTTTTTGAAAGGCGAATTAATCAAAAAGGGGGTTGGGGTTGAGATTATTAATAGGGTTTTAGAAAATGTTGATGAATCGTCTTTGATAGAAAAAATAATCTTGGAGAGAAAAAACCGATTAGCCGATCTTGAGCCGAGTAGGGCCAAAGAGAAGCTAATTGCCTATTTATCCCGTCGGGGTTTTTCTTGGGAAAACATTAAATTAGGCCTGGAAAAAACCGCCCCTTTTTTGACTAAAAAGACTTGAGGGGTTACAATAGGGCTTAGTAAAAAACGTTTATGAAAGCGAGGAGAAAAGGCCACTGGTCTTCGTGTCAGCAATTGGCATCTTTTTGTTAAGCTTTTTGATTCTTCTTGTTTTTCAAAAAAAGCGTTTGTTAGACAAAGAGCAATTTCTTTATTTTTATGACTAAAGACGAGTTGAAAAAAATAACCGAAAAAATTAATCAGCTGGAACAGGAAAACAAAGCCCTCAAGGAAAAACTTCTTTTAGAATTAGATCAAGAGCTAAAATCAAAAGTGGCTCAAAAAATTGCTAGAGCTGAGGAAGAAGTTAAATTAATCTCGGAAGAGAAAGCCCGGCAAATTTTAATTGAAGCCATGAAGCATGGGGCGACTGATATTACTGCCGAGTATACGGTTTCTTCGATAAAGGTTCCTTCAGAAGAGGTTAAGGGGAAGATTATTGGGCGTGAAGGCCGAAATATTCGAGTTTTTGAACGAGCCACTGGGGTGGATCTAGATTTGGAGGAAGAGGGAGAAATTCGTTTATCTTCTTTTGATTCTCAAAGACGAGAAGTGGCCAAAAGAGCCCTTGAAAAATTGATCCGCGATGGTCGAGTTCAGCCTAATCGAATCGAAGAAATAGTTGATCAGGTTAAAAAGGAAGTTGATAAGATTGTCTTGGAAGAAGGAACCAGATTGTGCCAGGAAGTTGGGGTTTACGATTTACCTTTGGAATTGGTAGCGATGATTGGCAAATTTAGGTTTCGTTTTTCTTATGGTCAGAACTTATTGGTTCATACCTTGGAGGAAACTAAAATTGCCCTCGAAATTGCTCATCAATTAAAGGCTGATGTTGACACTGTCCGCTTGGGCTGTCTGCTTCACGATATTGGTAAAGTAGTTGCTGATCGCAAAGGGTCTCATGTAGATTTAGGGGTGGAAATAGCCAGAAAATATAACTTGCCCGAAAAAGTTGTTAATACCATCGCCGAACATCACGAAGATAAACCCTTTTCTTCAATTGAGTCAGCAATTGTTTGGATTGCCGATGCTATCTCCGGTTCTCGACCGGCGGCTCGCTATGAGCCTCACGAAGACTATGTTGAGCGAATGACCAAAATTGAAGAAGTGGCCAAGTCATTTTCAGGGGTAGTTGATGTGGCCGCTTATCAGGCAGGAAGGGAAGTACGAGTGGTGGTTGAGCCTGACCAAATTTCTGACGACGAAGTGACTATTTTAGTTCATGAAATTGCCGAAAAGTTAGAAGAAATGGCTCGCTGGGCCGGTCGAATTAGAGTAACGGTTATTCGTGAAGTTAGAGCCCAAAAAACTGCTCCCCTAACAGAAGAAGATTAACCTTGACAGCCCGACCCTGATCGGCTATTCTTTTTCTTGCCTGTTTATAAGAAAAACTTGGAATGACAGCAATAATCGCTATAATTTAGGTTGATAAAGGGAGGTGGAAAAGAATGATTAAAAGTCAAATTATTGAAGAAGTGGCTAAAAAAGCCAACACCACTAAGAAAAACGCTCGAGAAGTGATTGATTTGTTTTTGGAGGAAGTTAAAAAAGCTTTGGCTCGAGGCGAATCGAAGGTGGTTGTCTCCGGATTTGGCACTTTCCGAACCACTATGGTGAAAGAGAAGAAAGTGACCGTTCCGGGCAGCAGTGAAACTGTTAAGGTGAAGGCTCATCGAGCCGCCCGATTCAGTCCCGGTAAAGCTTTAAAAAGAGCAGTCAAATAAAAACCGACTCTTTTTAACAGAAAAAAAGCGCTCGTTTTTGAGCGCTTTTTTATTACAACACCACACCTTTAAGGTGTAAACTGGAAGGTGTAGGGGGAGAAAAGTTGCTTGGCATTAACGGTGGTTTGTTTGGCTATTGTTGCCAAGGGAAGGTTTTTTGTTTTGGCGACGAATTCAGCAATTATTTTTAGATTTTGGGGTTCATTGGGGAAGGGCTGTTCTTTTTTGGTCGGTTCTGGCGTTAGGTAGGGGCTATCGGTTTCTAGGACCAATCTTTCTAGGGGCACCTCTTTAATAAAGCGCGCCTTCTTGTTCCAATAGGTAACATCACCATCTACACCGATGAAAATTTGGTGTTTTTGAGCAAAGGTTAACAGCTCTTCATCGGGCTCACAGCAGTGAAAAACGGCATGATTTTCAAAACCCTTATGCCAATTTTTTTCGATTATTGCCAGCATATCGGCCTTGGCCTCCCGATTGTGAAAAATAATTGGTTTTTGGTATTTTTGGGCGAGCTTTAATTGTTTGACAAAGAGATTTTTTTGATCTTTTTTAAACTGGTTGTCAATTTGGTAATTTTTATGTTTTGTTTTTCGGTATTGATGGTAATCAAGCCCGATTTCTCCTATCGCTGTCACTTGGGGGTTTTTAATTAAATTTTCCAGCTTTTTAAAATCAACCCCATCTTGGGCGTGGTGGGGGTGAATGCCAATTGCCGCCCAAACATTAGGATATTTTTTGGCCAAAAGAGTCGCTTTTTGGGAGCTTTCTAAATTAGCTCCAGGAACAAGAAAATAACCGACATTATTTTTTTGGGCCTGAGTAATAACTTTTTCTTCTTGGTCGGCAAAGGCGTCAAAATTTAAGTGGCAGTGAGTATCAAAAAGCATAATAGAGATTATATCCTATTGATTTGGGGGTTATAATAAGGATATGTCTTTATCGGTTGGGATAGTTGGTTTGCCCAATGCCGGCAAGTCAACACTTTTTAATGCCTTGTTGGGGCGGCAGGTTGCTCGGGCGCAAAATTACCCTTTTTGCACCATTGAGCCTAATGTTGGCGTGGTTGAGGTGCCGGATGAAAAATTATCAGTTTTAGGAAAAATTGAAAATAG
Organism: Candidatus Shapirobacteria bacterium; assembly: GCA_028695445.1. GTDB lineage: Bacteria > Patescibacteriota > Microgenomatia > 0-14-0-10-38-17 > 0-14-0-10-38-17 > JAQVFF01. The sequence continues at coordinate 34,450 of JAQVIV010000002.1, forward strand.
CCAGGCAATTATTCCGGCGGCGGTGGAGTTTGTTGATATTGCCGGCTTAGTCAAAGGAGCCTCTCAGGGGGAAGGTTTGGGTAATAAATTCTTGTCTCACATTCGGGAAGTAGATTTGATTTGCTATGTTTTGCGCAACTTTACTGATAGCAATGTTGAAAAGGCTAGTTCAGTTAACCCTCAAAGCGATTTAGAAACTCTTAAGACCGAACTAATTCTTAAAGATCTGGAGACTATTGGTAAAGTAACGGCCAAGAAACCCAAGACCGGTGATAAAGAAGAAGTTTTTCGTTATCAATTAGCCCAGAAGATTGAGGCGATACTAGAAAAAGAATTACTGCCAGTCAATCAGGATTGGGAAGACCAAGAGAGAAAAGCTTTGAATAGTTTTTTCTTGCTAACCGCTAAGCCCTATATGATTGTGTTAAATATTGATGAGGTTGACCTTGGTCGATTGGATGAGGTAATGGCTAATTTTCCTGATTGGGGAGTAGTGCCAATTTGTGCCAAGGTCGAGGCGGAATTGGCGCAACTGTCTCCAGAGGAAAAAACCGAATACTTAGCCAGTTTGGGGACAAGCCATTCCGGTCTTGAGCTATTAATTAAGAAAGCTTATGCAAATCTGGGCTTAATTAGCTTCTATACTGCCGGCGAGAAAGAGGCTCGGGCCTGGACAATCCCCAGGGGCACCTTGGCTCCTCAGGCGGCAGGGGTGATTCATTCTGACTTTGAGAAAAACTTTATTAAAGCCGAAGTGGTTTCTTTTTCTGATTTTGTTAGTTTTGACGGCTGGGCTAGGTGTCGTCTTTTGGGGAAAACCAGATTTGAGGGGCGCGATTATCAATTTATAGGCGATGAAGTGGTGGAATTTAAGACGGGAAGATAGGGTGGGTTTGGGGAGAGTTGATGTTGAATTCTAAAGGTCCGAAGCTATCCGACCCCAGGGGTCGGATAGCTTCGGACCTTCGTTAAAGAGGCTTGTGCTATACTTAAAAAAAGATGAATAAAGTTGCCGAGGTAATTAGAAAGCGGCGCAGTGTTCGCGCCTATCAAGATAGACCGGTTGAAGAAGAGAAAATAGAAGCGATTTTGAAGGCGGCTCAATTTGCTCCTTCGGCTAACCACAAAAACCCTTGGCGGTTTTGGGTGGTGAGAAACAAAGAAGTTTTAAATCAATTGTCTCAGGCTACTCCTTGGGGTTCCTTCATTGCTCAAGCTCCTCTGGCAATTGTAGTTTGTGCCGATGAAGCTTTGTCTAGAGAATGGTTAGAAGATGCGGCCATTTCTGGAGCCCATATTTATCTTGAAGCAGTTAATCAGGGTTTGGGGACTTGCTGGGTGCAAAATCGAGACTCAAAGACGAACCGAGGAGAAAGCAGTGAAGCCTATATCAAAAATATACTTGATATCCCTGATAATTTTCGTGTTATTGCCACGTTTCCGATTGGTTATCCTGCTGAGAAAAAACCACCCCATTCTGATCAAGACTACGAAAAAGACAAGGTTCATTTTATTGAATAAACCTCCCGTTTGTTTTGATTGGTCTTCTTGTTGCTTGAGTAGTAGAATTGGACTAAAAGTTTTTTGTTTTTAAAAATTATTTTTGAAGGTCCGAAGCTATCCGACCCCTGGGGTCGGATAGCTTCGGACCTACCTATTTATTGGTTTCTAAGATGTTGGCTAAGGCAAAAACCTACTACATTAAAACATTTGGCTGTCAAGCCAATGAGGCTGATTCGGAGAAAATTGCCAGTTTTCTAGATCAGGCTGGTCTAAGAGAGAGCCGGGAAATTAAGCGAGCCGATTTAGTAGTGATTAACTCTTGCGCTGTTCGCCAATCAGCCGAAGACAGAGCGATTGGTCTAGTTCATAATCTAAGTCAAAAAACCAAGCGGCCAATAATTATTGTCTCCGGTTGTTTTCTTTATCATAACAAAAAATATCTTTACGGCAAGCTTGGTCAAAAAGTTGATCATTTTATTAGAACCGCTTTTTGGCCAGAATTTATCGCCCGGTACTGGCGGGTTAAGGTTGAGCAAGATAGGGTTAAAAGAAAAACGACCAACCCGGTTTATGTTCCAATTATGGAAGGTTGTAATAATTTTTGTACTTATTGTGTGGTGCCCCATGCTCGAGGCCGGGAAAAATCTTTTTTACCCAAGAAGATAATCTGTCAGGTTAATCAGGCCATAATTTCTGGCTATCAAGATATTTTGCTTTTAGGCCAAAATGTTAACAGCTATGGCAAGGACTTAAAAGAAAAAGATTTGGTATTTTTAAGAAAAGAAACAAAATTTGGGACCCCCTTTGCCGCTCTATTGGCCAAACTAAACGATTTAAAAGGTTTAAAAAAAATATCTTTTTTAACCTCTAATCCTCAAGATTTAGACGATGATATTATTCGGGCTTTAACTTTGAGCAGGGTTGATCGTCAGCTTCACTTACCGGTTCAATCGGGGGATGATGATATGTTGAAAATAATGAACAGAAAATATACCGCGCTTCAATATATTAAACTGGTCAAAAAAATAAAAAAAACAATTCCAGAAATCAAAATAAGTACTGATATTATTGTTGGTTTCCCCGGAGAGACAGAAGAACAATTTCAAAATACTGTTAGCCTTTGTCGGGAGATTAATTTTAATAAAGCCTATATTAACAAGTACTCTCCCCGACCGCAAACAGAAGCGGCCAAACTGGAAGATGATGTTTCCTGGTCTGAAAAAAAACGCCGCTGGCAAATTTTAGACCAGTTAATTAACGGTTAAGCTTTTCGTGATAAAGTTAAATTATGAGTGGCCTTTTTGGCGTTATTTCCAGAAAAGATTGTTCAGAGAACTTGTTTTATGGTACCGATTATCACTCTCATTTGGGTGCCCAGCGAGCCGGTCTGGCGGTTTTTAATAGTCGGATTAAAAGAAGCATTCATAATATTGGCACCTCTCAATTTAAATCAAAGTTTGTTGACGAATTGCCTCAACTAAAAGGCAATTCGGGCATTGGGGTAATTTCTGACTTGGAGCCACAGCCAATTATTATTTCTGCTTCCTTTGGTACTTTTGCCCTGGTTTTTAATGGTCTTTTGGCTAATAAACGCCAGTTGGCTAAAGAGCTTATGTCAAGAGGGAGAAGTTTTTCGGAAATGTCGAGTGGTCAGATTAATTCTGTTGAGGTGATCGGAAAATTAATCGCCAGCCGAAATAATATTCTTGAGGGAATAAAGTATTTTTTTGAAAAAATCTCCGGATCAGCTTCTTTGTTGATTTTAGCCAAAGAGGGAGTTTATGCTATTCGAGACGGTTTGGGTCGAACCCCATTAGTAGTTGCCAAAAAGGGGGAAACCCTGGCGGTGGCTTCGGAAAATAGCGCCTTTGCCAGTTTGGGGCTTGTTTCGGTAAAAGAGCTTCTTCCAGGAGAAACAGTGTTGTTAACCAGGAAGGGGTGGCAAAAAAAGATTCCTGGCCAAAAGAAGGAAAAAATTTGCGCTTTTTTATGGATTTATAGTGGGTTTCCGGCCTCTTCTTATAATGGTAAATCGGTTGAGTTGGTTCGGGAGCGATGCGGAGAAAATTTGGCCAGGGCGGATAATATAAGGGCTGATTTGGTTACCGGAGTACCTGATTCGGGTATTGCTCATGCTTTAGGATATGCCAGAGCATCCGGGTTTCCCTATCGGCGGCCGTTGGTAAAATATACCGCCGGTTATGGCAGAAGTTATACCCCCCCTTTGCAAGAAACCAGAGATCAAGTGGCCAAAATGAAACTAATTCCAATTAGGGAAGTTATTAAGGGCAAAAGAATTATTGTTTGTGATGATTCTATTGTTAGGGGAACTCAATTGAAAAACCAGGGAGTGAAAAAGCTCTGGCAAAGTGGTGCCAAAGAAGTTCATGTGAGGATCGCCTGTCCACCCTTGATGTTTCCTTGCCGCTATTGCCTTTCAACCAGAACCAGAAAGGAGCTGGCAACAAGACGAATCCTGGCTAAACTTGTTGGTCGAAGAGTTACCGATCAAGAGGCTGGGGGCTATGTTGATGATAAGGGCTCTGATTATGGCGAAATGGTTTCTTTGCTTGGTCAAGAGCTGGGAGTAACTTCTCTTAAGTATCAAACAGTGGATGAGATGATTTTGGCTATTGGTTTACCCCAAAAAAGACTTTGTTTAGAATGTTGGCTGGGGAGAAGAGACAATGAATAAATTATTGGTAGTTTGTGGTCCGACAGCAATGGGGAAAACTGCTTTGGCGATAGAACTGGCGAAAAAATTTACTGGAGAATTGGTTAACGCCGACTCACGGCAAATTTATCGAGGGATGGATATTGGGACCGGGAAGGACTTACCGGTAAACTCTAAATTCAAAACTCAAAACTCAAAACTGGGAATAAAGAAGGAAAGATATCAAATTGGCTATTATTTAGTTTCGGGAGTGCCGATTTGGTTGCTGGATGTAGTTTGGCCCGATTACCGTTTTAGCGTGGCTGATTATATTAGAGTGGCCACTCCGGTAATAAGGGCCATTTGGCAAAGAAAGAAATTACCAATTTTAGTTGGGGGAACCGGATTTTATCTTAAGGGTTTATTAGAAGGGGTTGATACTATTGGCATTACCCCCGATTGGCCTTTTCGCAAAAAGTTAGAGGGGTTAACGGTCGACAGGCTTCAGAAACGAGCCCAAAAAGTAAATCCTAATCGGTTTAATAGAATGAATTATTCTGATCGACACAACCCAAGACGGTTGATTCGGGTAATTGAAGTCGCTCACCCCAGACAAGATGGGGAAAAATTTGGAGAGGGCGGTGGTTTGGTCCTAGACAAAGAACAGGTTTTTTGGTTGGGCCTAACAGCCGCTATTGGGAAATTAGATCAAAAAATTAGCCAAAGAGTTAAAAAAAGACTCGAAATGGGGTTGGGGGCAGAAATAGAAGAGCTTTTAAAAAGATTTAGTTTTGATAATAGTGTTTTGGGAGAAACGATTGGTTATCGCCAGTGGCAAGAATATTTTCAGACTCCACCCAATCAGAAAGATCAAGTTTTAGATGATGTTGTTGATGGCTGGAAAAGAGCTGAGCGGCAGTATGCCCGACGCCAGTTAACCTGGTTTAAAAAAAACAAGCAAGTTAATTGGTTTTCTATTGAAAAAAAGGGCTGGCTGTCGGCAGTAGTCAAAGCGGTTGATCAGTGGTATATTAAGAAATAATTATTATGATTAAAAAAGTTGAGATTTCTCATAAAACCATTTTTTTTATTTTAGTGGTTTTGTTTTTATTCTGGTCTGCCTATTTAATTAGGGATATTATTCTTCTTTTTTATGTTGGGGTTTTGTTAATGTTGGCCTTAGGGCCGGGAGTTAACAAGCTGGAAAAACTAAGAGTGCCCAGGATTTTGGCGGTTTTACTAAACTATTTGGCTTTTTTCGGTTTTCTTGTTTTAGCGATTTTTCTTTTAGCCGGTCCCTTATCGCAACAGGGCGGCTTGCTTTTACAGCAAATTGTTAAATTAGCCGAAACCGCTGGGGCGGGAGATTGGTTATCGACAATGATTCAAGATCCTTTTAAAAATATTTTACCTCTTTCCGGTAATATTTTTCGGATAACTCAAACAATTTTTGGTAATTTAGTCCAGGTTTTTTCGGTTTTGGTGGTAAGCTTTTATTTAATTTTAGATAGAAAGAAATTGCCTTCTCGCCTAGAGCAGTTTTTTGGTAAAAAAAGAACTCGGAAAGTGGAAATAATTATTAGAAGGGCCGAAAGAGAAGTTGGCCGCTGGCTTTGGGGCGAGCTTTTGTTAATGCTAATTGTTGCCTTGTTAACTTATTTGGTTTTATTGCTTTTAAGGTTTCCCTATGCTTTGCCCTTGGCTTTTTTGGCAGGGTTATTAGAGGTTTTGCCCAATATTGGTCCAGTTCTGGCGGCAATTCCGGCCATCGTTATTGGTTTTACCATCAACCCCTTAATGGCTGTTTTGGCCGCTTTAGTTTTTTTGGTTATTCAACAGTTAGAGAATAGCCTGATTACCCCCAAGATAATGCAGGGGGCGACAGGCATCAATCCGATTATTACCCTGTTGGGACTGTTGGTTGGCTTTCGTTTGGCCGGAGCCGTTGGGGCGATTTTTGCTTTACCAACAATTTTAATTATTAAAGTTGTTATTGAAGAAACAGTTTTGCCCCGTATTACCCGCATGGACTAGTGTTTGGCCCCTCTTTTTGTTATAATTGACTGGCTCTTAAGAAGAAGGGATACCATTGATCGGTTTACCGGTTAATGGAGGAAAGTCCAGACAACAGAAAGCCCGGTGCCCCAATTAAGGTTTGGGGGACTTGCCTATTTTAGGGCAGGGACAGTTAGAGCCGCAGAGACGAGTCTTGCCTTTTTTAAAAGAAAAGGTGGGGGTGAAACGATCGCCAAAGGCGATGCGTCCGCCCTTGGCGGATGAGGCAATCCTCCCGGTTGCAATCCAAAGTAAAGATGGCCGCTTTCGCCATAATCTTTGAGTTTGGAGCATAAGATAGATTTCCCTTTTTAAAACAGAATCTGGCTTATTTTCTTAAGAGCTTTTCAAATTGGGTTTTTTCTTCTTGACGATGGCCTTTTTTTGGGAGTAATCTGTTTTTATGTTGGCTCGGGCATCTTCGGCGGCAATTCTTGGTTTGGGAGCTGTTGGGGTTGATATTGAGGTCGATGTTTCTAATCAAGGCCTTCCCAGTTTTGTTGTGGTGGGTTTGGCTGACAAGGCGGTAGAGGAAGCAAAAGAAAGGGTTAGGAGCGCTATTGGCAACTCCGGCTTTGACTTTCCTGGTCATAAAATAATCGTTAATTTGGCTCCGGCTGATATCCCCAAAGTGGGGACATTTTATGATTTGCCAATTGCTTTGGGAATATTAAAGGCCTCTGGCCAATTAAAGGAACCCCTGGAGGGATTATTTTTAGGGGAGTTGTCTTTAAACGGTGATCTTCGTCGAGTTAATGGTTGTTTATCGGCAGTTTTATATGCCCGCCAGATAAAAGAAAAGCAGGTTTTTATTCCTTTGGCTAATTCCAATGAAGTGGAAATTATTAGAGATTTAGATATTTTTCCTGCCAGGAACCTGAAAGAGTTGTTGCTTCATTTTAATAAAGTTTCTTTAATTAAACCCTTGGATCTTAAAAAAGTGATTATTGCTCACCCGGAAGCGGAGGTAGATTTTTCCGACATTAATGGTCAAAACCAGGCCAAGAGAGCCTTAGAGATTGCCGCCGCCGGAGGTCATAATTTATTTTTATTTGGTCCGCCTGGTTCAGGAAAAACGCTTTTGGCTCGAGCCCTACCGGGAATTATGCCTGCCATGACTGAGGAGGAGGTGCTGGAAGCAACTAAGATTTATTCTGTTTCCGGTAGTCTTGACGGTGGATTGGTTAGCCAGCGCCCCTTTAGAAATCCGCACCACAGTGTTTCTCGAGTTGGTTTAATTGGCGGTGGTAGTTTTCCCCTGCCGGGCGAAGTATCTCTGGCTCATCGGGGGACGCTGTTTTTGGATGAATTACCGGAATTTCCTCGCCACGTTTTAGAAGCTCTAAGACAGCCAATGGAAGATGGTTTTGTTACCATTGCTCGGTCTCGGGGTCGTTTTACTTATCCGGCTCAATTTTCTTTGATTGCCGCTTCTAACCCCTGCCCTTGCGGCTTCTTGGGGGATCCCAAGAAAGCTTGTCGTTGTTCTCCGGCTGAAATTAACCGTTATCAGAAGCGACTATCGGGGCCGTTAATGGACAGGATTGATCTTTATGTTGAGGTGCCGGCGGTGCCGGTTAAGAAGTTAATTCAAAAAGTAAGCGGAAAAGACTCTTATCAAATTAGGATGGGAGTAGAGAGGGCTCGTGAATGTCAGCGCCAGCGCTTTGCTGGCAGTCGGTTAAGTTGTAATGCTGAAATGGGTAGTCGAGAAGTAAAAAAGTATTGTCAAATGAGCCATCAGTCATGGCAGATATTAACTGAGGCTTCGGAAAATTTGGCTCTTTCGGCGCGGGGATTTTATCGAACCATTAAAGTTGCTCAAACTATTGCCGACTTGTCTTCCCAAAAAGAAATCAGTCAAGATCATTTAGCCGAAGCCCTAAATTTTCGCTCTCAACGTTTTACCCATAATTAATAAAAACAATAAAATGAAAAGTCTTGCCATTAAAGCGGTAGCCGGATTGTTATTGGTTTTAGTTTTGTTTTTGGCAATATTTTTAATAGTTAGAAACCCCTCTTTTTTTGACCAAAGAGGGGTCTTTGGTCCGATCGAAGAAGAGGCGTGGCGGTTTGAAGAAGATGTTGGGGAATTAGCTGAGAAGGCGAAAATTCTTTTTGGTGGTGATTTAATGTTTGATCGGCATATCCGTTTTTTTGCTGAGGAAAAGGGTTATGAGTTTGTTTTTGCCGATCTTGAGGGATTGTTTTCTGGTTATGACTTGGTCGTTGCTAACCTGGAAGGGCCAATTACCGATAATCCCTCAGTTAGCTTGGGAACGGTACCGGGTACGCCAGAAAACTTTATTTTCACCTTTGATCCTCGAGTTGCCCCATTATTGACCAATCACAATATTAGTGTTGTTTGTTTGGGTAATAACCATATTTTAAATTTTGGTCAAACCGGCCTGGAAGCTACCAGGCGGTATTTGTCTAGAGCAGGGGTGGACTTTTTTGGTTTTGCTGGCGATGATGAAAATAGGACCCTGGTTAGAAAAGTTGGTTCTTTAAGCTTTGGTTTTGCCAATTACAACCAGTTTCAGGAAGGAGGATTACTGGCGGCCCAAGAAGACATAGCCTCTTTAAAGGGAAGGGTTGATTGGCTGATCCTTTATGCTCACTGGGGTAATGAATATCAACCTCAAGCCGGTCCGGCCATTGAAGAACTGGCCAGAGATTTTATTGATCGGGGAGTGGATTTGATTATTGGAAGCCACCCCCATGTTATCCAGCAAAAGGAAATCTATCGGGACAAAATAATTTATTATTCTTTAGGTAATTTTGTTTTTGATCAATATTTTTCTCCGGAAGTGACCAGGGGGCTTTTGGTGGGGCTGGAAATCGATCGGTCAACCGGGGTGATTGATATTAAGGAGTGGCCAATTATAATGCTTCCAGGAGGGCAAACAACCCTTGATTGAATTGACAATTGGGTGGTGTAAAAAAAGCCTCTATAATAAAAAAACACCAAAAAACCCACTTGTCTTAATTGTTAGTTATTTTCGAACAGAAAAACAAGTGAGTTGTTTTGGGTTGTTTTAGAAAGAAACAACTTTCCTTTATGAACCGCTTATGCCATGGGCAAAACTCGGTACATACCGGTACCGCAGTTTGGACACTTGGTCTTAGCGGCTCGACGACCGTTTTTCCAGGTAACGGTTTCGTAGTTGTCAACTTCTTTCTTTTCGCGACACTTAACGCAATAAAAGGTCATTCTTGTCACCCCCTTCTGGGCAGATTGATAAAATTTTAAACTAACTGACAAAAGCTGTTCCTATTTCAACTGCCAGTATAGCACAAGCTGAAAAATCAGAACAATAAAAGCCAGAGCAAAGCTTTTGATTAGGTCTTTTTTAATCCAGGAGGCATTGTCTAGAGAAAAAGCATTGGACTGCTCTGGGAGGTTTTTGGGCAGAACGGAATAATCTTTCTTTCTTAGGTCAGCGGCCTGTTTTTCTTTTCTTGTTTTCTTGACCATCAGCCTTATCTTAGCCTAAACAAGGCTACTTTGCAAGAAGAAAGAGGAAAAACTGTTTTTTCTTGTCCCGGTCGAGATTCTTCGTCCGCCAGCTTGCTGGCGTTGCGGGTGCGGCAACTCAAACAATATAACAATATAATATCTAACCATATAGCCATTTAGCCATTATTCTTTTTTTGTTGACATTATTATTGGAAGAAAGTTATTATAAGGACAAGGTGTTTTCCGAGGATTTTCTTACCGGTTTGAACATTGTTTGGTTGGTAGTTTTTTTTTGGTTATCGGCGCTAACCATTTTTTTAGTTTTGGCAATTCGCCGCTATCAAAAACTAACTAGGGGGGTTGGATCAGGTTCTCTAGATAAAATTATTCAAAAAATTCTTGCTGATCAGGAAAAAAGTAACAAAGAGGTTGGGTTAAACCGGAATAAGATTTCTCTTATTGAAGATAAGGCTAAGAATTATTTTCAGAAGATGGCTTTGGTTCGGTATAATCCATTTAATCAAACCGGCGGCAACCAAAGCTTTTCCTTGACCTTGTTAGACAAGGAAAACAGTGGTATAGTTATTTCTAGCTTCCATAGCCGGGAAGGGACCAGGCTTTATGCTAAAATTATTACTCTCGGAAAAACAGATGACTCTTTTTCTAAGGAAGAAAAAATGGCGGTTAAAGAAGCGATTAACAAAAGGCAATAATGAATAAGTCAAAGAAAATTCTTATTGGTGGTGGGGTGGCCTTATATTTAGTTGTTACCGGTTTTTCTTGGGCGGTTTTTGGTTATTTTAATCAGGAACCTATGGTTATTGCTCCCACTGATCGAGATGGGCAAAATGTTACCGAAGCCCTGGGGCCCAAAGATCAAGAGTGTCCTATCAACGGGGCTTATTTTACCAAAACAGAAAGAGATATTTGGCAAGCTCGTCGGCCGCTAACAGTAACAATTGAAAACCATCTTGACTCTAGACCTCAATCCGGTCTGTCTCGGGCCGATGTAGTTTATGAGGCGGTGGCAGAAGGTGGTATTACCAGGTTCTTGGGTGTTTTTTATTGTGGAGCGGCCTTGCCAGATGAGCAAAAATACGACATTGGTCCGGTTCGTTCTGCGCGGACCTATTTTCTTGATTGGGTTTCGGAATATGGGGATTATCCGCTTTATACTCATGTTGGCGGTGCCGGCGAGTGCGGTGATCCAACTGTCCACGAGGAGGCTAAAGCTCTTTGTCAAATTCGCCAATATGGCTGGATGAATGAGGGGACTTGGAGTGATTTCAACCAATTTTCTCTTTCTTACAATGAGTGTCGGCGAGATACTCGGTTGGGAGCCAATGTGGCCACGGAACATACTGTGTATTGCGACACCGTGGCCCTGTGGGATAAAGCGGCTCAGCGAGGTTTGGCCGCTAAAACCTCGGTTTCCGGTGACGATTGGGATAAAAATTTTCGCTCTTGGCTTTTTAAGGAGGAGGCAAAGCTAGTCGATCGAGGAGAGGTTAACCAAATTGGGGTTTATTTTTGGAAAAACCAGCCTAGTTATGATGTGATTTGGCAGTACGATAAAGAAGGCAACAATTACCAACGGATTAACGGCGGTTCGCCCCACAAAGACTTTGTTGCTGATGAGGCCTTGTTGGCAAAGGTGGTTATTATTCAGTTAACCAGAGAGCGGGGCCCAGTTGGTGATAAAAAACACCTTCTTTATGATACTCTTGGTGAAGGCCAATTATTTGTTTTTCAGGATGGACAAGTCGAAAAGGGAACCTGGGAAAAAGATTTTCGAGAAAGCAGAACAAGATTTTTTGATAATTCCGGCGCCGAAATTCGCTTGAATCGGGGGTTGATTTGGGTTCAGATTGTGCCAGCCGGTAACACGATCGAGTTTTAATTTTATGCTTCGTAATTTTTTTGTTTCTAAAGTTAGAGTTAAACTGCTTCAGACGTTTTTTTTTCAACCCGACAAACTTTTTTATGGTCGACAATTGTCTCGTCGTCTAGGGGAACAGATCAATGCCATTCGTCGAGAACTGGAGAACCTGAAAGAAGCGGGTTTGTTAAAAAGCGAGAAGAGGGGCAATAGAATTTATTTCTATTTAAATAAAGATTTCGTTCATTATGAAGCATTATTATTGCTCATATTAAAGACCGTCGGCCTGGGTCGAGCGATGATTAATAATCAGTCTCGTTTAGGCAGGATAAAATGGGTCTTTTTTTCCAAAAATTTTGCCCAAAACTTACCGGTCGAGAAAGAAGAAATCGATATTTTTTTTGTTGGCGAAGTAATTATGCCTGAACTGTCATCCCTGGTAGCTCAGGAGGAAAAAGCAAGAGGGCGGGAAATAAATTATTCAGTCATGAATGAGACAGAATTTCGCTTTCGCTATTCGGGAAAAGACCCCTTTTTAACCAGTCTGTTGATGGCGCCTCGGTTTACCATCTTGGGTAGTGAAAGCCATCTTTTAAGCTGATTGTTTTTTTAAAATGAAACCAGTTAAAATTTTTATTGTTATTCTTATTTTGGCCGTTTTACTTTTTTATGTTAATCTGCCTAATCAAGTTTCTTGGTCAAAAAATATTTTTGGCCGATCAATTGAGGGCCAAATTAATATCCCTCACCCCACGATTTATTTATTGGGTACACCCATTCCCACCTCTTATCCCCTGCATTTGGGTTTAGATTTGGCCGGTGGCAGTCACTTGGTTTTTGAGGCTCAAAGCCAAGATTTGGCCATTGAGGAAAGAAACCGCTTGACGGAGGCTTTAACGGAAAACATCAGGAGAAGAATTGACATTTATGGTGTTTCGGAAAGCCTGGTGCAATCGGCCTGGGAGGATGAAATTTTAAGAATTATTGTTGAGCTTCCGGGAGTTGAGGATACAAAAGAGGCAATTGCTCTGGTTGGTCAGACTGCTCAACTTGATTTTCGTCGTCAGGCCGATGAGGCTTCGGTTTCGGCCGGATTTGTGGTCACCGACTTAACCGGAGCCGACTTAAAATCCTCCGGGGTTGACTTTAATCCTAACACGAACCAGCCGGTGGTTACTTTGGAATTTACCGATCAGGGTAGAGAAAAATTTGCTCAAATTACTCAAGAAGTTCAAGGTCAAATTTTGGCGATTTTTTTAGATGAGGTTCCCCTATCTTTTCCTGTTGTTGAAGAACCAATTACCCAGGGTCAGGCCTTAATTAGCGGCCAATTCAGCCTTGATGAAGCCAAAAAACTGTCGGCCCAACTTAATGCCGGAGCGCTGCCGGTTTCCCTAGATTTGGTTAGTCAAAAAACTGTTGAAGCCACCCTGGGTGACCAATCAATTCGAAAAAGCATCATTGCTGGTCTAGTCGGTTTGGCGGCGGTAGCAATTTTTACTTTAGCTTTTTACGGCAGTTTAGGACTGTTTGCCTGTTTTTCTTTATTTATTTATGCCTTAGCGTCTTTTTTCTTATATCGGATAATTCCTATTACTCTTACCCTTCCCGGAATTGCCGGCTTTGTTCTCTCGGTGGGCATGGCGGTTGATGCTAATATTGTTATTTTTGAAAGACTAAGAGCTGAGCTTCGTACTGGTAAAAGCTACCAAGTGGCCCGAGAAGTAGCTTTTGGCAAGGCCTGGGACTCAATAAAGGATGCTAACATCTGCACCTTAATTGCTGGTTTTGTTTTATTCAACCCTTTCGATTGGTCATTTTTGCCTTTGGCCGGCATGGTCCGGGGTTTTGCCTTAACCCTGAGTTTGGGGGTAATTGTGTCACTTTTTACCGGAATTGTTGTTACCAGAAATTTAATGAGAGTGTTTAGTAAGTAATTCTTAATTTTTAATGAATTTCTAATGATTTAATGTTTTAAAAATTTAGACAATAAAAATTGAATAGAAATTAGAAATTTAAAATTAAACTATGAACTTTATCAAATACCGTTTTATCAGTTTTATTTTTTCTAGTTTATTAATTTTGGCCTCGATTTATGGTTTAGTCCGCTTTGGTTTGGTTTTGGGGGTTGATTTTATTGGCGGTTCTTTGGTTGAGGTACTGCCGGGCCGGGAACAAAACCCAGATCAGGTAAGGAAAAATTTAGAAGAGAACGGTTTATCGGTTAGTCAAATTCAACAAACAGGCGTGGGGAGCCTATTAATTCGTTTTGAGGGTGGTTGGAAGGAAAAAGATCAAGTTGTGGCCTTTTTTCAGAATCGAGGCGGTCAGGTTTTGCGCGATGAAACTGTTGGACCAACCTTTGGTAAGGAACTATTTAAAAAAGCCCTGCTGGCAATTGGCTTAACAATAATTTTAATACTTGCTTTTATTGCCTGGCGATTTGGCGATTTAAATTTTGGCTTGATAGCAGTGATTGCCATGGTTCATGACAACTTAATTCTTTTGGGAATTTTTTCTTTTTTGGGGCGGTTTTTGGCTGCTCCGGTAGATTCTTTGTTTATTACTGCCGCTTTAACCACTTTGGCCACCTCGGTTTATGATACCGTGGTTACTTTTGGCTATATTCGCGACCAGCTAAAACAATCTTTTCACTCTTCCGATATTGAAAAAACCGCCAATGAAGCTATCGGTGCTACGGTGGTGCGCAACATTAATAATTCTTGGACAATTATTTTCATGCTGGTGGCTATTTTGCTTTTGGGTGGAGAAACGATTACTTGGTTTGCTGTTGCTTTGCTGGTCGGTACTATTCTGGGGACTTATTCGTCAACCCTTTTGGCGGTGCCGCTTTTGGTGGTTTGGCAAAAAGTAAGGCAGAAATAGTCGTTAGTTTTTAGACTTGGAGCCGGATTGTTCTTTTAGTTTAGCCAAAAGAATTTTTCTGTCGTTTGCTAGCTGTTTGTTGTCAACCTGATCAAAAAGGCTGGCTAGAATTTGGCCTACTTTTGGTCCGGGAGGTATATTTAGAGTTTTCATAACGTCGCGGCCGTTAATTTTTAAGTCTTTAATTGAGAAAGGCTCCCTTTGAACTTCAATTAATCTTTTTTTGAATAATTCGGTTCGCCAGGAAGTTTCTTTGGCGCCACTGCCCAAGCGGTCTCCAGTCCGTAATGCCAACATGTCGGGAATATTTTCCGGTCCGACTCGGCGAATAAAGCGTTTAATGGCTTTGTCGGTTTGTTCTTCGGAAACAGAAAACTGATGATGGCGAACTAATTTAACTAGACGGTTTAAATCTTTTTTGGATAGTTTTAACCTTTGGCCAATTTGGCGAGCCAGGGAAGCGCTAACCACCTCGTGATTATGAAAAGTTCTTTGGCCGTTTTCGTCTTTGACGACGATTGGTTTGCCGATATCGTGAATTAAGGCGGCCAGTCGAACAACCGGGTTAAGTTTAGGGCAGTATTGGGCTGAAAGCAGAGAGTGTTTCCAAACCCCCCAAAGATGATGGCCTTTTTGAGCCATTTGGTAACCCTTGATTAATTCCGGTAAAAGGTGGTTAATTAATCCGGTGGTTCTTAGAGTTTCAAAGGCCAATTCGATCTGATCGGTCAAAAGAATTTTGAAAAGCTCTTCGCGAATTCTTTCCCAAGAAACATTTTCAATTAACAGGGCTTGTTTTTTAATGGCCGATAAGGTTTTGTTTTCAATGCTAAAATTAAGTTGGGCTGATAACCGGATGGCTCGCAATAGCCTTAGGGCATCTTCAGCAAAGCGCTCTTCGGGATTGCCAACGGCGCGGATTAGCTTTTTTTCTAAATCTTTCTGGCCGGAAAATTTATCAACTAATTTTGGCTGGAAGATTTTTTCTTTTGCCCTTACCCCCAGAGCAAGAGCGTTAATAGTAAAATCTCGGCGGGAGAGATCTTCCTCGATAGTTTTTCCCCAGGAAACCTTATCTGGATGGCGATGATCTTGGTAGCCGGATTCAGACCGGAAAGTGGTGATTTCAATTTGGCGTTTTTGCTGGGGTATTTTAACCGTACCATAAGCGTTGTCGTAAAAACTGTTGGGGAAAAGTTCTTGGATTTTTTTTGGTGGAGCCAGGGTGGCAAAATCTAAATCTCCAATAGGAAGGCCAAGTAAAAGATCGCGAACCGCCCCGCCGACCAAAAAAATGTCAAAACCGGCCCGATAAATTTTTTTCAGAATACTAACGCTTTCTGGAGGAAGTTTTTGATAAAGATCTTTGGTAATTATCGCCTTTTTCATTATAATAAAGACACTAAGAAAGGAATCAATGGCTAATAAATTCATTCTATCATGAAAGACTGGCAAGTTAAGTTCACCCCCAAGACAGGAACTAAACGAGAACGGCAAGAGGAAATTATTAATTTTTTGCTTACTAGCCGGGCTATTAAGCAAGAAAAAGTTTTTTTTTCTCCTCCTGATCCGGCCAAAATTCTTCCTCAAGACGCCGGCATTGTTCAGGCTAAAATTAATCGAGCCTATCAAGCCATTTTATCCACACAGGCAAAGAATAAGAAAGTTCTGATTTGGGGTGATTATGATGCCGACGGCATTATCGGCACCAGTCTGCTTTGGCAGGCATTGTGGCAATCGGGAATCGAGGCCATTCCCTTTATTCCTGATCGAGCTGAAGGATATGGTCTTAGTTTTGCTTCTTTTAAAAAACTCTATCGGCAGTATCCTGATATTGGGCTGGTAATTACCGTTGACAATGGCATTGTTGCTCATGAGGTGGTAGAGAAAATTACCGCCTTGGGGGTGGCAGTAATTATTACTGACCATCACACTAAAGAAAAAACTTTACCTGAAGCAAAAACAATTCTCTGGAGCGATCAGGTTTGTGGAGCGGCAGTGGCCTGGTTTTTAGCTCGGGAAATCACTGGCCAAAGGGATTATGCCCTGGATTTGGTTGCCTTGGCGACAGTGGCCGACATGATGCCCCTTTTGGGAATTAATCGAAGTTTAGTTAAGTTTGGTTTAGGGGTCTTGACCGAAACTGACTGTTTGGGGCTAAAAGCTTTAATGGATCAGGCTGGAATTAAAGATCAGGAGCTGTCGGTTTATCATTTGGGCTTTTTGCTTTCTCCCCGGCTTAATGCCATGGGTCGGCTTTATGATGCCATGGACTCTGTTAGACTGCTTTGTACTACTAATCGGGATCGGGCTAAAAGGCTAGCCCAAAAACTAGATTCGGCTAATCGGGAGCGGCAAGTCCTGACTGATCAGGCTCTTGAAAAAGCCGCCCTGGCGATCACCAAAAACAAACAGGAGAAGGAAAAAATAATTTTTGCCAAAGACTCCTCTTTTCACCCTGGTATTATTGGTTTAGTTGCTGGCAGATTAACGGAGCGCTTTTCTCGGCCCAGCGTTGTTTTATCAACCGAGGATGGTTTTTGTCGGGCCTCTTGCCGCTCTATTAAGGGCTTCAATATTATTAAGGCGCTAAAGACAATTGATGAGCTGGTTGAGGTTGGTGGTCATCCTCTGGCGGCCGGTTTTACGGTTAAAAAGGCGGATTGGCCGCAGGTTAGAAAAAAATTAACTTCCTTGGCAAACGAAGAGATTAACACCAGGCTGTTTCAGCCTAGTCTAACAATTGACGCGGCGGTAAGTTTTGCTGATCTTGACTATCGTTTTTGGGAAAAAATAAATCGTTTTTCTCCCTTTGGTCTTGGTAATCCGGAACCGCTTTTTTACACTCCTGGGGTGATTGTTAAAAATTTAGTTCGGGTAGGCCGTAATGGTGATCATCTGAAATTAGTCCTTGATGATAGTCAAACCAGAAAAATTGAAAAAACTCCGGCCCGATTTGATACGAGCCGATTGTTTTTGCCGGGGATTGGTTTTGGCTTGGGTCAAGAGGACTTGGCGATTGGTGATCGAATTGATTTAGCTTTTAATTTGATCGTTAATCGTTATCAAGGTCGGGAGAACCTAGAATTGAAATTGAAAGAAGTTAAAAAGACATGATAAGGAAATCCAAGACTATTACTATTGAGCAATTACTTGATCGAGTGGTCAATTATCACCCAAGAGCCGATCAAGATTTGATTAAAAAAGCCTATAATTTTGCCCTTCAGCACCATAAGGATCAGAAACGACTATCCGGTGATTCGGTGATCACCCACGGCTTGGCGGTAGCAGGAATTGTTGCTGACTGGCGTCTTGATTCAATTTCGATTGGAGCTGGTCTGTTACATGATGTTATCGAAGATACTCCGGCCAAGATTGACACCATTAAGAAACAGTTTGGTAAAGAAATGGCCAGTCTGGTTGATGGTTTAACTAGGGTAAGCCGGGTTCGGTTGCGTGGTTCTAATAATGAACAGTTTATTGAAAATTTGCGCAAGATGTTTTTAGCGATGTCTCGGGATTTGCGGGTAGTCTTTGTCAAATTGGCCGATCGTTATCATAATATGGAAACGTTAGAACATCTACCCCCCGATAAGCAATTTGGCATTGCCGAAGAAACCCTAGAGGTTTATGCTCCTCTGGCAGAGCGACTGGGTATGGGGCAGGTCAAGGGTGAGTTGGAGGATTTGGCCTTTATGTATTGTTTTCCGGCCGATTATGAATGGCTAATTAATTATTCAGCTTCCCATTACAAGCGAGCCGGAGAAAGGATCAAAAAATTGAAGCGAACCATTCTTGAGGAGTTAGCAAAAGAAGGGGTTCGGGCCAAAGTTGATGGTCGATCCAAACACCTCTATAGTCTGTGGCGCAAATTATTGCGGCCTGAAAATGAGCGGGATATTAATAATATTCACGATCTAATGGCCCTAAGAATTATCACCGATGATGTTAAGGAATGTTATTTGGCTCTGGGGTTGGTTCATAAATTGTGGCATCCGGTGCCTCACTTAGGGGTGCGGGACTGGATTGCCCAACCCAAACCTAATGGCTACCGCTCAATTCATACCAATGTTTTTTTAGGTGATGGCCAAATAGTTGAAATTCAAATTAGGACGGGAGAAATGCATGAACAGGCCGAACATGGAGCCGCTGCACATTGGTATTTGGCAGAGATAAAATCTAAGAATAAAATTAATTCTGAAGGCATTGATCGGGGAAATTTTTTTTCACCGAGTGAAAAAATGGCCTGGGTTCAACAGCTGGCCGCTTGGCAGGATGAAATTATTGATTCGGGTGACTTTATTGCCTCGGTTAAGTTTGATGCCCTAAAACATCGGATTTTTGTTTTTTCTCCCAAGGGGGATGCCTTTGATTTGCCTGACGGGGCCACCCCGGTTGATTTTGCCTATACGGTTCACACCAAAATGGGTCATCAGGCTTGCGGGGCTAAGGTTAATGGTCGGATGGTTTCCTTAGATTACCACCTTAAGAACGGCGAAATCATTGAAATCTTGGTAGATCGAAATCGAAAAAAACCGGCCTCTTCTTGGTTAGATTTTGCCAAAACCCGTCTGGCTCAGAGGAAAATTAAGGCCGCTCTAAAATTTAGTATTTAGACTCAAGTTGAGCTCAGTCCCAAATTAAACTTTCTAATTTTTAACTTTTAATTGTTAATTGCCCTTAATGTTATAATCAAATCATGTTGGCAGAACGAACCCTAATCGGCCAGACAGTTAACAGGGTCGATCAGAAGGTAACTCTTTATGGCTGGGTTAACAGCATTCGTGATCATGGTAAATTAGTTTTTCTTGATTTACGTGATCGTTCGGGGTTAATACAGGTAGTGGGCAACAAAGAGCTTTTGGGGAAGGTGAAGAATGGGTTTGTTTTGGCCATTGAAGGAAAAGTTAAGAGTCGGCCCCAGCGTTTGGTTAATGATAAAATTGCCACCGGTGGGATAGAGCTTTTGGTTGAAAAAGTTACCGTTCTGGCTAAAAGCCAAGAACCGCCTCTTGATGTTTCTGGGTTGGGTAAAAAAATTAATGATGATCTTCGTTTGCGTTACCGCTACTTAGATTTAAGACGGCCCAGGTTAAGAAAGAATTTAGAGTTTCGCCACCGGTTAATGCAGGCGGTGCGCCAATCTTTGTCGGCGCGTGGCTTTTGGGAAATTGATACCCCCAACTTATCTAAGTCAACCCCGGAAGGGGCGCGGGATTTTTTAGTTCCTTCCCGACTTCATCAGGGCAAGTTTTACGCTCTGCCCCAATCACCTCAGCAGTATAAACAGTTGTTGATGGTGGCCGGAGTGGAAAAATACTTTCAGATTGCCACTTGCTTTCGGGATGAGGACTTACGGGCTGATCGGGGCCTGGAATTTAAGCAAATAGACATTGAAATGTCTTTTGTTACCCGAGATGAAATTTTGGCCTTAGTGGAGGAGTTTGTTGTTGAGGTAGTGGAGACAGTCTTGGGCAGAAAAATTAGCTCAAAGCCTTTCCCTAAAATTGCCTACCAGGAGGCAAAAAAAAGATACAAAACCGATAAGCCGGATTTAAGGAAAAATCCTGATGACCCTGGAGAATTGGCTTTTGCTTGGATTGTTGATTTTCCTCTTTTTGAGAAAACGACCACTCGGGAAATAAACCCCATGCACCACCCCTTTACTAGCCCCAATCCGGATGATTTACCCAAGCTGGCTATTGATCCTCTGGCGGTTCGCTCTTGGCAGTATGATTTGGTTCTTAATGGCCAAGAAATTGCCGGCGGTAGTGTTAGGATCACCGATCCCAAGGTTCAAAAACAAATTTTTAAGATTTTGGGCCATAAAGATCGAGAAATTCAGGAGCGATTTGGCCATCTTTTAGAAGCTTTTTCCTACGGAGTGCCGCCTCATGGGGGGATTGCCTTTGGCTTTGATCGCTTAGCGGCAATCTTATTAGGGGAAGATAGTATTCGTGAGGTAATTGCCTTTCCAGTTAATGCCTCCGGTCGAACCTCAGTAATGGAGGCTCCTTCCCGGGTTGACCAGGGCCAGCTTAAAGAATTGGGTTTAAAAACTGTTGATGAGGATCCTGATCAAACTGCCTAGTTTTTCTTTTAAGAAAGAAAATTTTACCAGCATTTTTTTTTGGCCTTTTTGGCCGCTTTTAATTGTTTTTTCTTTGCTTTTTCTGCCGGGTAATTCTTATTATGAGACCCTGGATTTATCTTCTGGACTAGTTTCCCCCGAAAATTACCTTTCTTTTTTACCTCCTTTGCCGCTCCTGCCGAAACAGTTACTATCAGGACAGGCAAACATTTTGGCCCGCTCAGCCCTTTTGGTTGATTATGACTCCGGGCAAGTTCTGTATCAGAAAAACATTGATCAACCCCTGCCGGTAGCCTCGCTGACCAAAATTATGACTGCCCTAGTGGTTTTGGAAGAATTTTCTTCTGAGGCTATTATTACTGTTGGCGATTCCAATGTCCAGGGCCGGACGGTCGGATTATCCCCTGGTGAACAATTTCTAGTTTCTGATTTGCTTTATGCCCTGTTGGTTATGTCGGGCAATGATGTGGCCGATATTTTAGCTCAAAATTATCCTGGCGGCCGCTCGGCTTTTATTGCTCGCATGAACCAAAGAGCCAGAGATTTGCAGTTGACCAATAGTCACTTTGCCAACCCCCATGGTCTGGATGAGCCAAACCATTATAGTAGCGCCCGAGACTTGCTTGCCTTGACCGGATATGTCCTAAAAAATGATCAGTTTCGTAAGATTATTAAAAAAGACAATGGCACGATCTGTAGTTTGGGAGGAAGTGGCTGTTACCAAATTGAAACAACCAATGAGCTGCTTGCTTTTCCGGGTATCTTGGGGGTTAAAACAGGTTATACCGATCAAGCCGGCGGCTGTTTTATTGGTTTTTGGGAACAGGATGAGCGACGATTTTTAAGTGTTGTTTTGGGTTCGGAAAATCGGTTTTGGGAAACACAAAACTTATTGGGTTGGGGATTAGTCAGTTTTGTTCCCCAGAAGGTTAGTTTACTTGACTTTCTTGACTAACTACCGAAGGATCAAGGGCTGGCAAATAAGCCAAGAAATTGTTTAAGCCTTCGAAAACAAAAATGGGTTGCAAGAAGCTTTGCGGTACTTCCGGGTCAAAATAGGCAAGATAAATGTTGCGGATAGTAATTGTACCCTGATCGTTGTTATCACCTAAACGAGCGACAAAGCCCTGGCCGGAGCCTAATTCTTCCCAGGCGGTTACGGATGATTTAATGGGGTAAGTGCCGAAACGATCGTAGCTAATCGGGTAGCGGATATATTTGGCAAAAATAAATTGGCGATTGCCTGATAGGGAGGAGACGATAAAAGAGATATTGGCTTCATCAGGGTTGGGTGCCATTACCGGTTGATCGTCAAGATCGGCTCGTCTCAGGTTAACTTTAATAAGATGGCTTTCCGAAAGCGAAGGAATGCTGACAAGTTCTCTTTTGTCACGGCTATATTTTAAAAAAATATAATTAGTTTTTTTCGGGTCAATATCTTCTGGCCAAAGACCGGCCTGATTTAAAAAATTTTGAACTGCTTGTAAGGCCTGATTTTGACTTGGTCCTTGGATATTGGCAAAAAAAGGATTATCTTCCCAGGGATAACTGATTTCAAAATTGTTATTGATAGTGTCAATTTTTATGGTGGCGCCGGTATCGGTATTACTGAAAGCAAAACGGGTATTGCTTATTTTACCCAATTCGTTGCTAAAGCCCAGGGCGGCGGCGGTTCTCCTTGTTTTATCTTCATCAAAAAACTTTGGTCCTAAAATTGGGACAAAATAAACTCGCGATTGGGTGCCTAGGTTGGGCAGATTACCATCGATAGTTTGGAGCTGAAAGGAAAAGTTTTTGACTGGATATCTTTCAGTGCCAAGTTTAAGCGGAGGAATTTTTCCTAAAGCCAGATTGGGGGGAGGAGGAGGTTTGGGGTGGCGTTCTTCCCAATAAGCGCGGAAACTTCTGCTTATAGGGACAAGAATAATGATTGCCAGCAAACCAATAAGGGAAAATTTAATAAATTTTCGGGCATAGTGGGCAGTCTGGGTTAGCTGGCTCATTTCCTTAAGATAAAGAGAGTGATTGTCATGTTTGAGTATAGCACCGGCAAATGATAAAATTCAAACCAAGATGAAACCGTTTCGTGTTCGTTTTGCTCCTTCGCCAACTGGCGTTCCCCACATCGGCAATACCAGAACGGCTCTTTTTGATTGGCTTTTGGCTCGCCAGACCGGTGGTCAATTCATTGTTCGAGTGGAAGATACTGACCGGTCTCGGTATCAACCGGAATCTTTAGAGAAAATTTTAGAAATTTTAGGATTCTTAGGACTTTCTTGGGATGAGGGACCAAAAGTGGGCGGACCTTACCAACCCTATTTTCAGTCTCAACGTCTAAAGCGCTATCAAGAGGTGGCTCAAAAATTAATTGATGGGGGAGCAGCCTATTATTGTTTTTGTTCTTCTGACCGGCTGGGCAATCTTCGACAGGAGCAAAAAGCGGCTGGCCAAATTCCCAGATATGATCGCCATTGCCTCTCCTTATCAAAATCAGAAATTGAGAAGAAGAAAAAAGCGGGACAATATGTTGTTCGATTGAAAATGCCCGATAATCAGAACTTTATTTGGACTGACCTTGTTCAGGGTAGGATCGCCATTAATTCTAAGGATCTGGATGATCAAGTGTTGTTAAAATCAGACGGTTTTCCCACCTATCATTTGGCGGTGGTGGTCGATGATCATGATATGGAAGTTTCCCATATTGTTAGAGGGGTGGAATGGATTTCTTCAACTCCCAAACATCTTTTTTTATATCAATCTTTGGGTTGGCAAATTCCCCAAATTATGCATCTTCCCTTAATTTTAGGACCCGATAAAACCAAGCTCTCTAAAAGACATGGTGCCAAATCAGTTCTTGACTATCGTGATGAAGGTTATTTAAAAGAAGCTCTGATTAATTTTATGGTATATCTTGGTTGGTCCTACCAGGACAATTCAAAACTCCTTTCCCTTGAAGAGTTGGTGGAAGTTTTTGATTATAAAAAGATTCAAAAACAAAATGCCGTTTTTGATATTAAAAAATTAGACTGGTTTAATGGTTACTATATTAGAATGAAGAGCGATAAAGAATTAGCCAAATTATTAAAACCGTTTGCTCCTTCTGGGGTAAATGAAAGCTTGTTAATCAAAATTACCCCGTTAATTAAAGATAGGATGGTAAAATTATCAGAATTTGAGAGTTTGGCCGGTTTCTTTTTTGAGGCTCCAAAGGTAACGGGGGATTTTTTGGCCAAAAAGATAAAGGGGGATTATAAAAACTATTTAGAAAAAGCGGCCCAGACTCTTCAGCCTATTGAAGACTGGCAGGAAAAAGAGATTACCTCAAGATTAATGGGTTTAATTGAGGAAAACAATTGGCCAACGGGTGATTTTTTTATGGCTTTGCGAATTGCCATTGCCGGCTCCTGTTATACTCCACCAATTAATGACTCAATGGTGGTTTTGGGCAAAGAGAGAGTGTTGAAAAGAATAGGCGCTCTACTTTAATCTATCCAAAGACGCTTTTTGTTTATCTTCTAATCTGTCAATAGTAGCGGCAATTAATTCAAATTGTTCTTCTGGGCTGAGTTTGCCCATTTCTAAAGGATTAAGATCTAAAAAAAGCTTGATGGGGTGTTGGTGGCGACTGGTAAACAAACTGCTTAAGAAGGCTCTAGTATTGGGGTCGTCAAAATCAATTGCCGTGTGAAGACGAGACCCCTTGCCTCCGGCGATATGAATATTACGAACAACGTCGAGAACCTGTCTAAATGATGGTGTGGGGTCGGTTCCTTGAGCCAGTTGGTGATCGACTCCTAGGGTCAGACCATCAAGCCCATAGCGAAAGACGATGTGCTCTCTAATGGTGGCGGGGTCAGAAATTAATTGTTCTCCTTTAATATTCAGCTCATGGCTTAGTCGTCGCATTATTGGTGATCGATAGGGCCGTTCCGGTTCGGCCAGTACTCGAGCGACTTGGCTTTTAACGCTGTTAAGCCTGCCTTGTTGGGCAAAACCCTCGACGATATTGGTGTGGAGGTTTAGTCCGGTTCCGGAACTGTTTGGGTATTGGCCTTGAGATTCTTGGTTAAGATACGAGGCAATATCAACGGCTTCCATTTGAGTTGCTCGGCCAAAAAATAACATCCAGGCAACCTGATCCCGCCTGTTTTTGAGAGCCAGTTTAACCCGATCAGTTATTCCACCATCCGAGACCTCAGGAAAAAATTTTTCACCGATTATTGTCCGGTAGACTTCTTCCCAAAAAGAAAAATTAAATTCAGCGTGAACTTCGGTGATTGGGACATTGGGAAATTTTTTTATTAGAGCTAATGCTTTTTCTGGTGTTAGGTCAGGAGGAATATGTTTTTCTAAAGTTCTAATTGCCGATTGAGGAAGGGTTTTTCTGATAG
Source organism: Candidatus Shapirobacteria bacterium (assembly GCA_028695445.1). Lineage (GTDB taxonomy): Bacteria > Patescibacteriota > Microgenomatia > 0-14-0-10-38-17 > 0-14-0-10-38-17 > JAQVFF01. The sequence goes on from JAQVIV010000002.1 coordinate 59,368, forward strand.
CTGGGGGCAGGTGGGTAGCATAAAGTTCAACCCCAATTAGATCTTGATCTCTTGATTCTCTTTCCTCGTTTAGTTGGCTAATGATGGCCAAACCTTTTTCGGGTTGAAACAACCAAGCAGAGGTAGTTACTCCCCAGCCCTGTACTCCGGTATAAGTAAAGGATTCTTTTCTTTCTTGGTTTTGGGAAAAACCCTTTTCCGCATTCATGACTTATATTATATAATATTTTGGTAAGAAAAAATAATTTTTAAACTTTAAGCATTTATCTTCTTTAACTGATTTTTTCCCCTTCTTTTGATAAAATAAGACTTGTTTTTAGTGCCCGGTCGTCTAACGGTAGGACATTCGGCTCTGAACCGAAGAATCTAGGTTCAAATCCTAGCTGGGCAACTCAGGTTATTAAAGAAAAATCGGGCTGGTATCGCAAAGCGATATAATACCCCGATTTCTTTCAGCCTGATCGGGGTGGTGTGAAGAACGTGAACACAATACCCCGATAGAGAAGGCCAGACAA
>JAQVIV010000033.1 GCA_028695445.1 Candidatus Shapirobacteria bacterium
CTTCTGGTAGCTTTCCGAGTCAAACTTTTTGGTTAAAGTCTCGATTAAAAATTCTTTCATAATGATTTATTTAGATAAAACTTTCCGACAAAACGATTTCTTTTTTATTGCCAGTTTGTCGGCCTTCCCGTTTTGCCAAATTTTCAAGATATTTCTCTGGGACGTGGCTTCTAATCAAATGCAAAATTTTAAGCGGTTGGTTCATGCCTTTGGTTTCCTTAACAATCTTACTGACTGATTTCTTGCTAACAGAACCCTCCTCGATGGCTTTTTGAAGCTGTGCCAAATACCATTCATCGTCTTCGGTAAGTCCAGAAAAAGAACCAATAACTTTAATTGTCTTTAAAAGAGTCCTCTCGTTGCCAGTGATGCTTTTGCCAGTTTCAATGTCTTTCTCGTCTTCAATGCTTTTCTCAAATGAGTCCCTGTTAAGAGCCAACAGATCGTGATAATTTTTCGGTAAATCGGTTTTAGGAGTTTTTTCGTCTGTTTTTATCAGACTGGCGGCCGTAAGGAAATCAAGTTCCCGGGCTTCCTTAGGGTCTGCTATAAAGAATTTTTTAAGGTGACCTTTGCGGAAAAAAGTAATCGTCTGCCCGGCGGTTTTTGTTTCTTTGCGGGAACTTCTGGCTTTTTTCGGCAAACGTTTGATTTTTTCAAATATTGCCGGCTTGTTATCTCTGATATCCCTGATCAGCTTGAGATAAAATAGCTCGCTGGAAGTATCCTCATCTTCCTCGTCCAGAAAATCTTTTGAATTTATGCGACTAAAAAGCTCATGAGATTTAAATTCCTCGTCTTGAGTTAAATATCTGGCATCCTCGCCGAGAGTATCATGGAACGCCTGAATTTTGGCTACTGCCAATTTTTCAAGGTTAATCTCTGACTCGGCTCTTTCGGTCGGGAAAAAATTATAAATATAAGCTACGTCGTGTTTTGTGCCGACACGATTGACACGACCGACTCTTTGCAGAATGCGGGTGGCATTCCAAGGGATGTCGTAATTTATGATTATATTTGCTCTATGCAGGTTAACGCCTTCCGCCAAAATGTCGGTAGCAACAAGAATTCTGACGTCGTCTTTTTTAATTGGACTGGCAGGGTCATAGTTTTCTTTTGATTTCCTAATATCCCCGGCACCAGACTTGCCAGAAACAAACAAAACTTCTTCTTTATAAATTTCTTTAAGATTTTTCTCAAGATAACTGCCAGTCTCTTCGGACTCGGTAAAGACAATCATTTTGAGTTTTTTGTCATTTAAAACCGTATCTGATTTTAGGGTTTTGATAAATTTTTCAATCTTTGGATCATAGTTTATTTTTGCCCAGGCATCAAAAAGCTCCTGTAAAAATTCACGATCCCGGGCAAGAACGGCTCTGAATTCGGGAATAAAATCTTTGGAGGAATATTTGATTGCTTTTCCTTCATCAACTAAATTCAATAATTCGTCCTCAAAACCACGCTCCAAAAAGTCATACACATCTAATTTTTTACTGACATAGACCGTGCCTTTATCAAACATTGTTATAAAATTATCGTAAGATTTAATAAACCGTCCGAGTGTCTGTTTAAAAGCGTAAAAACTGCTTTCCAGACGCTTAACCAAAAGAGATCGCATAAAGCCCCTGATGTTTTCCTGCGACACAAGCTGTATCTGTAAGTCTTCTGAACTTGGGATATCTTTCAGATATTTGGCTGGGGCGTAACGAGCATAGTTTATTTTTTTATTGATCTGCAAAGTTTTATCAAAAATCTGGTTTAGCTCATCGTCAAATTGATAAAAAAGCTTGGCAGGATTATTCAATGTCGGAAATTTAACACCTTGACTCTTTAAATCTTCCTTATAAAATCTTTCGACTTCGGTTCTGGTTCTTCTTACCATTATATATTTTAAAACCCGTTCTCTGATTTCGACTGAATTCTCTTTGACAACCTGCAAATACTCCTTCTTGGATAATTTGCTGTCCAAACGTTTCTCAAGATGACCAAAAAACTTTTTCAAATTTTTCAAATTCGGAATAGTGCTGTTTAATTTATTCTGGAAAAGATAGAGCTGACTAGCGATATCCTTCGGACGGTTATTTAGAGGGGTAGCACTAACCAAAATAACGTTTTTGCCGGCACAGATTTGGTGCAGAGTTTCAAAACCTTGAGTAATTTCGTTCCTGAATCTGTGAGCTTCATCGACAAACACATGATCGTAGTTTTCCACGCCATCAATTAGAACTCGATCAAGCTTGCCATGCGATTCCACTTTAGCCACGACTCCGGCCTGTCTCATAGTTTCCTCCCAGTATTCTCGTAAGACTGGCGGACAAATAATAAGAGAGCGACCGCCAAGTTTCTTGGCCAAGAGCGAGGCAATATAGGTTTTACCTAGACCAACAACGTCAGACAAGAAAACTCCTCCATGTTCTTTTATTTTCAAATAAGCATCTGCCACCGCTTCTTGCTGATATTCAAGGTCCATAAATCCCTTTGGGAGATCGCTAAACATATCCAAGTCATAGTTTATTTTTTCCCTGAAATATTCGTAAAGGAATTTAATGTAAAGTTCATAAGGAGTAATTTCATCGTTAAGCCATGTCTTGTTGATAATCGTATCAATATATTTGCCAGAAACATCAACGCCATTTTTCCAAAGCTCTTCGAATTTTTGGAGCGCGAATTTTACGTCAACGGCATCTTTTAGTTCAACATTGAATTCCAAATTCTCAACAAAACCAGCTCTAGAAAAATTGCTTGAGCCAGTAATAACCTGACCGAAATGCTCGCTTTTTTCCTGATCCTTGCGAATTATATAAACTTTGGCGTGAATTGGATGATCCGGATAGACTTTTATTTCTAATTTGCCTGATTTGATATACTCGATAAATTTTTTGATGCCTTCTTCAACACTAAAACTATCTTCAGACTCTTCCATTTCTTTCTCAACCTTATCAGCAAAACCATCTTGAGCATTTTTAGTGGAAACAAATAAAGTGTCTTTGCCTTCTTTGGAGGTTTGAACCATCTGATGGGTAACCTTATCCACGTTTAACCCGACCAGAATGCGAATTTTTTCTACGCCCTCAAGAGATTTATACAACCTAAAAAATCCGCTACTTCTAAAATAGCCAACCAGAACATCGAAAAATTGAGTATTGTTCTTTAGTGTTTTTTGAAATCTTTGAAGCATTGTTGCTTCCGGCTCGTTGGTAAAAAATTTTAGATCATTATTCATAATAGATTCCTTATTTTTATTAGGAAAACCTTCCTTAATTCTGTCACCTTAAGCTACTTTTGTCCAACCATCCAACAAGCCCCTAATTGAGGGAGGCTGAACCTCCATCATCCTCACCCTATCTAAATTGAGCAAGGCTAAGCCTTACTCATTCAACCTCAATTATCGGCAATATCGCTTTACATAAATTGCCAAACGCAAAAGAAAAGGGCGCCAGTTTCCTGGGCCCTTTTTAGTTAGGTTGATGCTATCAACCATCCTTCTTATTCTATTAAATTACATTAAGCAAGCAGCCAATTCCGCTAACTCCGAGCG
>JAQVIV010000014.1 GCA_028695445.1 Candidatus Shapirobacteria bacterium
GTTTATTAGGAAAAATAATTAATGGGAAAATGAAATTAAATGAATTCGGGAAAATTACCAAAGGAAAAATCAAAGGGTTAGAAAAATATCAGAATATTAATGTTGATATTTATTGTGTTATGCCAAACCACATTCATTTGATCATCAATATCGTAGGGGCGGAGCCCCGTGTCCGCCCGTCATCGATGGACTTTCTGGACTAAACCTTTTTTATGTTTTATTATTAAAGTTAATGTTTAGCGCAGTTCAGATTTTGTTAATGATAGTGGTGGTTTTATTGACTGGTTTATCCCTGGTATTGGGATTACAGGCCTTCAGGTTAATTAAACAGCTTCGTCAAACTGCTCGAGATTTTCAGCTTTTTCTTAAAAAAGAAAAATCAGATGAGTTTTTGGCTCATCTGTCATCTTCAATCAACCAGGATCAATCGGAAAAAGAGTCCCCTTCTCGGGAAGCGGATTCTTTGGTTTCTGTTGGTTTTCGTTCCAATCTAAGATCAAATTCTTCCCCTGTTTCTTCCCGGTCTTTTTATCGGAATGGCCGAAACCTTTCCTGAAAGCCACTTCTCCCTTATTCACTCCCGAGGTGGACAATTTTGGTTTTTTTGTCTTAGATTGGCTTTTGTCATATAATTAAGTTCAATATGAAAGCCCGGGAAATTCAAGAAAAATTTTTGCACTTTTTTGCCGAACATGATCATTTAATTGTGCCCCAAATTTCCCTAGTACCGGAAAATGACCCCACTCTGCTTTTTACTTCGGCTGGTATGGTGGCCTTTAAGCCCTACTTTTTGGGTTTGGAAAAACCGCCCCATCCCCGACTGGTTAATATTCAAAGATGTCTTAGAACCACCGACATTGATCGGGTTGGTCAAAATGCCCGAACATTGTCTTTTTTCGAAATGCTTGGCTCCTGGTCGATTGGGGATTACTTTAAGGAAGAGGCGATTAGTTTGGCCTGGCGATTTTTAACCGAGGTTTTGGATTTTGCTCCTGACAAACTTTGGGCAACTTATTTTGCTTCTGATTCCGAATATCCCCAAATCCCCCCCGATCAAGAATCGGCCGGGTTTTGGCAGGCGGTTGGTATGGATCGTGGCCATATTGTTGGCTTGGGTCATAAAGATAATTTTTGGCGGGCCGGCAATGTTGGACCTTGCGGTCCCTCGACCGAAGTCTACCTTGATCGAGGCCGGTCTTTTGGTTGCGGTAAAAAGAACTGTCGGCCCGGTTGTGACTGTGATCGTTTTTTGGAAATTTGGAATGCGGGGGTATTTATGCAGTACAACCAAACTCTAAAGGGAGAATATGAACCGCTTCCTTTTAACAGTGTTGATACTGGAGCAGGACTAGAGAGATTGGCGATGGTTTTGCAAAAGAAGGACAGTGTTTTTGCCACCGATCTTTTTGCCCCCTTAATTGATAAAATTACCAGCTTATCAAAGCCAGTTAATGGTCAGGTCAAAAACGAGGCTCGATTAGTTAATTTAATTGCTGATCATGTTCGAGCCAGCACGTTTTTAATTGCCGATGATGTTTTACCGGCCAACCAGGAACAGGGTTATATTTTAAGGCGCTTAATTAGGCGGGCTATTGATGCTGGCGATAAGATTAGTCTAATCGGCCTTGAAGGCTTGGCGTCGACTGTTGTTGAGGGGTATCAATTCGCCTACCCTTATCTATTTGATAAAAAGAAAAGGATCGAAGAGGTGCTATCAGACGAGGAAGAACGCTATCGCAAAGCCATAAGCCGAGGCAGGAAAGAAATAGACTTGGTTATTAAGGCCGGTCCTGCTCAAACGAAAACAAAGATAACAGATCCGGTTATTGGAACAGGCTCGGGTTCGAAAAGAATAATTTCCGGCAAGGAAGTTTTTTACTTTACCCAAACCTTTGGTTTGCCGCCGGAATTAGTTAAAGAAGAGTTTCGCAAGCGAGGCCTTGTCTTAAGCAAGATGATTGATCGGGAATTTGTGGCGGCCCAAAAAGAGCATCAGCAAAAATCGCGTTCTGATAAGAAATTTAGAGGCGGTTTAGCCAATGACTCAGGTCGGGTAGTAGCCTATCACACTGCTACCCATCTTTTACATCAGGCCCTAAGACAAGTTTTGGGTGATCATGTTCGTCAAACCGGCTCTAATATTACCAGCAAACGGCTGCGTTTCGACTTTACCCATTCTCAGGCTTTAACCGAAGAGGAAAAGGCGAAAATAGAAAAAATTATTAATCAGCAAATAGAAGCTGATTTGCCGGTTAGTTTTGAAGAAATGCCCTTGTCTAGGGCTCAAAAAAAAGGCGCTTTGGCTTTTTTTGCTGATCGTTATCAGCAAGATGAGGTTCGGGTTTATAAAATTGGCGATTTTTCTAAAGAAGTTTGCGGCGGTCCTCATTTGAAGCGAATTGGAAAAATGGGCCGGTTTTCAATTATTAAGGAACAATCAGTCGGTTCCGGCAAAAGAAGGATTTATGGTATTCTAATTTAAGATTAGTAAATAAAAATTGGGCTTTTAAGATCTGCCCCAAAAAGCTTTATGAGTCAGGAAAAAATTTTTTTAGCCGTTGGTATTAGTTTAGATCGGGTTAAGGTGGTTTTTTGGTCTCCATCTCTTGCTCAAACAGACTCTGATCAGATTAATCTTCTTGGTGAGGGGGCGTGGGAAACCCACCTTGATGATAATGGTCTTTTGGCGGCGGCTGAAACCAGTTATCAACAGGCCAAGTCATTTTTATTGCCGGATCAAAACAGCCTAGCGGTTCGGCCTTCGGTTGTTTTTGCTGTTCCTCAACATTGGATTGATAATAACAGTCAAATTACTCCAGAGAAATCGCGCCTGTTAAAGGAAATTTCTGTTGCTTTGGGGGGTCGATTTCTAGGGTTTTCTTCAGAAGCAGAACTATTGCTTGCCCACTTTAAAAATCAGGAGAATGACAGCTTAGTTAATTTGGTGGCGGTAAGCTTTGGCCAAGATAAACTGGGTGTTTTTCCTGTTGTTAGGGGCCAGGTTTTGGGCGTGCAGGTGGTTGACAGGAGCGACGATATTGCCCTGGATCTTGAAGAAGGTCTGGCTCGTTTTAACTTTGACCAGCCATTTCCCCCTCGGATTTTAATTGTAGGAGCAGGAGGAGGCCTTGACACGGTTCGGTCTGATCTATTGGGTTATTCTTGGGTGGAACCGGGCAAGTCCGCCTTTATGCATTTACCAAAAGTTGAAATCTTTCCTTACCAAAAGGTTTTGACTGCTTTGATTGATCAGGCTAAAGATTTTTTACCCGAGATTGAGGATGAAGAGCCTGGTCAATCAGAACCAGAGACTGCTTCTCCTTTTCGAGTTCTAACTCCCGTTAAAGAAGAGGCGATTGGGGCTTTGGGTTTTGTTAAAAATCAAGACGTTGCTAGTTTTGATGAGGCAAAAACTAGCAAGCGGCAAGAACCGGTTTCCGAACAAGAGAAATCTAAAAGTTCACCTCAATTTCCAAGATTTAAACTAAAATTTAACTTTGATAAGACAAAATCATTTCTGGCTAAAATAAAACCCTCTCAGCCTAAGAAACTGGGAGGTGTTGGCCGCTTTGATTCGGAAAATGAAAGGCCCTCTTTGCCAATACCGGCTCTAATAATCTTGGCGATCGTTTTGTTGGTTGGGCTTCTTTTGGCCGCCTGGTGGTATTTTCCCAAAGCAGAGCTGGTGTTGTCGGTGGTGCCAAAATATTCGGAAGACAATGTTTCCCTTCTGGCGTCAACAGAGGTTAACGATATTAGTATTGAGGAAAAGATTATCCCTGCTCATCAGGTTTCTGCTCAGGTTGAGAAAAAAGATGGGGTCGGTACCACTGGCGAAGACCTGGTGGGTGAGAAAGCAGAAGGAGAAGCAACGATTTATAATCGAACTACCATTGAGAGAACTTTTGAGGAAGGGACAGTGCTTGTTTCTTCCAACGGTCTTCGTTTTTTAACCAAAAGCGCTGTAACTGTTGAACCAGCCGTGATCGATGTTGACGAAGACTATAACCAGGTTAGCACTCCGAGTAAAAAAACGGTTGCTGTTGTCGCCGAGGATATTGGTGCCGACTATAATTTATCAGCCGATCAAGAGTTTGTGGTTGATTCTTTTATTAAGGATAATTTTGTAGCCAAAAACGGAAAAGTCTTTTCGGGTGGTTCCAGTCAGAAGGTAAGAGTAGTTTCCAAAGAAGACAAAGAGGACTTAAAAGAAAAGGTTATGGCCCTGGTTAAAGATCAGGGTGAAAAAGAGCTAACGAGTCAGTCGGTTTCGGGAGAAAGACTAATTAAGGAAAGTATGTCTTGGAGTCTGACAGGAGAAGATTTTAGTCATGGGGTGGGTGATGAGACAGATCAATTGACATTGACCCTAACGGCCAGGCTGACCGGTTTGGCCTACTGGGAGCAGGATTTAAATAATTTAATTGAAGCTTTTTTGGAGGCGCAGATACCGAACGGCTTTGTCTTAGGAGAAGAAAAAAGGGCCGATTTTAAATTTGTTGAAGAGCAAGAAGCGGGGGTTTTATTTAATTTGAATTTTGGCGCCAGTCTCTATCCGGACATTAACGAAACCGAGATTAAGAAAAAAATCGCTGGTCGAAGATTGACTGCCATTGAGGATTATCTATCTTTACTACCCAGCGTTAACGCTTCCGAGGTTCGTTTTGACCCTCCTTTGCCTGAATTTTTATTGACTCTTCCTCATCGAGCCGATAATATTACTATTACGATGGAAGTGGGAGAGTAAATAAAAATTTCTAATTTTTAATTCTTAATTTCTATTCAATTTTTATTGTCTAAATTTTTTAAAATTAAATCATTAGAAATTCATTAAAAATTAAAAATTTTTTTTAAGGTGTCTTATTTATACGTAAAAAAACAACCAAACCGGAATTTTGTTCTTTGGCGTTTATTAAGACTGATACCAGCCTTGACTTTTGGGATTGGTTTCCTGGCTCTTTTTTATGCCGGCTGGCCAATTTTTTCTTACCAGGTTAAGTCTTGGCGTCGATTTCAAACTAACAATTTGGTCAGACCTTATTCTCAGTTGTTAACAAGCGAGAGTGTTTTGGGCGAATCTGCCAGTTCTTTTTTTTCTGTTTCTGGAGCGGATGAGGGTTTAACTCAGGTGAAGAATTGGCTGCCGGTCGGTTCCGACCGTGGTACTGGCGGGAGAGTTGATTATTATGGCCTTACCATTTCTTCTTTGGGGATTTTTAACGCTGTGGTTCGGGTTGGGGGAGAAGATTTGTCAAGGAATTTAATCCAATATGGCGGTACTGCCTATCCGGGTGATTTTGGTAATGCGGTGATTTTTGGCCATTCGGTTTTGCCCCAGTTTTTTAACCCCAAAGATTATATGACAATTTTTTCCCTCTTACCAACCATGGAATATGGCGATGAAATTTTGGTTGATTTTGATGGCGCCCGCTATCGTTATCAAGTCGAAGAGATGGTAGAAGTCAAACCAGACGACCTGTCTATCCTGGAGCAAAGATTCGATGATTCTTATCTTTCTATGGTTACTTGTGTTCCCCCCGGCACTTATCTTCGCCGGTTAGTAGTTAGAGCCAGACTAATAAGATAAATTTCTAATTTTTAATTTCCACTCAATTTTTATTGTCTAAGTTTTTAAAATTAAATAATTAGAAATTCATTAAAAACTTATCTGCCTGTCCGTCCGGCAGGGGGGTTTATAGCTAGATTGGACAATTGAAAATTGGGATTTGGAATTTCATTAGAAATTAAGAATTAGAAATTAGAAATTATTTAAGGTGCGTTATCTAGGTATTGACTACGGTAAAAAAAGAATTGGCTTGGCTTTTGGGGAAAGGGGTCTTGTTTGTCCCCTGACCGTTTATCAAAACAATAACAATGTTTTTGATAAGATTCAAGAAATTTGTCTTAACGAGGCAGTTGACCGGGTGGTTTTGGGGATGAGTCAAGATTTAAAAAAAGAGATTGAGTTTTTTGCTCAAGGGTTGGCCAAACGGATTGGTTTGCCAATAGTTTTTCAAGATGAGTCTTTGACAACCAGGGAAGCCGTTGATAAAATGCTGGTAAGTTCGACTAGACAAAGGGCCCGTCGGGAAAAAATTGATGCGATTGCCGCCGCTCAAATTTTAACAGCTTACTTTTTAGATAAAAAAGATTAATAGAGCTACTTGCTTTTTATAAAAAAGGGGGTGACTATGTTTAAAAATATTATTGCTCCAGTTCAAGCTTGGTTATTATCCCAGGGGCGCTGTGTTGGTTGCGGCACACCACTGGAAAAGGGCAAGCATCAAAAAGGAAAGGACAAAACAGAAAAAGTAACTTGCCAGTGCGGCCGGATTTTTATTTACGATCCTAAAAACAAAAAGTATCGTCGGGCTCTGTTCAAGGAGGTCTAAGAGACGAGAAAAAAGTTTTTTTTATGTTTTTTAAAAAGAAGCTTTTTGGCTCAAACCTCCTTTTTTTAGGAGGTTTTTTTGTTTTTTTGCTTTTGGTTTTCTTGGGGCTTTTTCTTTATTTTTTAAATTTAAGAGCGCCTGATTTAGCCATTCAAGAAGAAAAACCGTTTGTTGTCTCTTCCGGAGAAAGCCTAAGATCAATTGCTAATCGATTAGAGCAATCCGGCTTGATCCGGGGTTCTTGGGCGTTTATAATTTTGGCTTATCAGCAAAACCTAGATCGAAAAATTCAAGCCGGCGAATTTCGGCTTTCGACTTCCATGTCGGCCAGGGAAATTGTTGGAAAACTGACTTCTGGGTCGTTGGATACTTGGGTAACTATTATTCCTGGTTCGAGAAGTGAAGAGGTGGCTTTAACCCTGAAGGAAAGGTTGTCTGGCTTTGATGAGATATGGTTTGAGAATTTGAAGGCCAGTGAAGGCTATTTAATGCCTGACTCCTATTTAGTTCCTAAAAACGCTTCTTGGATTGATTTTTGGCAAATTGTTAGTAAAAATTATCAGCGCAAAGTAAACAAAGAGGTTTTGGCTAAGGCTCAAAGTCGGGGTCTTGGTGAGGAAGAGTTAATTATTTTCGCTTCCTTGGTAGAAAGAGAGGCTAAAAGCCTGGTTGATCAGCAGGCTGTGGCGGGGGTGTTATTGAATCGGATTAGAAATGGTTGGCCGCTTCAGGTTGATGCCAGCGTTCAGTATGCTCTAGCCAATAAAAGTTGTCAAAGAGACTATCCAGCTCAATGTGTTTGGTGGCCCAAAATAACTGGTCAAGATACCAGGAAAATGATTTCCGCCTACAATACCTATCAAAATGGTGGTTTTCCGCCCGGACCAATTTGCAATCCGTCACCGGGGGCAATTGAGGCAGTTGCCGGTGCCCCAGAGGATTCTCCTTACTGGTATTATATTTCTGATTCTTCAGGCAAACTTCATTTGGCGATTACCTTAGCCGAACACGAAGAAAACATTAATCGTTATTTAAGATAAGGACGCTTCATTTTAATGAATAAGTCAAGAAAAATCACCCTCCAGTTTCCACCCTAAAGGTACAAGGACTAATTATTCTAATTTCTAATGATTTAAAAATTTATTGCTGTATTGTTGGATTTACCGCGCCCACAACGCCAGCAAGCTGGCTTGCTTGGCGGGCCAGGTTAAGTTGCTGGCAGCGTTTTGTTTTTAACAACAGGCTTTAAAAAAACAATTTAGCAATATAACAATTTAGCAATTATTTTTTTTCTTGCATTTTTTTTTGCCTTATGTTATATTAGGCTCATTGCTTCTTTGGTAGTTTAATTTTTGGGTCACTTTGATTTTGACAATTATTACCAGTCAGGTTTTTGCCTAAAATAAATATCCCCACCTGGTCAGGGGGATATTTTTTAATGGCCCTTTTTTGTTTTGAGCTTGGCTGTTTTTTGCTGGTAAAAGTTTTTTGACTTTTAATTAAACAATGGAGGTTCACAAACAAAAAAATCAGATTGTCTTGGGTAAGAAATATTCCCAATTGCCTCCCCTAGATCTTCTCGCCATTCAAAAAGAATCTTGGCAAAAGTTTTTAAAAACCGGCATCGCCGAGGGCTTAAAAGGAATTTCCCCAATTAAAGATCAATCTGGACAACGCTGGCAACTGGATTTGGGTGATTATCATGTTTCTCTTCCTAATACTAGTCCTCAAGAGGCAATTCGCCGAGGCATTTCTTATACTGTTTCCGTTGAGTGTGATATTACTTTAACCAGCCTGCAAACTAATCGGACTTGGCAGAAACGAACCTTTCTTTTTGATTTGCCCCAGATGACCCAGCGGGGCACTTTTATTATTAATGGTGTTGAACGCTGTATTGTTTCTCAGGTTACTCGGGCTCCGGGAGTTTATTTTACCGAGAGCCAAGACAAGCGGACCGGTAAAATACTTTATGAGGCCGAGATTAGGCCTCTTTATGGTTCTTGGTTAGAGTTTGTTAGCAACAATAACAACGTTATTTCGGCCCGGATCGACAGGCGCCGGAAATTCCCGGCTACAGTAATTTTAAAAGCCCTGGGGATGACCAGTAAGGAAATTGTTGGCCAATTTGGCGAAGCTATTAACCCCACCCTTGGGGCCGACACTACCGAAACTCGTCAAGAGGCCCTAATCGAGATTTATCAAAAAATGCGTCCCGGTGAGCCGGCGGTAATCGAAAACGCTGAAGAATTTTTCCAAAATTCTTTTTTTAGCCCTCGTCGTTACAGCTTGAGTCCGGTTGGCCGCTATAAAATTAACAAACGCCTTGGTTTAAAGGTCAAAAATAATCCCGATGGTTTAATTTTAAAAAAAGATGATTTTATCGCCACCCTATCTTATTTGACCGGCCTGCTTGAAGATAAGGGTAAAATTGACGACATTGACCACTTGTCCAACCGCCACCTTCGTTGTGTCGGGGAGCTGATTTCTCAAGTACCCTTTCGGATTGGTTTGTCTCGATTTGAGCGGATGATTAGGGATCGAATGGTTTTATTGTCCCGTGATCAGGACGTCAATCTTTCGGCTCTGATTAACAGCCAGCCCATAATTGCCGCCATTAATGAATTTTTTCGAACCAATCGGCTTTCCACCATTCTTGATCAAACTAATCCCTTATCAGAGCTAGATAATTTGCGCCGGTTATCGGTGATGGGTCCGGGCGGTCTAACCAGAGAAAGAGCGCCTTTTTCCATTCGTGATGTTTCTGCTTCTCAGTATGGTCGGATTTGTCCGGTTCGAAGCCCGGAAGGCCAAAACATTGGTTTGGTAACCTACTTGGCTCTTTATGCCAAGGTAAACGAATATGGCTTTTTAGAAACGCCCTATAAAAAAGTGGTTAAAGAAACTAAGGGTGGTAAAACTAAAGTTAAAATGACTGATGAAATTATTTATCTTCAGGCCGACGATGAAGAAGAATATCATATTACTGCCAATGACGTTGATCTTGATGATCAAGGCTATATCGTTGATAAGCTGGTGCCGGCAAGATATCAGGGTGAGTTTTTAGATGTTTCCACTGATCAAATAGATCTGATTGATGTTTGCCCACGGCAAATTGTTGGCGCCTCGGCTTCTTTAATTCCTTTCTTGGATCATGACGAGCCATCTCGGGCCCTAATGGGTTCTCACATGGAGTGCCAAGCGGTGCCCTTAATTAGTCCTGATGCTCCCTTGGTTGGCACTGGCATGGAAAGGGCAATACCTCAGGCCTTGGGTCGGACTGTTGATGCTCGTCATAGCGGCCAGGTGATTTTTGTTGACGGCCAGAAAGTGGTGGTTAGGATAGACAATCCTAAAAGTGTTAAAGAAGAGGAACTTACCGACGACAATATAAAAATAAGCGGCAATGAAGAAACTTACCTGATTAATAAATTTGTCCGCACCTCCCCTTATGGCACTTGTTATTCTCAAAAGCCAGCCGTTAAAGTTGGCCAAAAAGTTAAAAGTGGTGACCTAATCGTTGATGGTCCGTCCTGTGATCGGGGCGAGTTGGCTTTGGGAAAGAATTTGACGATTGCCTATTGCTCTTTTGAAGGTTTGGGCTATGAAGACGCCATTGTTATTTCTGATCGACTAGTTAAAGAAGATTTATTAACCTCAATCACTATTAATGAATATATTGCTGAGGTGGCCGACACCAAGCTTGGTCCGGAAGAATTAACTGCCGATATTCCCAATGTTTCCGAAGAGGAACTGGCTAAACTTGGTGATGACGGCATTGTGGTTATTGGTTCCCGAGTGGCGGCTAATGACATTTTGGTTGGTAAAATCGCCCCCAAAGGAGAAACAGAATTAACTGCCGAGGAAAGGTTATTGAGAGCTATTTTTGGTGAAAAGGCCCGAGAGGTTCGGGATACATCTTTGAGAATGCCTCATGGTGTTGAGGGGGTAGTTATTGAGGTTCAAGTTCTTGATCGAGAAGAAGATGAAGAATTGGCCTCCGGTATTAGTAAAAAAGTGATTGTCCGGGTTGCCCAAATGAGAAAAATTAAGGTTGGCGATAAGCTTTCCGGTCGTCACGGCAACAAAGGGATTATTTCCAAAATTGTTTCTGAGGCGGACATGCCCTATTTGTCCGATGGTACTCCGGTAGACTTGATAATTTCTCCTTTATCGGTTTTGTCGAGAATGAATTTGGGTCAGCTTTTAGAAGCCCATTTGGGTCTGGCGGCTAAAAAATTAGGCTACCGAGTTGCTATTCCAGTTTTTGAGAAGTTTGATGAGAGTTTTTTGGCCCAGGAATTTAAAAGAGCCGGTCTTTCTGATGATTATAAGCTAGCTCTTTTTGACGGCCGAACCGGAGAACCTTATCAGGAAAAAGTGGTCGTTGGCAATGCCCACATTTTAAAATTGGTTCACATGGTGGAGGATAAGATTCATTCTCGTTCAATTGGACCCTACTCTCTGGTTACTCAACAGCCGCTAGGGGGCAAGGCACAAATGGGCGGCCAGCGCTTTGGGGAAATGGAAGTTTGGGGCCTGGAGGCTCATCGGGCCGCTCACGCCCTTCAGGAAATGATTACAATTAAGAGTGATGATGTTGTTGGTCGGGCCAAGGCTTTCGAGGCGATTGTTAAAGGGACGCAAATTCCCCAATCTCGAATTCCGGAATCGTTTAAAGTTTTGGTTTCCGAGTTAAAAAGTTTGGGTTTGGCAGTAACGCCGGAAGGGGTAGTGGAGGCAGTGGTAGAAGAAGGGCTGGAGGAAGACAGCGTTAGAGCTGAAGAGACGGTAGGCGAGGCAGTTTCCTTACCCAAGACTCAGGCGCAAGAAAAAGAAGAAGAGAAAGAAAAAGAGCAAGATAAAAAAGAAGATACTAAAAAAGACGAAAATAAAGTAAAATAACCAACTTGTTAAATAAAATTTCCAATTTTCAATTTTTAATTTCTATTCAATTTTTATTTACTAAATTTTTAAAAATGAAATCATTAGAAATTCATTAAAAATTAAGAACTAAAAATTTAAAATTAAATAAAGAGATGGTTGACAAGCGATATTTTAACGATCAAATTACCGATTTTGAAGCTTTAAAGATAAAGCTGGCTTCACCAGAAGAGATTCGTTCTTGGTCTCATGGCGAGGTGACCAAATCAGAAACAATTAATTATCGGACCCTAAAACCGGAAAAAGACGGTCTTTTTTGTGAACGGATTTTTGGGCCGACCCGAGATTGGGAGTGTTATTGCGGCAAATATAAACACCGTCGTTATGAGGGGGTCATTTGTGATAAGTGTGGGGTTGAGGTTACCCGCTCTCGGGTTAGAAGAGAGCGGATGGGTCACATCAACTTGGCCGCTCCCTGTGCCCATGTCTGGTATTTCAAGGGTTCGGTTTCGCCATTGTCAATTCTTTTGGGGGTTTCTAATAAATATTTACAGAGAGTAGTTTATTTTACCAATTACTTAATTATCGATGTTGACGAACAAAGCAGGAAAACGGTTTTATCTAATTTGGGCCGAGATTATAAAAATGAAATAGAAAAAACCAGGCTAAGCCAAAAACAAAAAATTAAGGAGATAAAAACTGCCGCTCAAAGTGAAGAGGCGGAGGTTAAAAAGAAAGTTAAGGACAAAGAGGCTCAGGAGCTGGCTTTGGCAGAGTTAGAGATTCAGACTAAAAGAAAAATTCAGCAAGCCCAAATCGAGCAAGAAAAGCAAGAAAAAACGATTGACCGTCTATACCAGTTTTTAGAAAGGAAAGTTAAGTCGATGACTTTTTTAGATTTTCTTTCCGAAGATGAATATTTTACCCTGCTTGATCATCAAGCTGGCGATTTCTTTACCGCCCAAATGGGTGCTGAGGCGCTAGTTTCAGCAGTCAAGAAGCTGGATTTAAGAAAGATTATTAAAGAGCTTAGGAAAGAGGCTGAACAAACCCGTAGCAAAACCAAGCTAAGAAAGCTTTACCAGCGCATTACCCTAATTAATGATTTAATTGAGGCCCAAATCGACCCCATTTGGATGATTATTAATATTTTACCGGTCCTGCCACCCGATTTACGGCCGATGGTCCAGTTAACCGGAGGGAAATTTGCCACCTCCGACCTTAATGATCTTTATCGGCGGGTAATTAACCGCAATAATCGGCTTAATAATTTGATCGATATTGGCGCTCCCGAAATTATTTTGCGAAACGAAAAAAGAATGCTCCAAGAGGCGGTTGACAACCTAATCGATTCTTCTCAAATTCGCCGGAGACAAACTTCTTCTTATCGGGAATTGCGTTCATTGTCGGAAATGCTAAAGGGTAAAAAAGGCCGTTTCCGTCAAAATCTTTTGGGTAAACGGGTTGATTACTCTGGTCGATCGGTCATTATTGTTGGACCCAAGTTAAAACTAAATCAATGCGGTTTGCCCAAAGAAATTGCCCTAGAAATGTTTAAGCCTTATGTTTTGCATGAGATGATTATTCAAGGGTTGGCGCCTAATATCCGTTCGGCTAAAATGGTTTTGGAACAGAGGCCTCCGGAAGTTTATGATGCTTTGGCCAAGGTGGTTGAGAATAAGGTGGTTTTGTTAAATCGGGCTCCGACTCTTCATAAACTATCGATTCAAGCCTTTTATCCGGTTTTAGTTGACGGTTTGGCGATTCAGCTTCATCCTTGTGTTTGTTCTGGTTTTAATGCCGACTTTGATGGTGACCAGATGGCGGTTCATTTACCCTTATCGGAAGAAGCTCAAAAAGAAGCCGCCGAGAAAATGACCCCTAACAGCAATCTTTTGAAACCAGCCGATGGCTCACCGGTTTCGATCCCCAGCCGGAAAGAAATGGCCTTGGGAATTTACTATTTAACTACGATTGATTTTAATATTAAGGCTTATCAGGGCGTTTTAGATGCCGATGAGGCTTTTTCGGCTTATCAGCGTGGTCTTTTGGGTTTGCGTCAGCCGGTGACTATTTGGCGCCAAGGCGAGAAGATTGACACCAGTATCGGCCGGATTATTTTTAACCAAATTTTACCCGAAAAAATCGGCTTTATTAATAGTAATGTTGATTCAGGGTTGTTAAAAGATATTTTTAATCAGCTTCTGGATGAGGATGATCAAGAATTAGTAGCCGAAATGATTGACAAGGTGAAAGATTTGGGTTTTTGGGCAGGAACGGTTTCTGGTTTGTCGGTGGGGGTTGGCGATAACCTGCTCTATAAAGATAAAGACAAAGTAGTTGGTCAGGCTGAAAAAAGAGTTTTAGAAGTTAATCAAAGCTTTGAACAAGGGTTGATTACCCGCCAAGAAAAGGAGCGCCTTACTCAACAGATTTGGATTGAAACCACTGAAGAATTGGCTGATAAAACCTGGGAGCTATTTGATGAGTCTTCACCGGTTAGGCTGATAATTGACGCTAAAGTTTCCCGGGCTTCCCGCGACCAAGTTAAACAGCTCTCGGCGATGCGGGGATTACTGGTTGATCCAATGGGCAGGATTGTTCCCATGCCGACTAAATCTAATTTTAGGGAAGGCTTGTCGGTTTTTGAGTATATTACTTCAGCCCGCGGTTCCCGAAAGGGTTTAACCGACACCGCCTTAAAAACTGCCGATGCTGGTTATTTAACCAGAAGATTGGTTGATGCCGCCCATGACATGTTAATTCGGGAAGACGATTGTGGTACCAAGAAAGGAATTAAGGTTAGCTGTAAGGGTCTTCGAGCCGATAAATTTGAGGCCAGAATTTTGGGACGAGTTTTGGCCGAAGCGGTTAAAAAGGGCAAGAAGATTCTAATTGCTCGCGGTGAAGTGATTGATGAAAAGTTGGTAAATCTGCTCAAGAAAGAAAAAGTTGAGACAGTAACTGTTCGTTCACCGCTTACTTGCCAAACTCCCTATGGTGTTTGTGTTAATTGTTACGGTTGGGATTTTTCTACCAGAAAGTTAGCCGAAATTGGGACTCCGGTGGGCGTTTTGGCCGCTCAGTCAATTGGCGAACCGGGCACTCAGTTGACAATGAGAACCAAGCATTCGGGCGGTGTTATTGGGGCTGATGTAACTCAGGGTTTGCCTCGAGTTGAAGAACTATTCGAAACCAGGACTCCCAAATCGATGTCGCCTATCGCCGAGATCGACGGCAAGGTAACCATTAAAGAAAAAGATGATGGTCATGCGGTGATTATTGCCAATGATGATGATGCTCGAGAGTATTATGTTCCGGCGATATTAGAATTGTTGGTTAAAAAAGGCGATAATGTTTTGGCCGGGACTCAATTGGCCGCCGGCGCCCTAGATATTGAAGATGTTTTACAGATTCGCGGTCGAGAAGAAGCTCAAAAATATTTATTGGCCGAGATTCAGGGGGTTTATGAGTCGCAGGGGATTGGTATTAATGATCGCCATTTTGAGGTTATTATCAGAAAAATGTCCAGCAAGGTTCATGTCTTATCGGCCGGAGACACCGATATGATTATTGATAGTGATGTTGATTGGGAAGTTTTTAGGGCCGAAAATAGAAAGGCCAAGGCGGCTAATAAACGGCCAGCTCGAGGCAAAAGAATCGTCTTGGGTATTAGTCGGACTGCTTTAACGACTAATTCCTGGCTATCCGCCGCTTCATTCCAAACCACCACCAACGTTTTAACTCACTCTTCCCTTAAGGGCAAAATTGACCCGCTAATTGGTCTAAAAGAAAATGTTATTATTGGCCGCCTGATCCCTACTACCCCCGAACGGGCTAAAGTCAACGAAGACTGGTTAGATTTTTAATTTCGGGATGATATAATA
>JAQVIV010000015.1 GCA_028695445.1 Candidatus Shapirobacteria bacterium
GCGGCAGGGCAGGCGGAACGCAATTTTTTTTGCGCCCGGACCAGCGCCTCAGGATCTTGATCAATACCAATAACTAACCCGCCAAGCCGAATGATTTCTTGAGCGTGTCCCCCGCCTCCCAGAGTGGCGTCAATAAATATTTTGCCTGGCTCGACCCTTAAAAAATCAATTGTTTCTTTTAAAAGTACTGGTTGGTGAAAAATCATTCCCAAACCTCTTTTTTATTTTCGTTTAAGTATTTTTGCCATTCCCGACTATTCCAAATTTCAAAGTGATCGCCGGCGCCAATAATTGTTACCTGATCATCGGCTAAACTAGCATAGTCAACTAAGTTTTGCGGAATAACGGCTCGGCCTTGAGTATCATAGTTGACAATGGCCGCACCAGAAAAAAGATGTCTTCTTACTTGCCGGCTTCTTTTTTCTGTTACTGATCCGGACAATTCTTTTTGAGTGAATCTTTGCCACTCCCCTTTTTCGTAGCCAAAAATACAATCGTCAAAACCGCAAGACAAAACCACCTCTTCACCTTTAATTTGGTTTCTGATTTTAGCTGGCAGGGCTAAGCGATTTTTTTCTTTCTGGAATCGGACTTGATATTCACCAAAAAACACCCGAGTTAAGGTTAACTATTAACTACTTTTCACCACTTTTCTACATTTTGCACCAAACAAGAGCACTTTGTCAAGAGTGAGTTTTAATTACACCCCCGGGGTGTTTTAGGCACAACACCCCGGGGGTGTAATAGATAATCTTGTTTTTTTTGAGTAAAATTATCACTAATGCCCTATCGAAAAGTTGTTTTTTCCCCAGGAGAAATTTACCATCTGACCAACCACGGGGTCGGCAGCCAGATTATTTTCAAAATAGATTATGATTACTCTGCTTTTATCGAAAGAATTAATTTTTATCGTTTTCAAACAGGGGTTCGTTTTTCTTCTTTTTCTGGATTTTCTTTTAAAGAGAAGACGGTTTTTTTAAATAATTGCCGCAAAAACAAAAAACCATTAGTTAAGATTCTACTTTTTGAGTTGTTGCCCAACCATTTTCATTTGGTGGTAGAAGAAGCCCAAGAAAAAGGAACCCAAATTTTTATGGGTAATTTACAGAACAGCCACGCTCGTTATTTTAACGTTCTTAACAAGAGAAAAGGACCGTTATTTCAGTCAACCTTTGTCGCTGTTCATGTTGTTGATGACGGGCAGTTAATGTATCTTTCGGGCTATGTCCATACTAATGCTTATGCGGCCTTTTTGATCAAAAAGGCCGATTTGTGGAATTATCGCTGGTCATCATTATCCAGCTATATTGGCTTGGAGCCAAAATATGATTTTTTAGAAAAAGAAAAGGTTTTGTCTTTGTTTAGAAATGATAAAGAAAAATATAAAATTTATATTAATCAACAAGCGGATTTTCATAAAGAAAAAGCGATTTTGAAAAATTCAAGCTAAGGCCTGTAGTTTTTTTACACCCCGGGGGTGTTAGGCTTGAACACCCCCGGGGTGTGTGAAAACAGGTAGAAAATTAAGCGAAGGAAAAAAACATTGGGAAAACTATAGTTTCTGTTATTGTTGAGAGGATATTAACAGGTAGGTTCCCAGAGGGAGATCTTTAAGATCTTCGATCTCCTCCCAAGAGCTCTGATTCCAGGCAAGAAGGGTGCCTTCTTTAGTTTCAAAATTAACCGTTCCTGAACCGGTTTCAGCGGTGATAACAAACGGCCCGGCTAAAATTTTTTGTTTGTCTTTATTGATCATTTCCGGCAATCCTCCGCCATCCAAAACAATAAAAGAACCCCTGTTGGTGCTGATTTCTAGTTTCTCGGTTTCATAAGGAGTGGTACTTGTTAAAAAAGCGAACTTAGTTTCAAAAGAATGAAGCTGATTATTTTTAGCCAGGCTAATGATCACTTCGCCTCCGGTTACCCCTTCGTCGTAGCGGCAAACATCACGAGAGCAAGTTCCTAAAAGAATGTCCTTTTCTCCTTCGCCTCCAACCAAGTCGATTTCTCCCATGGCTCCTCGGGACAAACCGTCCTCCAGATAATAGATTAATTCATATTCGATTTTATTGTTGGTTAATTCTTGTTTGGCCGATACATAAAGGGTTAACTCTCGACCGCTGTTTTTGGCAGTTAGTTTAATTATGGGCATTTCGTCAATGGCAAGCGGTTCGGCTTGAACTGGCAGATGGCCGGTTTCTTCTCCTGTATTTTTTGGTTTTTTGGTTAGCAGAAAACTAACTGCCCCAAAAATAACCAAAATAACCAGGGCGAAAATAATTTTCTGTTTTTTGCTCAAGTTAATTGTCATCTTTTAGTTGGCTGGTGAAATAAGTTAAAAGTTGATCAATGGCAATCCGTTCTTGTTTCATGGTATCTCGATCTCGAACAGTCACCGTTTGGTTTTTTAGCGTATCATAATCAATCGTCAAACACCAGGGGGTGCCGATTTCATCCTGGCGTCGGTAGCGCTTGCCGATGTTGCCGTTATCATCCCAATCAACCACAAGATCTTTGTTTAGCTGGTTAAAGATTTTTGTGGCCAAAGTGACTAGCTCTTTTTTATTGGCCACTAGCGGGAAAATTGCCACCTTAATAGGGGCAATTTGCGGCTTTAATTTGAGAACCACTCGAGTTTGGTTTTTAATTTTTTCTTCGGTATAAGCGTCTTCTAGAAGATAAAGAAAGGTGCGATCGACTCCGCCGGAAGTTTCCACAATCCAAGGCAAAAACTTTTCCTTGGTATTGGGGTCTTGGTAGATAAAATCATGTTTTGAAAATTGACCATGGCGAGACAGATCCCAATCTCCTCGCCAATGAATCCCTTCCCATTCTTGCCAGCCGGCAAAGGAGGTTTCGAACTCAATGTCGTGGGCCATTTTCGCATAGTGGGCCAGTTCATTATCACGATGCTGGCGGAGGCGAATTCGTTTCTGGCTGTTTACGAGTTTTTTATACCATTCCAAGCGTTCTTTTTGCCAGTATTGGTACCATTTTTCAGCCTCTTCGGGTTTGACAAAAAACTGCAAATCCCATTGCTCAAATTCTCTTTGTCGGTAAAGAAAGTGCTTTGGGGTAATCTCATTTCTAAAAGCCTTGCCAATTTGGGCAATGCCAAAAGGAATTTTTTGCCGGGTTGATTTTAAAACATTATCGTAGTTTAGGTAGATATTTTGACAAGCCTCACCGCGAAGATAATAAGTCTCTTTTTCGCCTTCAATTACTCCTAAACCGGTTTCAACTAGAATGTTGAATTTTCTCGGCTTGCCTACTTCGCCGCCGCACTCTGGGCAACGGCCTTTTTTGGTTAAATCATCAGGCCGAAAGCGTTTTTTGCAGTTTTTACAATCAACAAGAGGATCAGTAAAGTGGTTAATATGGCCGGAAGCCTCCCAGACTCGGGGGTGAGTAATAATGGCCCCGTTAATTCCCACTACATTGGGCCGATTGTGAACCATTTCCTGCCACCAAAGCCTTTTAATATTGTTTTGCATTTCTACTCCCAGTGGGCCATAGTCAAAAATGCCGGCTACACCTCCATAAATTTGGGAGTTTTGAAAGACAAAACCTCGCCTTTTTGCCAAAGAAACAATCTTGTCTAAATTATTCACACCATTCGTAAACTTTTGCTTTTAATTTTAGCATGAATCAGGTTTTCAATAAAATGATTGGTTTCTTGATTGGTCATTTTTTGGTCCTCCGGCCAAAAACCGGTAATCACCAATAGCCGGGTTTTAAAATTGAAAAGGAGTTTGTCAATATTTAAAGAACCGGATTGGTTAAGGCGATTGAATTGACCAAGAACCAAGGGAAGCAGTTCCGATAAGGGATCATTTTCCGGAATTAAGCGATCAACCAATTCACAAACTTCGTAGCCGGCGCCAACACGGGCAAGACTTTTCTTTAATTTATCAAAGCGCCTGATAGTATTAACTTCTCCTAAAATATCCCAGGTTTTACCTCGATGAATTTGAGCACCAATATAATTGAACATTTCAATGCGCGGTCCGCGCTGGGAAGTGATTTTTCTTACCCCTTTAGCCAGAAAGATTTGCTTGCCTTGGCTTTTGGTAAGAATGGTAATCACCCGGTCGGTTTCGGAAAAATTCCGGCGGCCAATAATAATTCCTTCGATTTTATAGGAGCGCATCTTGCTTACCAGTCAAGAACTTTGTCTGAGGCTAGGTCAAATTCTTGGCAGTCGTTATTCCAGCAAACTCGATAGGGGTGGTTTTTGGCTCCTGGTTGCTTTTGAATCAACATCTGAAAACCCTCGTCCGAATTATGCCGGAATGGTAGTTGATATTTTAGACTGACAATGCTGGTGCCGCCCGCCGGATAAAGCGGATATTTATCACCATAAAAACCCTCAAAAACTGTTTTATCAAGCTCTTCATAAACCAAAGGTTCCGTTTCAGAGCCTTTCATTTCGATTAATTGGCTTCCCTTGGGAACGTAGATTCGAAACCAGTTGCGGTAAAGACCATTAAGGCAAAGTCCGCCGCTTTCTAGGTTGCAGTCAGAGGCCGGAGCAGGGTTGAAATATTTTATTTTAACCTCTTTGGTAATTGTGTTATCTTTTTCAACAGTAATTTTTTGTTCTATTTCCTGCTCGATAAAGAGGTTAGATTTGGCGCCGGCAAAATTAGTGTCGTTAAGGTGAAAATAATCGCCGCCAGCAAAATCCTTAATTCTCCCTGACATGTTTAGGCCTTCGATAGCCGACTGCTTGTCTTCTTCCAAAGCATAAAAAAGAACATTTTTTTGGTTAATACCCTTGATGAGAGCCTGGAAAAGGTCGGGAATTTTTTCGGCCGGAGATCCAGTCATATTAAGAAGAATTGATTGCATCAGGGGGCCGATTACTGCTTTTCGGTCGGTAACCAGAGTTCCCAGGGGACGAGTGATAATTGATTCCAGCTGATAAACAACGTGTGGGCAACCCTGACAGCGCTCGTCGGGTTCAGCTGAAAATTCGCCCCAGCCGGCCACTCCGATTGGCCCCAAAACTTCTAATAGCGAAGACAAGAATTTGGTGTCAACAGCCAAAATGCCCTCTACCTCTCTGGTTCCGGCAATGGTTTGGTAATATTGGTAGAAATTATCCATGGAGGCAACAAAATCTGGCGACAAGTTCATGTCGCGCAAATTCCAGTAGTAGACGTTGGGCAGGTAGTCGGCAATTGGTCGAGGCGCCTCAATCCGACGGCCAAATCGGGCATCAAGATCATAAATATCCTGGGAAAGAATTGGTGTCGCCTGACCGTCTTTAACTTCTAGCACCGCATAGGCGGTCAAGAAGCCCCCGCTTGGTCTTAACTCGGAATCGTTTTGAAAAATAACTAAATAGGTGCGGGGCTCATCTTGGCCGAGAAAATAAGGCAAGTTTTCCAGAGCCGGTTTTAATCCGGTAATAAAACCTAAATTTTCCTCCAAGGCCTCTTTAAGGCTGGTAAAATAGCTTTTGATCGGCTGATTACGAAAATTTTCCGGGAGATATTTTGGGTCAACCCTATCCAAAAGACTTTTTGCTTCCCAAACGTCCTGGGCAATAGCATCGATGTTTTTAGCTAATTCTGGACCGGTTTCCATTAAAAATCGAATTCGATCTTGCGCTTCTTCGCCTTCTCCTTGAGCTTCGTTTTCCCCCTGATCAAAACCTAAAATATCAGCATAAGGAGCAACGGCCTCGATGGTTAGAATGCCAGCGTCAAGCAGTTTTTCTGTCGCTAAAAGACTGTATTCGGTGTTGGCAAAATATTTGTTGACCACAGGAATCACTTTTAGCCAAGACATTTTTTTAAGTTGCTGGCCAGAATCGGTTAGCAGAGCCGCTCCTTCTAGGATCCGATTTTCCAAGAAGGGCAGGTTTTTTTCTGCCAAACCCTGTCTGGCTTCAAGGGCTATTGTTTGCCCCTCTTGAAGATTGCTTTTTAGAGCCAAAATCGGCGCTAGAGCAAAGAACCAGGCCAAAAGCCCCAAGACCACAAAAACACCAACAAAACAAAGAAGAACAGTCTTTTTTTTCTTGCCCTTATCAGCACTTTCTATCGATAATTCTTCGATTCCCGATTTAGGGATTTCTCTGTCTTTTTTCTTGAAGATCTTCAAGTCTGGCAGTTTAATTTTCACGTTTTTGCTAAATACTATTACGATGCTCCTTTCCCCGTGAGAACCACCCAGGGTGATTTGGCTATTATTAATATATCATCAACGAGGTTTTTGCGCTGAGCATACTTGGCATCAAGAGTGATTCGTTCTTCAAAGTTAACATCTGAGCGTCCCGACACCTGCCAGAGTCCGGTGATGCCGGGCTTAACCGTGAGCGCTTCTTGAATTAATTTCTTGGTTTGAGGAAACCGTTTTTCATACTCGGCTAATTCGTCGGCATAATATGGCCGAGGACCAACAAAACTCATCTCTCCCCTTAAAACGTTTATCAGCTGTGGCAATTCATCAATTGAGTATTTACGTATAAATTTTCCTACCCGGGTAATTCGCGGATCGTCTTTAAGCTTGAAATTGTTTTTTTTTAGTTCGGCAAAAATCTTTTTTAGCCTTGGGTCTTGTCTGATCATTTGGTGAGCGTTAGGAATCATCGAACGAAACTTAAAGATCTTAAACGGCTGCCGATTTTTGCCGACCCGGGGGGGAACGTCGGCTAAAATTGGTCCCTTGGAGTCAAGCTTGATGGCGATAGTGGTTGCCAAACAAATCGGCAGAGCCAAAAAGCCGATAATAAGCGACAATAAAATATCGGATAGTCTTTTGGCTGGATAGTAGACTTGTTCACTGGTCATGGCAATATTATCCCTTGGGCAGTTTTTCTACTAAATCTTTGACTTTTTGGCTTTGGCTTTTGTCACAAATTAAGAGCCCTTCTGGGGAGTCAACAACAATTAAATTTTTTAAACCGGCAGTAGCAATTAGTTTTTGATCAGGAACAACCAGGCAGTTCTGGCTGTCAACACTAATCCATAATTTGCTTTTGTCGCCTAAAAAAACGTTGTTTTGGTTATCTTTTTTTCTTGTTTCCCAAACCGCCTGCCAATCGCCGACATCCTGCCAGTCAAAATCGGCTGGGGCAAGCATCATGTTGGTGCTTTTTTCGGAGACAGCCACATCAATTGCCACTGGCTCGACCTCCCGATAAACTTTTTTCATCGTCGTCCAGTAGTTGGGTTTGCCCCAGGCGTTTTTAATTAGCAATGTCTGCCGGTAAAGTTTGGGTGAGGTTTTTGCTAATTCCGAAAAGAAAGTGTCAACTCGCCAAATATAGGTGCCCAAATTCCAATAAAAATTACCGGCCCTAACAAATTGCTTGGCTTTTTCTAGACTTGGTTTCTCTAAGAACTTTTTAACCTTGTAAAGGTTGGTACTTATTTTTTCTCCGGCCTCTAGATAACCGAAGCCAACATGGGGAAAGGTGGGTTTAATACCAAGAGCCACTAAGGCTTTTTTTTTAAAAGCCGCCGCCGCCGCCCCCTGAACATCTTTGGCAAATTGTTCCTTTGTTTCGATTAGGTGGTCGGACCAGAGGTTAACCACTACTGCCTCAGGGTCAATGTTGGCAATAACGGCTGCTCCGGCCCCAATAGCAATGGCGGTGTGTTTTTTATCGGGTTCAATTAAAATATTGGCTGGATTAAGGTTGGGGTCGGATTCCAAAATGTTGCTGGCGTATTGGGCGCCGGCAATGATAAAAATGCGACTGTAAGGAGCAATTGTTTTGGCCCGGTTAATAGTTTTTTGAAACAAGTTTTCAGAGCCAAAAAGGTTAATAAATTGCTTGGGGTTTTGGTCAGTGGAGGCGGGCCACAAACGGGTTCCTCCTCCCCCGCAAACAATTAAGACAAAGGTGTGTTCTTTAGCCGTTAACATAATCGCTAATTAACTCTTTCCAGGAAGAGGTAAAGGTTTTTTGATTAAACCTCTTCCGATCAAAATAAAAGTTGTCCTTATTATAATCATTTTTAGGAAATTTTAACAAGGCCTCTTTTAGACTCTGGCTGTTTTGAGGAGTAAAAAAGAGGCCGGTTTGACCTTCTTTGACTATTTCGACTGCCCCGCCGGCTCGAAAAGCGATAACCGGGGTTTGGCAGGCCAAGGCTTCTAGGGCAACCAGGCCAAAATCTTCTTCCTGGGGAAAAATGACGGCTTGAGCTTTTTGATAATAGCCGATTAACTTCTGATCAGACACTTTTCCTAAAAAACGAATATTTTTTTTGGCCAGTCTTTTTAATCTTTTTTCTTGGGAGCCGATGCCGATAATTATCAGTGGCCAGCCTAAATCATTAAAGGCCCTAATGGCAAGATCAACCCTTTTTTGTCTTTCTAACCGGGAAACAATGAGAAAAAAGTTTGCCTTTCTCCCTCTTTTAACAGGAGGAGAAAATTTGTTGTTAACCGGTGGGTAAATTACCCGGGAGGGTCGTTGATAAATTTCTTGACATCTTTTTTGAACCGTGCCGGAAATAGTAATAATTTTATCCGGCCTTTGGCTAGCAATTTTGTCCCAGGTCTTTAAATAGTTGTTGACTATTTTAGGAAATTTTTTTCCTTGATATTGGTTGGGAAACCATAAAAATCTGGTTGGGGTAAGCAGATAGCAGACATGCTTGGTTGGCGGTTTGGTAATAACCCCCTTGGCGGCAAAACTGGAAACGGAAATAACCAAATCAAAATCGGTAAAATCAAAATTTTCAAAGGCCAAGGGCATTAATGGGGCCAGAAAGCGATGACCAAAAGAAGATAATTTTTGCAAAAAAGACACCTCAATTTTAGGAAATTTTTTGGCAAAATCCGCCCTTTTT
Organism: Candidatus Shapirobacteria bacterium; assembly: GCA_028695445.1. Classification (GTDB taxonomy): domain Bacteria; phylum Patescibacteriota; class Microgenomatia; order 0-14-0-10-38-17; family 0-14-0-10-38-17; genus JAQVFF01. Next base: position 8,814 of record JAQVIV010000015.1, read on the forward strand.
GGTTGATATAAGCTGGTGTAGATTGGGGCTTGGGGGAAAAGCCGGTTAAATTCTAAAAGAACCCGCTCTGCCCCACCCCAAGAATCAAGCCAATCGTAGACGAGAGCAACCTTCATTAATTAAATTTTTAATTACTAATTATTAATTCTTAATCAATTTTTAATGATTTAATGTTTTAAAAATCTATGCTAAACTTGGCCGTTCCATTTTTTTAAACTAACGAATTTATAGTCTGCGTCAAAAGAGGGCGCGCGATAAATCGCGTTACTACAAACAACAAAGTAACGGATTTTAGTCCGCGCCAGCCATATAACTATTTAATTATTTAAATATTTTTATTTTTTAAGTTTTAGGGCTTTCTTTCAATTACTTGCCGGTATTCCTCAAGGGTTTTTTTGGCCATTTTTTCCCAAGAATATTCCTTAACCTTTTTTTGCCCCCTGATGCGGTATTGATTTTGAAGTTTTCTGCTTCCAGCCATGGAAATAATTTTTTCGGCCATATCCCCCAAGTTAAGGGGGTTAAAAAATAAAGCCGCCTGGCCATAAATTTCCGGTAAACAGGCGGCGTTGGAAGAAATAACCGGACAAGAAGAAGCCATTGCTTCCAGGGGAGGCAAACCAAACCCTTCCATTAGCGAGGGAAAAACAAAACTGGTTGCTTCCCGGTAAAGGAGAGCGAGGTCTTCGTCGGGGACAAAGCCGGTTAAATGAACAAATTTATCTGCTTTAATAGAATGAATTGTTTTTTTTAATCTTTGCCAAAAAACATTGCGCGAACAAACAATTACCAGGGAAAGGGCGGGTAGTTTTTCTTTGGCTATTTTTACCGCTTCAATTAAACGGTTAATGTTTTTGTGAGGATAAACGCTACCAACATAAAGAAGATAGGGTTTTTTTATCTGATATTTCTTTATTATTTTTTCTTTTTCTTTGTTTGAAAATTGGGAACCTACCCGCTCGGTCCGCTTGCCGGACGGGCAGGCAGGCGGGCTGGAAATTAAAAATTTCTTATCGATTCCCTCGTAAGTAACTGTGACCTTTTTCTTATTTATTTGATATTGGTCAACAATCTGGTTTTTTACAAATCGGCTGGGAACAAAAACTTTAACCGCCCGTTTGACAGCTTGGCTGACAACTAACTGATAAAAAAAGAACTTTATTTTATAAAGAGCCGGTTTTCTAGTGGTAGTTTGAGGGCCGCGAGACTGGTGTTTAATAAGGTCGTGAATGGTAACAGTAAATGGTTTTAGGTAAAAAACAGGAACGTTAAAATGAGGAAAATGAACCAAGTCACAACCCGAGCGATAGAGGGTGAGGGGAAACAAAAACTGTTCAGTCAAAGAGTAGTGGGGGAAATCAGCCTCAAGACAGGTAAATTTTTTTCCATAGTCTTTTTTAACAGTTTGATAATCTTCTTTTCTGACAAATAAAACCCAGTTGAATCGGTTAAATTCTTTTAGATTGGAGAGGTGGTCAATCAGGTTAGCGGTATAGCGGCCAATCCCGGCATGTTTAGCTCCCTGCATTCGAGCATCAATGCCAATGGTTTTTTTCATAAATTGTTATTTAAATTGTTTCTCCACCGACCGGAGACGAATTTTTTCTAATAAGCCGATCCCTTTCATGACTAACCAGCCAATTACTCTGGGATATTTGTTTTGATAGTGCTTTTGGTAGAAAACCCTCATTGCCTCGACAGAGGCAATCATAACCTTTTTTTTGGTTTCTTTATTGGCTCGGCTTTGGGTTTTTTTAATTCCTGATGAGGCGCCTTGATAGTGGGTTATTTTTACCTCGGGGTAAAAAACCACCTCATAGCCAGCCTTTTTGATTCGATAACACAAATCCAAATCGTCACCGTACCAGAAAAAGTCTTCGTCCCACCAGCCAACCAGATCGCCAATTTCTTTTTTGGTTATCATAAAAGCGCCAACACAAGCATCAATTTTATGGGTGGTGTTTTTGGGCAAGTGGCCCAAGAAATAACCGGAAAAAAGTTTACTCTTGGGAAACAAACGGCCCAATCCGAAAAAATGGCAAAAAGCCCGCCAGGGCGTAGGAAAACCTCGATGACACTCTTTCTGTAAAGATCCATCGGCTAATTCGACTCTACAGGTAATCAAACCGACTCTTGGGTTGCTGGCCAGATATTCAATTGTTTTATCTAGTGTATTAGGATAAACAATTGTATCGGGGTTTAAGAACAGGATGTATTTCCCCTCTGCCCTTCTTATCCCCTGATTATTAGCCCTGGCAAACCCAACATTATCATTGTTTAAAATGGTTTTTACTTTTAACTTTTGACTGTCAACTGTTAATTGTTTTAAGTACTCTCGGGTGCCATCAGTAGAGTTGTTATCAACAATAATGACTTCAATATCCGATAAAGAAAGATTTTTGATTTTTTTATTCTTTTGGTTGTCAAGACTGGCTTTTATTGAGTCAAGACAAGCCTCTAATAATTCTTTGGTATTGTAGGAGACGATGATGATTGATAAAAGCATAATAACTTCTAATTTCTAGTAATATTACCGGGTTGCCTTTTGCCGGCTACTTTTTTATACACCCGATCCAGCTCTTCAGCGCTTTCTTGCCAGCTATATTTTTTAATCACCAAGCTTTGCGCCTTTTTACCAATTTCGGCCATTTTTTTCGGATTTTTTATTAAACCAATAGCCGCTTTAGCCAGTTGATCGTTGGTGTTAACAATAATGGCTTCTTGATTTTTTTTAATTTTAATGCCCTCAATTCCCTCGAAAGTGGTAACAATCGGCAGCCTTGAGGCCATGGCTTCAAAAAACTTAGTCCTTGATCCTCCGCCGCTTCTAATCGGCGCCACCAAAACCCAGGCTTTTTGGTAAAAATAGGCGGCCTCATCAGCTTCTTTAACAACAATATCTTTGTCTTGATCAAACTGGCCATAAAATTCCGGGGCATGGCGGCCGATAATCCAAAGCTTGGCTTTGGGAACTTTTTCCTTAATTTTAGGCCAAACATCTCTTAGAAGAATATCAACCCCCTCTCTGTTTTGCATCCACTTAAAGTTAGCCACCCCAAAAAGAATTGTCGGTCGAGAAGTTTTTCGGTGTTTTCTTTTAATAAATTGTTCGACGCTAACACCATTTTTGACAACCTCAAGTTTAGTCTTGGGGCAATGTTTTTTCATTAGTTTTTGATCATCTTCAGAAACGGCACAGGTTTGGTCGGCTGTTTGCCAAAAACGCTTTTCCCAAAAAAATATTTTTAAAACATCAAAATAGTAGAGAATTTTTAATGGGGCAAAATACCAGGGTAGGGTTTTGGTGTAGTGCCGGTAAACCTCATACTCAATGGTTTGGTCAACTAGAATTTTTGGCGTTTTAGTTTTGGGAACATTGGGCATCAAATAAAAACATTCGATATGAACCAGGTCATATTTGTTTTCAGCCAGCTCTTTGCCGATGGCTTGTTTTAGTTGGCGAGAATAATAGTTGGCAATTAAAAAAGGGTAAGGAGTTAAAATAGCAAAAAGAACTTTCTTAACATCCCAGGTTTTGCCGCGGATAAAGGTTTTGATTTTTTTGCAATAGGGCGACAGATTTTTAATATAGCGGTTTTCTTCCGGGGTTCTGATAAAGCTAAATAAGGTAATCTGGTGCTTTTGGGAGAGATGTTTTATTAGATTATACGATCTGGTTTGTCCGCCGGAGTGAAGCGGATAAGGCAGATATGGGGTGACCATTAAGATTTTCATAGATTAAAGAGTTCAAGGTTTTTTTCGTTATCTATTAATTTATTTAATTATTGTTTTTTATTTTAATTTGTTTTGAGTTTTTGCTTTTAGAATTTTTCCGTTAGCTCTACCACCACAAACCTTTCGTTTTCCTCCACTATACTATATTGTTTCATAACTTCCTTAGTTTTTTCATCATAATTAACGGAAACATAATGAGTAGCGCCCTTTTTAATCATTTCCTCAATCGATTCGGTAATTTCCGGCCAACCCCAGCGGTTGGTTTGGTACAAGAAGGCCGGATCCCAGTTGTAGGGGGCAATCACCCTGGCTTCTTGGGGTAAGTTTTGATCGACAAATTGGCCCGCTTCAACGATGGCCGGATTGTTAATTTGATAAAAGCCCCTGATTTCAAACCAGCCAAAAGCCAGCATCATCGCCGTTAAAGAAATCACCATCCCGAAGTTAAAAGTTTTTCTTAGTAAACCTTGGCCAATTTTTAGGGTAAACTCAACTCCTTTAGCGGCCAAGATGGCCAAAATCGGCACGAGGGGCAGTTGATAATAGTCGTGGGTGACATTGCCGCTGGCAATTACGGTAATGAATATTGCCAGAGCGGTCAGCCAGGAAAGGTAAAACAACCATTCCTTTTTGCTTTTGGGACAAACCAGGCCAATAAAAAACAAAACAAATCCCCCGCCTCCTAAGATAAGCTTGTTTATTCGTTCGAAAATAATCCAGCGAAAGAAGGCTCCGGTGAAACGGATATTGGTGGAATTAAATAGCCAAACAGTTCCAAATTGCCCTTCCGGATAGTGGTCAATATGCCATTTCCAAAGTAAATAGGGTGTCAAAGATAGAAAGCCAAAGACCAAAACCCAAAACCAATTCTTTTTTAATTCCTTTCCCCAGGAAGTCAAAAGCAAAACAACGATTGGCAGTCCCAAAACTATTCCGTAGGGCTTGGTTAATATCGCCAAAGCCAGGGTAATTCCAGCCGGAATCAAGGAAGAAAGGGTTTTTTTCTCTAGCCAAACGGTAGTAAGCAGGAGGGCCAAAATTGACAAAAAAACATGCAGTGGGTCAGCCATTGTTACCCGACCATAGTAAACATTAAAGGGGATAATTGCCCAGAAAAGGGCTGAAAGATAAGCAGTCAATCGAGATGAATATTTTTTAACCAAAAAGAACAAAGCGATAGCCGAAGCGGAAGAAAAAAAGGCCGATAACAGGCGGAGCAAGCTTTCTTTAACACCAAAAAATAGATAAAGTGGATGGGCCATAATGTTGTAAAGGGGAAATTCGGCGAAAAAATAGCGATTAACGTTTTTGTCGCCGTATGAATTTAGGGCATAAAAAGAATCAAACTTGGGGTAGAGAGGGCTAAAACCTTCTTTGATAAAATTACGGCTAATTGAAGCGGTGTCGGCTTGACGCCAAGAGTGCCAATCGGCCAGAGGGCTATTGATTTTGTAAAGCCTTAAGGTAAGGGCCAAAAGAAAAACCAATATCAAAAAAATTAGTTGTTTTTTATTCATGACCAGTTTCTTTTTTCTCCAGATTAACTCGGCCGACAAATAAGCCCAAGATCAACCAGTAAGTAAAAGCGACCTTTGATGACTCTAGGGCGTCAATAAATAGCATGCTGGTTAAAATAGCTAAAGTCCCTGAGGCCATGGCGGCGGCAAAAAACCTTATTTGGGGGTTTGTTTTGGTCTTTTTCAAAAGGGATTGATAGAGGGGAATTTGAGCCAGGAAAATGGTTAGCAAACTTAAAAAACCCAAAAATCCGGTTTCTCCCAAGGCTCTTAAGTAGCCGTTATCAGTGGCTAGGGTAATGGAGGAGTAGCCGGTACCCAAAAGAGGGCTTTTTTTAAAGTGGCGAATGGCTCGGGGCCATTCAACACCAAAGCGAATGTCTCCCGATCTTTCAACTCCGATTTCAGCCATTTCTTGTTGAGATGGTTCGGAAGTTGGTGTTGGCTCGGGGGTTAGTTTAGGGGTGATTTTACCGGTAGTTGGTCCGGAAGAAACCTCTTCTTTTATCTCTTCTCCTTCTTCGACTATGACCGGGGTTGGAGTGGGATTAATTTGGGCAATCTTTTTTTCTTCCCTTTCGGGCAATAAAGATTGAATGGTCCTGTTCATTTTTTGAACCACCCTTGGTCCTTCAATTTTGATAGTAGCCGAAAATCGCTGGTTAATGTCTTCGGAAAAAAAAGATCCCAAAAGGCTTAGGGCGATAATTGGGGGTAACCACCATTTTTTGTTTAATATAATGAATAAAAAAGACAGCGAAACTAAATAAGCGATAAAAGAAACTCTTGAAGCCGTTAGGATTAGCAAATAGTAACAGGCGACAAATAAAAGCAATAAAACCACCTTTTTGCTTTTATTTTTAA
>JAQVIV010000003.1:0-4509 GCA_028695445.1 Candidatus Shapirobacteria bacterium
AATTAAAGAAAGCTGGTCAACCGGTTTGTCAAAATAAACTTCGGCGGCAGTGCCTACTCCCCAGGCCGTCCCGCCATATGGGGCTTCGTTCAAATACATTGTTAAAATTTGGTCTTTGGAAAAACGGGTCTCAATTTGAATCGCCAGCAAAAATTCTCTAATCTTTCTAACAATGTTTCTTTCGGGGGTAAGCAAGACGTTTTTTACTAACTGCTGAGTTAGGGTCGAGCCCCCTTGAGTACTGCCCTGAAAAACAGTCCGGTAAAGGCCGCGGGCAATGCCGGGCAAAGAAAAGCCCTTATGGTGATAAAAATCTTTATCCTCAATGGCAATGGTGGCCCTAATTAAATTCTCGGGAAGCTGTTCAAAGGTAACCGGAGTCCGTTTTTGCTCTTGGTAAATATCGTAAATTACCTTGCCGTTTCGGTCAAAAATCCGGGTGGCAAAGCCCTCTCGACGAACTATCTGGCCAGGCTGAGGTAAATCCCGAGCTAGCCAAATTATCACTAAAATTGAGGCCACCAAAGCGATTCCGGCACCAATAACCAAAAATACCAGAACCTTCTTGGGGGTTAGTTTTTTTCTTCGATAATAACCCAAGCGTTTTCTTTTTAAGAGAGTCAAGCGTCTTTTAAATGTTTGCCACCAATTCATAAAAAATTAGTAGATATTTTAACTAACCTTAAGTTTAGCCTAAAAGGGGAGAGGAGGCAAGAAAGGAAAAAACCTAGTCCACCCCGGGGGTGAAAAACCCTAAGGTGGATAATCTTTGCTCAACAGCCTAATTTTGGCTATAATAGATAACCACGGGCAAAGTCCGTGGTTATCGCGTTTCGCCCTGTTCACCCGCCACAGGCGGGCAAGTTATTAGTATCGGTTCCATCCACGGCTATGAGCCGTGGTTTTCACCTATCTTAAAATAACAATTATGAAAAAAAATAAGAAGATTGTTACGGTAATCATTATTATCGCCTCGGCGGCAATGATTTTAACTTCACTTGTTCCTTTTCTGGCTATTTTTTTTGGCTAAAGGCCGGCTGTTTATGAAATTATCTGATCCTGTCGGTAAATTACCCGGGGTGGGAGAGACCTACGCTAAAAGGCTGGCTAAATTAAAAATCAGCTCTATCTACCAGCTGTTACACCACTATCCTGATCATTACCAAGATTTTTCTCAAATTACTAAAATCGGCCTTGCCCGCCCCCAAGAGGCAGTTACCATCCAGGGAAAAATTATAAAAATTACCAATCAATATCGCGGCCGAGGCAAGAGCTTGCAGAAAGCCACCGTTGCCGACGAAACCGGCCAAATCCAAATTACCTGGTTTAACCAGCCATTTTTACTTAATAGTTTCAAAGAGGGAAGCCTAATAAGCATATCGGGCGTTATTGACACTTTCGGCGCCTTAAAAACTATGACCAGCCCCAGCTTTGAAATAATTTTTCCTGGCCGGCCAACAATCCACACTGGCCAAATCGTCGCCGTCTATCCGGAAACTAGGGGGGTTTCTTCTAAGTGGCTGCGTTCTCGAATTAGGGCCGCCCTCAGACTGCCGCTAGAAGAATTTCTGCCCAAAAGCCTTTTGACAAAAGAAGGTTTTTTACCCTACCAGGAAGCCTTAAAAAAAATCCATTTCCCCCAAAAAAAGGCCGACTTCTTGGCCGCCCGAAAGAGATTAGCCTTCGACGAATTATTTTTACCTCAAGTTAAAGCCCAAATTAAAAAGTTGTCTTGGCAAAAACAGCGCTTGGCCCCGGTAATAACAGGCAAAAAAGACGAAATCGAGAGACTTATCGCTAAACTACCTTTTAAATTAACTCAAGCCCAAGAAAAAATAATTCAAAAAACCTTTCGGGCCATGACAAAAAATACCGCCATGAACCAGCTTCTTTGCGGTGATGTCGGCAGTGGCAAAACCATTATTGCTATAATGGCCGCTTTTGCCGCTTGGCAGAACCAATTAAAAACTCTGGTTATGGCGCCAACAGAAATTTTAGCCAAACAACACTACGATACTTTTACTCGATTTTTGCCATCAAAGATTAGGGTCGGTCTCCAAACCGGAACTTATAAAAAAAACCATAATCAGGCTGATATTCTAATTGGCACTCACGCTCTTCTTTTTAGAAAAAAACTGCCAAAGGCTGTTGGCCTGGTGGTTATTGACGAGCAACACCGTTTTGGTGTTAAGCAAAGATCGAACCTAATTAAAACCGACGGATCATTATTTCCCCACGTGTTAACCATGACCGCCACCCCCATCCCCAGAAGCGTTGCTCTAGTGCTTCATGGCAATCTAGACTTATCCTTTCTTGATCAAATGCCCGAAAACAGAAAAACAGTCAAAACTTGGCTGGTTCCAGAAAAAAAACGTTCTTCTGCCTACACCTGGATTAAAGAACAAATCAAAAAAAAGGGCGCTCAAGTGTTTATCATCTATCCTCTAATTGAAGAGTCAGAACACGAAACCATGAAGGATATCAGGGCCGCCGTGGTCGAATATGAAAAATTAACCAAGACTGTTTTTGCCGATTTCCGGGTCGCCCTGATCCATGGCCGAATCAAGGCCGATAAAAAAAATCGGATTATTAAGGATTTTTCTCAAAAGAAAATCGACATCCTAGTAGCTACTTCGGTAGTAGAGGTAGGCCTGGACATTCCTGGGGCCACAATTATGGTTATTGAGGGAGCCAACCGTTTTGGTTTGGCTCAAATTCATCAGCTGCGCGGTCGAATTGGCCGAAACGATCGCCAATCTTACTGTTTATTATTTGCTCCCACCAGCCTAGGCGTTAAAAGTTATCGCCGGTTGAAAATTTTAGAAAGGACTAATCTTGGCGTTGAGCTGGCTAAACTGGACCTTGAAGAGAGGGGACCGGGAGAAATTTTTGGCACCACCCAACATGGTTTTCCAGAATTTAAGCTGGCTAGTTTGGCCGATTATCAACTGGTAGAAAAAACCAAAACCTGGGCCAAACAATTGGCGGGAAAAGGCAAATTGCCCAACGGCTTGAAAAAAAGACTAGAAGAAGATAAAATAGGCCAGATAGAACCAAACTGAATAAATTAAGAGTCCAAAGTCAAAAATTAAAAATAAATTTAAACTTTTAATTGTTAATTTTAAATTAATCTCATGACTGCCTTACCTAAAAGAAAAATTTCCCATTACCGCCAGGGCAAAAGAAGGGCGGCGATTAAAATTAAGGCTCCCAAAACAACCGCTTGTCCCAATTGCCAGCAAGAAAAAATGGCTCATCGAGTTTGCCCTCATTGCGGCCACTATAAGGGAGTGCTGGTAACCAAAGTTTAAAAATAACCCCAAGATAACTTTTTTGGTTATCTGGGTTAAAAATGGTTTTTGTTTATGAAAACCCGCAGTGATCCTCGTCATCGGCGACGCCAAAAGAATATTAAACGACTGTTTGCCTATTCTTTTCAAGAGAAAAATAGAAAGGTCAATCAGAGAAATTTAATTAGACCGATCATCGATCACTTGGCAGTCATTGATAAGTCAATTACCGGGGCGGCGCCAGAATTTCCCCTGGAAAGATTAAATCGAATTGACCTGGCCATTTTAAGGCTGGCTGTTTTTGAATTATTAATCGAGAAAAAAGAACCCCCCAAGGTTATTATTGACGAGGCTATCGAATTGGCTAAAGAGTTTGGTTCCGAAAATTCACCCGGCTTTATTAACGGCGCCCTGGGAGCAATTGTCAATAATTTAAAATTGACAATTAAAAATTAAAAATTACCATATTGTTTTTTAATGAATTTTATTCTAAAACTCCATGTTTAATCCTAAAAAAATTGAAGAGGCGATTGGGGTTGTTTTTAACGATAAAAACATTTTAAAAACCGCTTTTACTCACCGTTCACATCTTAACGAGAAACCGGAAGAAAAGCTTTCTTCCAATGAACGTTTAGAATTTTTAGGTGATGCCATTTTGGAGTTCTGGGTTTCTCGGGTTATTTTTAACCAATTTCCAAAATTACCAGAAGGGCTGTTAACCAATTTTCGCTCTCGGGTCGTTTACACCCCCTCTTTGGCCGACATTGCCCAAAAGCTGAACTTGGGACAATTTTTACTCTTAAGCGTGGGCGAGGAAAAAGAAGGGGGACGGGAAAACCAAACCCTGCTAGCCAATACCTTTGAAGCCTTGGTGGGAGCAATTTTTCAAGACCAAGGCCTAAAAACAACTGAAAAATTTTTAGAAAAAAACGTTTTGCCCCGTATTGAGACGGTGGCTAAAAAGAAAACGTTAAAAGACTATAAAAGTCGTCTCCAGGAGCTGGTTCAAGAAAAATTTCGAGTTACCCCTGAATACCGATTATTAAAATTCGAGGGGCCGGACCATGAGCGAACTTTTCTGGTCGGGATTTTTATTGCTAATAAGAAAATCACCCAAGGTCAGGGACTTTCAAAACAAAAAGCTCAGCAACAGGCCGCTCAAAAAGCCTTAAAAAAATTAGCCGCTTGACATCGGAAAAATTAGCCACCCAACACCCCC
>JAQVIV010000003.1:4609-56009 GCA_028695445.1 Candidatus Shapirobacteria bacterium
TATTGCTAATAAGAAAATCACCCAAGGTCAGGGACTTTCAAAACAAAAAGCTCAGCAACAGGCCGCTCAAAAAGCCTTAAAAAAATTAGCCGCTTGACATCGGAAAAATTAGCCACCCAACACCCCCCCAAGGATTCTCCTTTCCAAGGCTGAAGTGGCATTTTGTGAAAAATATTGTTTATAAGTGTGAAAAGAGGTTGTTTTGTTTCCCAAAAAAAGTTTGTTATTCTTTTCTTAATGCCGGCCCGGAATGCAGTCAAATCCTACAAACCCAACGCCTATTATCATATCTACAATCGGGGTGTAAATGGTTCTCCAATTTTTTTCGATAGAAAAGATTATCGGGTTTTTCTTTCTTATCTTAAAGAATATTTGTCCTTTAGAGATGATGACAAACTAAGAACACTTTCGTCTTTAGGCAGCCTTTCTGCCTTAGAAAAAGATCGGATTAATCAGTCTCTCAAACGGAGTAACTTTTTTGAGAAAATTAAACTTTTGGCTTTCACCTTAAAGCCCAACCACTTTCACTTATTAGTTAAGCAAAAAGAAGAAAAAACAATCGATTTTTTTATGCGCTCCTTAGCAACACGCTATACTCTTTATTTTAATCGTCGTCATAAAAGAATCGGCCATCTTTATCAGGGTGTTTGTAAGGCAGTTTTAGTTAAAACAGATAAACAACTACTTCATTTAACCCGTTATTTCCATCGACAAGCAATTGGTTTCAAGAAAGGCAGGAGTTTTATTTTTTATAGCAATCCTTTCCCTTCTTCTTACTCTGACTATTTAGGCAAAACCCACACCTCTTGGGTTTATTCGAAAGAAATATTATCTTTTTTTAATCAACAAGAAGAAAAACTTTCTTATCGGTTCTTTGTCGAAAAATACCAAGCCGAAGAAGATCTTATTCAGGCCTTAATTATAGAGTAATTCTATAACTCGAAGGACTATTTTTGATTTTTTCGTACCCCCAATGTATCTCCAAGTGCCTCCAAGGATTCTCCTTTCCAAGGCTAAAGTGGCATTTTGTGAAAAGTCTGCTGTTAATGATAGCCACATTTTGCTACCAAACAAAGAAAAGAAAAAATGGGTTGTTTAGTGCTTGGCCCAATATTGGACGTCTTTACCCTAAAACCAGGCTATGATAGAATACGACTTGTCCTATGTTAAAAATAAAATTAAGCCAAGTTGGTAAAAAGCACGAGCGAAGTTATCGGATTGTTGTGGCTGAAGCTCGAAGCAAAAGAGACGGAAAAATTGTTGAAAAAGTTGGTCATTATAACCCCAAAGCCAAAAACAGCCAATTAACCATCAATAAAGGTCGGGTCAACTATTGGAAAGAAAAAGGCGCCCAAATGACAGAATCGGTTCAAAAAATACTAAAAAAATAACATGGAAAAATTTATTAAGTTCTTACTTATTAATATCGTTGACCAACCGGAAGCAATCGCTATTGACACTCAAGAAGGAGAGAGGGGCAAGGTTTACCTGGTTGATGTTGCCGAAGAAGACCGGGGCAAAATTATTGGCAAGGAAGGCCGGGTCATTCAGTCTTTGCGAAGCCTAGTTAATATCAAAGCCCAAAAAGAAGGCCAACGAGCCTTTTTAGAATTAAATTTCTAGGTTTATCAAAGCCCTGTTTCTAAAATAACTTCTTCGGTTGTTGATGAAGAAGAAGTAAAGGGATCTCTTTCTTCATCAAAAGCCACAAACTCTACTCCCTCGGCGATAGGACTAGTACCAACTTTTTCTAAAGCTTTAACTCGCTGATAAAGCGCTTCTTCTCCGGCTTGTAGGGTAATCTCTGTTTTCTCGGAAAACCCAGTCGTATCAACCGGAGCAAAAAATGTATTAGCTAAAAACTTGGCCAAAACCACCCCTCCCTCAGCCGTCCCATAATCCAGCGTTACACCAGTAATAGAAAGTAATGGCGAACGTTTAGCCGCTTTTTGGGTAAATAAAAAAATATCGTCTGCAAGACCCTGAAGAGAAAAGTTAATTGCTATTGTTTCCAATTTAGGAATTTTTTTGCTATCGGAATAGTCTTTCCTAATCTCACCAGGAGAAAAGTTAATTTCATCAATTACTAAATTGCTTTCTAGAGCCAGCGTTTTGGCTGAGGACAGGGTTAACAATGGGTCCTTAACTCTTGGTAGGGCAAAAACAGCATCACGAATCCGATCCTCAATTTCTTCTATCGACATTGACTCAATCTGACTTACCCGGGCTGACAAAAGAGCAATTTTTTCTTCCTCTTTGGTGTTGTTTTCCTGCAGACGACCAATTCGATCCCAGCCGGATCGCAGTAACGAAACCGTCGATAGCAAGATAAGACCCAAGGCTAAATAGGGAAAAAAACGCTGATATTGTTGATAACGATCCCAGGTTTCTTTAAGACTGCCGATATTTCTTTTATTCATAACTCAACAACCAAACTAAAAGTAAAATTAACATCTTTTTCGTTCTTGACCAAAGACTTAAGGATAGCCCCCTGATACCAGCCCTGACTTCGACCAGTATAAGCTTTGGTTAAATAACTGATAGACAAAATATCGCCAGTACCGGTAACATCCAAAGTTTTAGATGTCAAACTCACCTTGGTTAAAGCAATACCGTTGGGAAGGCTAGTAAAAAAATTTCCTAATGGTTCTGATAAATCATTTTGATTTTTGAAAATCTGGTCAATTTTTCCCAACCGGTCTTTCAAAATTAAAACTAAAGTGATTTTATCGTTTAATTGAGTTAGTTGTTGTTCTAATTTTACCGATTCTCCTTTTAAAGATTTATTTTTATTGCTTAACACTAGTCCATAACCTAAAACAGCTGAAAGAGCCAACAACCAAACCAGCAAAATTAGACCCGCTTTTTTAGCGGCTGACACCAGCTCTTCTTGAGCCCGCATCTTTCCTACCTGATCTGAGGCTAAAAAATTAATTTCTTGGTTTTCTTTTTGAGCCATATAAATTAAAATTGTCTTTTGGCCAAACCAATCGCCACTGAAAAAACTGGCGCTTCATCTTCGAACTGAGCAAAAACTGACTGATCATATTCCAAAAGAGAAAGAGGGTTGGCCAGTTGGACTTCCGTTCTTAAATTAGCGGCAATATCCTGGATAACATTGGGCAGGCCAGCCGAACCGCCACCCAAAACGATCAGATCAACCGTCTCTTTTTTTTCTTGTTCAAAATACTGAATCGCCTTTTTCATTTCCACACTAACACTTTTAATTAAAGAGATAATTGACTGGCGAACCTTGCCTTCCAAAACCTGATCACTTAAACCATAGGCTTTTTTGTATTCTTCGGCCTGAGAAATATCAATGCCCAATTCATCAGACAGAGCCCGAGTTAGAGCTTCTCCGGCAACCGGAAAAGAGCGGGTCAAGTAAATTTGCTCCTTTCTCGAAATAGCAAAATTACAATTTTTAAAGCCAAAGTCGACCACCATGGTATTGGGCTGGTTAGGGTCAATCAGAGCCCGATTCAAAGCCATAAGCTCTGTTTCCAGGGCCAGGGGGGTAACCTTGGCCAACTCTAAAATCCGAAGATATTTATTAACTAAAATCTTGGGGGAGGCAATTAGCAAAACCTCTAAAATTCCATCCTTTTCATTTCTTTCAATCACCTGATGCCTCAGGATCGCATCATCCAAAGAGAAGGGAACAAAGGCATCTGCTTCGTACTGAAGAGATGAGGCTAATTCCTTATCTGACATTAGGGGCAATTTAATTACTCTGCTGGCAATTTTCCCCTCCGGCAAGGCAACAACAACCTGCCTTTTATCTCTAATGCCAACATCATCAAAGAGTTTCTTAACCGCTTCAGCAACGGCCTCGTGGTCTTGAGGAGACTCGGATAATAGTCCGGGGCGGGGAGTAGATACCTTGCCCAAGGCCGCTAATCGAAAACGGTTAGAATCTTTTACTATTTTAGCAACTTTTATCGACGAAGAGCCGATATCCAAACCAACAACACTCATAATTTAAGATTAAAAGAATGGAGAAGAATTGTCAATTTATCTTACTGGTTTCGAACCAAAACTACCTTGCTAAAGGTTTGCTGGGTCAATTCCTCCTGCCGAATAGGCTCTCCCGCCTGGGAAAGAGTAAAGCTGATCGTTACCTTGCTGTTGGTACCGACAGCCTCACAACCAAAAGAACAGCTAGTTAAACTAATTTTAATTTTCTCTTCGGAGCCAAAAGCCTGGTTGCTGGTCAGGGCAGTTTTAATTCCGGCACTTTCCGAGGCAATATAACCACCAGCGTCACAAGAAAAAGTAATTTCCTCACCGTGACTATCAGTAAAAGAAACCCAGCTGGAGTCAACGTCACAAGTCGGATTTTGACCGCCGGTCAACTTCTTAGTCATCACATCCAGGGCAAAACTGCCGTTTTGACGAATTTCTTTGATTAGCTCCGATTTAGTATTGCTTTTCAAGATGGCAAATAAAGAGTTAACCAGTAAAATACCTAAACCAGCAAAAATCGTTACCACTACCAAAAGCTCAACCAAAGTAAAGGCTGGCTCTCTGGAAGTAAAGCCGGTTTTTTTTGATGGGTTGTTGAGATTAAAAAGCACCTCTAAACAATTTCTAATTTCTAATTCTTAATTTCTATTCAATCTTTAATGATTTAATGTCCATTTATTGATTGTAATTTAAGATTTAAAATTGGGAACTTGGTGTTTTTTTGATTTCATTAGAATAATCCGCCACAGGCGGACAGGTTAGAACAATTAGGTTAATTAGAATAATTTCCTAAATTACTAATTACTCTTAATACTTCGTCAAATAGGTCGTGATTGTCTCGTTGTGCTCTCCCATTGGATCCTGCCAAGAGGCAACAACAACCACTTCTAGCTTGTCAAAATTTTCTTGTCTTAGCGTTGCTTCTCTGAAGAATTTATCATCAATATTGTCGCCCTCCTGACAAGGAGAAGACTTGGAAAAATCAAGTCCTTGGAAACAATAAGTTGTTCCTCCTGGCGACCCTCGACCCCAAAGCTGGCTCCAGCTAAGCTTTCTCTCCGCTCTCAACCATTCTGATACCTCACGATTCAATTCCATTGCTCGAGACTGGTTGCGGGAAAATTGAACGTTGCGAATACCTACTACCGCCCCAATTAACAAGGCAACAATAATTAGGGCGGCAATAGAAACGGAAACAACAACCTCCACCAGCGATTGACCAAAATCTTTTTTATTAATTAATTTCACCATTAGAGTTAATATTTAAAACTTTAGATCGGGACCCCAAAGAAAGGGTAATAGCAAAAGAATCTGCCCCAGTTTCGCCAGTTAAAGCCTGAAAAAGAAAAGGGCTCTGGCCAGAATTTATTACCACTTTATCAGAATAAGAAAAAGTATTGACAGGAACAGCGTTGGGACAAACCGCTTCCACTTGATATTGAAAACTGAAGGGAGGGGAAAAAGAAACCTGATAACCAACCAAATCACCCGTACAACCAGATAATTTACGACCGGCCATGGCCCAGCCTCGAACTTGACGAAGATTGTTTTTCAGCTCGTCGGCCGTGCTGTTTAGAATTTGCCGATTATTAAAATCCGCATAAGCCGCCAAACTCAAGCCGGCAATCACCATAATAATAGTTGCCGAAACCAAAATTTCAATTAAAGTTAAACCACTGCTCTTTTTCATCTAATCATTTTCATCCTAATTGAACCGAAGAGGAAAAGCAAGATTAGGGGCAGTTTTTTTCACCCAAGGAGCCAAAACAACGATTAGCGCTATTTTTTTCCGAATAAATTGTTAGGGTATAATCGTCGTCAGCGCCAGAATAGTCATACTCGCCGCCGGCTGATGGTCGAGGATCAACCGGAATAGGCGACATATAAGTATTGCCACCATCAGATAATGTTCCACCAAAACTAATTGAGGCCGGATAATTACCAACATCAGACCGATACATCTCTAGGGCGGCCCGAATTTGCTCGACATCAGCTAATCTTTTGGCATCTCGAGAATTGCGGCTGGCTGAAGTATAAGAAACCACCCCAATAGCCGTTAAAACAGCAATAATCGTCGTTGCCACTAGAACTTCAATTAGGGTAAAAGCGGGAGTCTTCTTTTTAATCATTGAAGGTTGGTAACACAAAAGTTTTCTTCAGTGCCATCAAAAGAGCCATCGGCTTCAAGGTCAGCGCAAAAACGATACCCGTTAGAATCACAAGTATCAGGATAGTTCTCTCCTGTCTTGGGGTCAATCGGTAAGCCATTGGGAAGATAAAGATTATCCGAACTGTCTACAACAATGCCAATATCTTCACAATCGGCCAAATAATTACCATCATTATCAGTATAATACTGTTCCATAGCATTCTGAATGGCTTTAAGGTCAGACTGCCTTTGCGAATCCCGAGCCCGTCTTTGGGCTGAAGAGTAAGAAACGGCCGCCAAAGAGGCCAAAATACCAATAATAGCAATCACAATTAATAATTCCAAGAGGGTAAAACCAGAGCGCTTGTTCATTGTCTTCATCTTAGGATAAAAAAAATCAATAGTCAATAAAATAAAAAGACAAATGGCTAAATGGCCATATGGTTAAATGGTTTTTTAAAAACAAATTGATATTTTCTTCTAGTTTGTTAATTTTTAGAGTTAATTTTTATTTTTTTGGAAATTTAGGCTTTGGGGTTTCATTAGAAATTAGAAATTAGAAATTTTCTAATCCTATGGTTCTGTTTTTTCGATTCCCAAATTCAAACAATCGGCAATAAAAACTTTACCGTCAGGGTCAGATTTATTTTCCAGGCAAGCAGTCAAGGTGTATTTTAGAGAATCATCAACCTCCCGCTGGTAAACATAAATGTAGGGGTCATTATTCTGCGGATCACAGGGAATTTCTTTCATATAAACTTCTTCATCGTCGGGACAGGAAAGGTTAGGCCCAGAAGTTGATAGGCACTTGCCGCAATCGCTGTCCTCGCCGTTTAAGGCTAGAGCGGCCGGATAAGACACCGGATCCTGATCCATTTTATACATCTCCAAAGCTTTTTGGATTTGCTCCAAGTCTGATTTTCTTTGGGCATCCCGGGCTCTTTGCCGGGCCAACATATAGTTTGGGACAATTAACCCGGCCAAAACCCCAATAATGGTCATCACCACTAAAAGCTCAATAAGGGTAAAGGCCGGTTTTTTGAGATTAGAAAATACCATTGAAAAATTTCTAATTTCTAATTCTTAATTTCTATTCAATTTCTAATGATTTAATGTTTAGCGGACTCAGAATGACGACAATCTAGCAATTCAGCAATATTTATTTTTTTAGTTTTTAGTTTTAAACTTTGAGCTTTGAGTTTTGAGTTGATCTACTCTTGACAGCTGGCATTCGGGCTGGCTAAACAATAATGACAAGGCAAAGCTTCTTCTCCCTGACCACAATTAGCCCCAGGATAGCCTCCATCTAGGCATTGCCCTTCGTTAAAACAACGGTCAGCGCCATGCTCTATATAAGCATATAGCTTATAATAACTACCATTGTCATCAGCTTCATAATCATATTTTGCCCCGCTTGAGGGGTCGTTGGGTAAATCTTTCATATAAACCGTGCCTTGACCAGCTTCATCTTCAAGAGAAAAGCCCCAAGACAAATCTGCCGCAACCGGGTATTGACTATGATCACCATAATACATCTCTAGAGCCTTGGCCACCGCAGAAAGGTTCTCTTTTCTTTGAGCATCACGAGAGCGAATTTGGGCAGTATGAAATTGGCCCAAACCAATGGCCGCCAAGATGCCAATAATAACCACCGCAATTAATAATTCAATTAAAGTAAACCCCCCCCGAACCGGCACAAAGGGGGTGGTTTTTCTTAAAGAACCCGTTCTCATAACTAAATTCATTGTACAACAAAATTGTCAAAAATAATCAGTATGGCATTGGCCCAAGTCGATGGCCGCCACAAGTACTTTCAGTAAAACAAAGACTGGCCGACCGACTCCGACCGCACTCATCACTCTGATTACAGGCACAAACGGAAATACCCAGCTCCTCACTATAAGTGGCTACGCACGTCCAGCAAACACCGTCACCATAAATATCGGCAGAACAACCGGTCGCCGATTCTCCAATAGTTAAACCAAAACCCGGTGAGGCAAGCCCGTAATTATATGTTCCATCAGGACCGCATCCCAATTGACAACCGACTTTGCTAATAGATGGATCAGCCTGCCAACGCAGGCTAGTATAAACCCTATAATATTGAGGGCAACTTGACTCCTCCGGATAATAGGCATAAAATCGGCCAGTGTCTGGATCATGGGGGGTTTTTGATAAATATGGCCGTAATCCTTCGTCTAACTCAAAAGTCTCCTTGGTAGGATAACAATCGTAATCAGAGTAAAATTCATCTAGGGCAATGCTGATCCGATCTAAATCGGCTTTTCTCCTAGAATCGGTGGCTCGATCCCGCTCGCGCAAAGGGTTAATATGAGCAAAAATAATAATTAACAAAAGACTAATTATTGCAATAACAATTAGCCACTCAATCAGGGTAAGGCCAGCGTTTTTTTTAAAAAAAAGCATAAAAAAGGCTTAGAAAAAAAGCCACTCTTTGACAAAATTAAACATCTCTTGGCCAAAGAACCAAGCAGCAAAAGCAGAAAAAACCAAAAACGGCCCAAAAGCAACCGGAGTTTTCAACTTGGCCCTTCCTGCCACCATCAGTATGATACCAACCAAAGCCCCTGTCAAGAACGATAAATAAAGGGAAACCACAGTGGCCGGATAACCAAGCAATAACCCCAATAAAAAACCAATTTGAACATCGCCAAAACCTAAACCCTTTTTTTTGGTTAATAAATAAAGACCATAAAAAAATAAACCGGTAAAAACCGAGGAGAGAAGGGGATTAATCAGGCCCTGCCCACCTCCCAAAAGAAAAGTCTGATAGGCAAGAGTAACTATCAGGGCAGGATAAACAACTATCCCATAAACTAGGCGGTATTTTAAATCAGCAAAAAAAATTACCACTAGAAACGAGGCAATTACCAAACGAAAAATAACCAGCCACCAAGACAAGCCCCAAGAGAAGAAAATAATTAAAGCAAAAACCAAACCGGTAATTACCTCAACCAATGGCAGCCAAAAAGGAATTCTGCTCTTACAATACCGACATCGACCAGCAAGAAGAATAAAAGAAAAAAGAGGAACTAGGTCTAACCAGAAAAGCGGGTGTTGACAAGATTCGCAATAAGAACGACCTGAAAAAAATTTTTCGTCTCGAGCAATCCGATCAATTACAACGTTCAAAAAGGAGCCGATAAATAGGCCAATAACAAAAACAATAATTAAATTAACACCCATACTAAAAATTCTTCTCGGCCCAAATTTAACCCACGACAAGGGTTAGGCTTTTGGGCCTAACCCTGTTATTTTGGCGTTACGGCAAACAGTTGTAGCAAGCAGTCGCTCCATCAGCATCACCGGCTCCAGTACAATTTTCAACTGGACAAGCACCAGCAGGATAATCCGAAGGAAGAGTGCCATAATCTTCATGCTCTGTGCACCGCTTCCAAGCATCTTCTCTAAAAGAGGCCGACCGAGGCTTAAAGCAAACATAAGTGCTTTGCCCTTGATCACCACCATTATAGATGCTCAATAAGCTAGCACTGGAAGAAACCACACGATTAACATAAGATTCTTTAATTTCTGCCGTACCTCCAGCAGATAAGTTTGTTAACATCGCTTCAGCATCATCTCCAAATGCCTGATCTGCTGCGCTAATTTCTACCCAATCAAGAGTAGTGTTTTCACTTTGAGCACTTGCGGCCCAAGGAAAATAACCCTTAGTAGCATAATAGCGATCAATCGCGTTAATTAACTGTTCGGCATCAGATCTAGTTGAAGTATCCCGAGAACGATTAATCTGCTCAATCGGGTTAATGGCCGATAATACCGCTACCGCCAAAATACCCAACAGGGTAATAACAATTAACAATTCAATTAAGGTAAAACCTTGTCTTTTCATCTTCTTCACCCCCTTCACGATAATTTCTAATTAACTTTTAATTTTTCTAGAAGCTGCTGGTTAAATTATAAATCGGCATTAAGACGGCCACCACTAAAAACATTACCCCAACGCCTAATACAATCATGATAATTGGGCCCAAAGCGGTTGTCAAGCCTTTAACGGCCGTTTCCGCCTCACCCTTAAAAAAGGCAGAAACTTTCTCAAGCGATTCATCAATCTTACCGGTGCCTTCACCCACCGCCACCATTTGATAAAGGATCGGCGGAAAAACAGTAAAATTAGCCATCATGCCGGATAAAGATCGGCCTTTTTCCACCCCTCGAGCGCACTGCTTCATAGCATCTCGAAAAACTAGATTACCCACCGATTCGGCAATAATATCCAAAGCCTCGACCAAAGAAAGACCCGTTCCCAAAAGCAAGCCCAAGGTTCGACTCATATTGGCCAAAATTGTCTTTCCTTGCAATGGCCCAACAACAGGGAGGCGCAAAATGGTCTCATCAATTTTTCTGGCTCCCTGATCAGTATTTTTAAATTTAATAAATAAATAAACTAAACCGGTCACAGAAATTATTGCCAGCCACCAAGTTTTAATAAAAAAATCGGAAATTGCCATTAAAGCCTTAGTGGCCGCTGGTAAATCAGCGTCCAGTTCCGAATAAAGAGATAACATTTTGGGGACCACAAAAATCATTACAATTGTTCCAACAATAATCATCATCACCATCACAATAATCGGATAAATTAGCGCCCCTTTAACATTGTTTCGAAAAGCTTTTTCTTCTTCCTGGTCATCGGCTAATCGAGACAGCACTTTGTCTAAAACACCCGCCGCCTCCCCTGATCTAACCGAGGCCACATAAATATTGGAAAAAATATCCGGCCAACCTGATAAAGACTCCCCCAAAGACTTGCCTGACTCCACTCGCCGCAAAACTTCATCAATGATTTCGGCAAACCTAGGACTAACCTGTTCCTTGAGAGAAAAAAGAGCATCATTTAACGATAAGCCAGCGTTAATCATGGTCGACAATTGCCGAGTGAAAATAACCACCTCATCCCGAGAAACCCGATTAACCGGACTAATTTTTTCTAGATTAAAATTAAATCCTGAGCCCTCTTTTAAAGAAACAATAAAAAAACCCCGTTCTTTAAGAAGAGAAACCGCCCGATCCTTGCTTTCCGCTTCCACTACCCCCTTAACGGTTTTGCCCTCTTTGTTCTTGGCTTGATAAGTGTATTCCATAACCGTATTAATTTTTAATTTCAAGTTCTTAACTTTTAAATATAGGCCCAACAAGACTTATCAGACCAATAATTTTTACGAGGCTTTTCTCGTTCTTCCCACTAGTCTTAACAACTCTTGCGGCCGCAGGGCATATTCCTGGGCCACCTCAAAAGAAATTTTTCCTTCTGACACTAAAGCGGCCAAAGAGGTTTCCAGACTAATCATGCCCACCTCCCGAGAAGTTTGAATAATATTATCAATCATATGGGTTTTGCCTTCGCGAATAGCTGTTTTGACCGCATTAGAGGCCAGCATGATTTCTGTGGCCGGCAAGCGGCCGCCATTTAGGCCAGGAATTAGGCGCTGGGAAATAACCCCGGCAAAAACATTGCTAAACTGCATTCTAACCTGTTCTCTGCTGGCTCCTTCAGGAAAAATATCAACAATTCTATCAATTGTTTGGGCCGCCGAATTAGTATGAAGGGTAGAAAAAACCAAGTGGCCGGTTTCGGCCACCGTTAGAGCGGCGCCAATCGTTTCCAAATCTCGCATTTCACCAACAAAAACAACATCCGGATCTTCTCTTAAAACCGATCTTAGAGCCATTTTCCAGGAATGGGTATCGCGATTCATTTCTCGCTGAGAAATAATCGCCTTATCGGAAGAAAAAGTAAATTCAACCGGGTCTTCAATGGTCACCAAATGGCAGGGGCGAGTTCTGTTAACTTCCGCCAAAATTGAGGCAATGGTGGTTGACTTACCATGGCCGGTTGGGCCGGTAACCAACACAAATCCCTGATTTAGTTTGGCAAATTCGTGACAAATTTGCGGCAAATTAAGATCATCAACCGACTTGATTTCTTTAGGGACCAACCGAAAAGCGGCCGCCAAAGAATCTTTTTGATAGTAAGCGTTGATCCTGAACCGACCCAAATCACCAAAGTCATAAGAGAAATCCAGTTCTTTATTAGTGAGAATGATTTCTCTTTGCTCTTGGTTGGCAACAGCAAAGACCAGGCTGGCAACATCATCTTTGGTTAGGGGTGACTGCTGGGGCAGAGGAAAAAGCTTGCCATCAACCCGAAGATAAGGAGGCAAATCAACAATTAGGTGCAAGTCAGAAGCCTGTCTTCTGGCGGTTTCGGCAAATAACTGGTGAATAAGCTCTTTATTATCCATAATTAAGACTCTTTTAGGTTAGTCGCGAACCACTCTAACCACTTCTTCTATTGTCGTTACCCCCTCCAAAACTCGCAAATACCCATCCTGCAACATGGTCACCATGCCCTCATCAACAGCTTGTTTTTCAATTTCTCCGGCCGGCGCCTGTTCCAAAATCAGTTTAGCAATTTTCTCAGAAACCGGCAAGGCCTCATAAATTCCGATTCGGCCATAATAGCCGGTATTATTGCACTTTTCACAACCGGTTCCCCGAACCAATTCAATTTTATCTTTATTTTTAGGCATTAAGGGGCCAAGAGTTTCTCTTATTTCCGTTAAAACTGCTTCTTCGGGGATAAATTTTTCCTGACAATTAGGGCAAATTCTTCTGGCAATTCTTTGACCAATTACTAAACTCAAAGCCGAAGCTAATAAAAAAGTTTCTGCCCCCAAATCGAGCAAGCGAGGAATTGCTCCAGAGGCTTGGTTGGTGTGTAAAGTGGAAAAGACCAGATGGCCAGTTAGGGCGGCCTGAATAGCCAGTTCGGTCGTTTCCGGATCCCGAATTTCGCCAACCATCATCACGTCTGGATCCTGTCTTAAAAATGACCTTAAAGCTGAAGCAAAGGTCAGCCCCGCTTCCCGATTAACTTGAACCTGGGCAACACCGGCAATTTCATACTCCACTGGGTCTTCAATGGTAAGAATATTAACCCTGGAAGTATTAATTCTTGATAGAGCCGAATAAAGGGTGGTGGTTTTACCCGACCCGGTTGGCCCGCAGACAATGATAATTCCGTTGGGTTTAGTAATTGCTTCTTCGAAACGTTTTAGACCCAAACCACGAAGACCAAGATCCGGCAAATCCGGAACTCCACCAGAAGAACGAAGCAGACGCATAACAATTTTTTCACCATAAGTAGTTGGCACTGAAGAAACCCGTAAATCAACTTCCTCTTCGTCAACAGTAATTGAAAAACGACCGTCTTGGGGTAATCTTTTTTCGTCAATTCTCATACCTGATAAAATCTTAATCCGTGATACCAGGGCGCCATGAATAGTTCGGGGCAATAATAGTTTTTCGTGCATAATGCCATCAATTCTGTAGCGAACTCGAGTTTTTTCCTCTTGAGGCTCAATGTGAATGTCAGAAGCTCGAGAAGTCACGGCAAACTCTAAAATCGTTGTTACTACCTTAGCAACTGGAGCCTCACGAATAACCTCTCCCAATTGGCGAATATCAATAGCTTTGGTTTTGGGAACCGACAACTCCTCATCTAAAGCCTGACTAACTTCTGCTACTAGGGTACCACCATAATATTCCTTAATGGCCAAGGCAATTTCTTCCTCATCGGCCATTTTAGGAATTACCTTAACCTGGATTTTTCTCTCTAAAAACTCAATCGCTTCTAAATCAAGTGGGTTGGCCATGGCAATCGTGATTTCGTTGCCATCACGATTATAAAGAAGGGGAATAAGCTTGTAAGTTGAAGCAATGGACTGAGAAACCAATGATATTGCTTCGGGAGAAATTGGTATTTCGGCAAGGGAAACAAAGGGAACATGAAAAAGCTCTGCTTTAGCCAGGGCCAAGCTCTTGCTGTCGACAACACCCCTTTCCCTGACAATTTGCTCTTCGGTTTTATCTTCTCGGGCGGCGTTAAGGCGAATTTGATTCCTTTTCTCCTCGGTAATTAATCCTTTTTCTAATAAAACATCGCTTAGACTGCGATTATTACCATTGTTGGTCTTGGTGTTGCTCGACGGTCCTGGCGGGGCAGATGAACCAATCATAAACTTAATCCTAAGTGTAGGTAAATTATGCTAGAATGTCAATTGAAAGAGCAGTTGACAGTTGACAATTAAAAGTTAAAAAAAAGATAATGGCTGAATGGTTTTTTTAGGTTTGTTATTAAAAACAAAAACGCTGCTAACAATTTAGCAATTTAACAATATAACAATTGGATTCTATTAGAAATTAGAAATTTCAATACAGGGTGTTTCATTCCATCATCATCACCGGCGGGGATCAAAAGAGCAGGGAAGAGGCCATATTAACCCTAGCCCAAAAGCAGGGCCAAAAAATAATTGAAAACAATCCCGACGTTTTTTTAATCAATCAGGAGGAGGCCGTTGGCATTAACATCATTCGCCAAATTAAAACCTGGTTAGGAAAAAAAGCCTATCAAGAAAAGAACAGATTAGTCTTAATTTACCAGGCCCAACAACTAACCACTGAGGCTCAAAATGCTTTTTTAAAAACCCTGGAAGAACCGCCAGAAAATACCATAATCATCCTGGCTGTCAACAACAGCCATCAGCTTTTGCCAACTATTGCTTCTCGTTGTCAAATCATTCGGCTAAAACCCAAAGATAGAACTAATCGTCAACAAGATTATCAAGAGCTGGTTGATATTTTTCATCAAGATTTAGGAAAAAAAATTCTCTTTGCTCAAAAAAAAGGTAAAGAAGAGAGAAAAGAATTTTTAAATTGGCTGGAGGGGCAAAGCCAATCACTACGGCAAAAACCAACTCAAGAAAATCTCGATCTGGTAGCGCGGCTGACAGAAATCAAAACAATGATTCGGGCCAACATTGCCCCCCGTCTGGGTCTGGCATATTGGCTAATCAAGGATTAGTTTTTCCTCTCTTTCGGTTTCTTGATAAATGTTATATTATATTGAAGTATTTCTCGTGGACTTTTTGTTTTTAGTAATCTACTATCAAAATCTAAAACATAAATCACTAAACAGTAAAAGAGAAGAACTTATTAATCGGTGGACAAGCACCCAAGAAAAACTGTATAATAAATTCTATGGCTA
This sequence comes from Candidatus Shapirobacteria bacterium, assembly GCA_028695445.1. GTDB lineage: Bacteria > Patescibacteriota > Microgenomatia > 0-14-0-10-38-17 > 0-14-0-10-38-17 > JAQVFF01. The sequence continues at coordinate 19,810 of JAQVIV010000003.1, forward strand.
AACAACAATATACTGCTCAAAACATCCAAGTTTTAGAAGGAATCGAACCTATCCGGCGCCGACCAGGGATGTACATTGGCTCAACCGACAGCCGCGGTCTTCATCACCTCTTAACAGAAATAGTTGATAATTCTGTTGACGAAGCCTTGTCCGGAGAAACCAAAAATATTTGGGTTTACCTTAATGAAGACGGTTCCGCTGAGGTAATCGACGACGGTCGGGGTATCCCAGTTGATATGCACCCCTCAGGTCTTTGTGCTCTGGAAGTGGCCATGACCAAATTACACGCCGGCGGCAAATTTGATAGCGGCGCCTATAAAGTTTCTGGTGGCCTTCATGGAGTAGGCGCTTCTTGTGTCAACGCCCTTTCTTCCCAAATGACAGTTGAAGTTCGACGCGATAAAAATCTTTACTGGCAAAACTATCAACGAGGCAAGGCTATTACCAGCCTAAAACAAAAAGAACTTCCTTCTGATGGCCCTCGAACCGGCACTCGAACCATTTTTATTCCCGATACTCAAATTTTTGATGATATTAAATTTGACCAAAAAAAAGTCGAACGATCATTAAGAATTAGAGCTTATCTCATTCCCGATCTTTTTATTCACTTCTTTGATCGTCGAGAAAATTACGAAAAACATTTTTACTTTGAAGGCGGCATCAAATCACTTTTAGTGCGAAACAACCTTAACAAGGGCGGCATTTGTTCACCGATTCACATTGCTAAAACCGAAGGTAGTGTTGAGGTTGAAGTGGCTCTTCAATATATTGATGACATCGAAGAAAACATCCAATCTTTTGTTAATGTTATTCCTACTCCCGATGAGGGCACCCATGTGGCTGGTTTTCGCTCTGGCCTAACCCGAATTATCAATAAGTATGCCCTTGATCAGGAAATTATTAAGGAAGAAGAAACTTTCCGGGGAAGTGATACCAGAGAAGGTTTATCGGCCATTATTTATGTTCGTATGCCTGGTGATCAAATCCAATTTGAATCTCAAACCAAAACCAAACTAAACAATAAAGAGGTCCGAGGCTTGGTCAGAGCCATGGTCGAGGAGGGTTTGGGGGTCTATCTGGAAGAGCATCCCCGAGAAGCTCGAGCTATTATTGACAAAATTCAAATTGGCGCCCGGGCCAGACAAGCCGCCAAGGCCGCCCGGGAAGCAGTTTTGCGAAAAGGGGCCCTTTCCGGCAGTTCTCTGCCAGGAAAATTGGCCGATTGCCAAAGCAAGGACCCAAAGACAAGCGAACTCTTTCTGGTTGAGGGTGACTCTGCCGGCGGCTCAGCCAAACAGGGCCGTGATCGTCAATTCCAGGCTATTTTTCCCTTAAGGGGCAAGCTCTTAAATACTGAACAGGCTCGATTAGACAAAATCATTAAATTTAAAGAACTTAAAAGCCTTATTTTGGCTCTTGGCATGGGTATTGGGGAAGAGCAGAACCCTGAAAGATTGCGTTACCACAAGGTTATTATCATGTGCGATGCCGACGTTGACGGCGAGCATATTGCCACTCTTTTATTAACCTTCTTTTTCCGCCACCTGCCCTACTTAGTTAAAAATGGCCATCTCTATATCGCCCAACCACCGCTTTATAAAGTCACGGCAGGAAAAAAATCATATTATGCTTATACCGATCGTGAATTAAAAAAGATTGTTAAGGAGGAATTTACGGGCCAAAATTATAAGCTCCAGCGTTACAAGGGTTTGGGGGAAATGAACCCTGATCAGCTTTGGGAAACAACTATGAATCCGGAAAATAGAATTTTAAAAAGGGTTTACGTTGAGGATGCCCAAGAGGCTGACCAGACCTTTGACATGTTATTCGGTAAAGAAGTGGCCCCTAGAAAACACTTTATCCAAGCCAACGCTAAGTTGGCCGAACTAGATATTTGAGTAATTTCCGACGGGTTTTCCCCTTGACTCAAAATGGGCCATCGTTTATGATTAGCTACTGGTCTTAAAAAAATTATTTAGATTAACAAATGACAACCTGGGTTTATTCTTTTAAAGAAGCAACTGGCAAAAAGAAAGAACTGCTTGGCGGCAAAGGGGCGGGCTTGGCCCAAATGACCAAAATCGGCTTACCGGTTCCTCCAGGATTTGTTATTACCACCAAAACCTGCCTGCAATATTTAAAAAATAAAAAAATTCCATCCCAAATGTGGGAGCAAGTTTTGGTTAATTTGGCCAAAATAGAGAAGGAAACCGGTAAGGGTTTTGGTGATTCGGGCAACCCCTTATTGGTTTCGGTTCGCTCCGGAGCAGTTATTTCCATGCCGGGCATGATGGATACTGTCCTTAACCTGGGTCTTAATAAAGAAACTCTCAAAGGCCTAATTACCAAAACCGGCAACGAGCGCTTCGCTCTTGATGCATACCGCCGCTTCATTCAAATGTTTGCCAACATTGTCATGGAGGTGCCGTTGGAAAAATTTGAAGCTTTTTTGGATTCAGAAAGAAAACGATTAAAAATTAAAGACGATACTCAATTCAAGGCCCGAGATCTAAAAAAAATCATTGATCACTATTTGGTAATTTTTCAAAAAGAAACTGGCCAAACCTTCCCCCAAGATCCTCAAAAACAACTAAGGGCGGCAATAAAGGCTGTTTTTGATTCCTGGAACAACAAGCGGGCCATCGATTACCGTAACTTTAACAAAATCCCTCACGATTTAGGTACCGCTGTTAATGTTCAAACTATGGTTTTTGGTAATATGGGCGACTCATCCGGTACTGGGGTGGCTTTCACTAGAAACCCGGCTACCGGCGAAAAAAAACTTTATGGCGAATTCTTAGTTAATGCTCAAGGAGAAGATGTCGTTGCCGGCATTCGCACTCCTCGACCAATCAAAGAGCTAGAAGGGGTCTGGCCTAAAATATTTGGCCAAATCAACCGAATAGCAAAAAATTTAGAAAGACATTACCGCGACACCCAAGACTTAGAATTCACCATCGAAGAAGGAAAACTTTGGCTCTTACAAACCCGGTCTGGAAAACGAACCGCTCAGGCCGCCATTAATATTGCCTACGACATGGTCAAAGAGGGATTAATTGGCCAAGAAGAGGCCTTAATGCGCATTGAGCCAAAACAAATTAGCCAATTGCTCCACACCCAAATTGATCCTAAGGCTAAAATTGCCGTTATCGCCAAGGGTTTGGCCGCTTCCCCCGGAGCCGCCACTGGCCAGGTAGTTTTTACTGCTGATGAAGCCGAAAAAAAGGGTAAGGCGGGGCAAAAAGTAATTTTGGTCCGCCCAGAGACTTCGCCCGATGATGTTCATGGTGTTTTACAAGCCCAGGGGGTACTAACTGCTCGCGGTGGAATGACCTCTCATGCCGCAGTAGTAGCTCGAGGCTTGGGCAAACCATGCGTTTCCGGTTGCGAAACTATTACTATTGAAGTCAAAAAGAATCATTTTAGGGTCGGTTCGGAAACAGTCAAGGCCGGTGATGTAATTACTATTAATGGTTCCACCGGCGAAGTTATTGCCGGTAATGTGCCGATGATCGAACCGAAAATCAGCTCTAAAATGAAAACTTTACTTGCCTGGGCCGATAAAGTTTCAAAACTTAATGTTTGGGCCAATGCCGATTATCCTCGTGATGCCCTGGCGGCAGTTAGTTTTGGCGCTGGCGGCATTGGTCTTTGCCGAACCGAACATATGTTTATGGAACAAGAGCGGCTTCCTTTTGTCCAGGATATGATCCTGGCAGTAACCGAAACCGAAAGGGTCATTCCGCTAAAAAAGCTGGAACAATTTCAAAAACGAGATTTTGTCGGCATTTTTAAGGCCATGAAGGGAAAACCGGTCATTATCCGTCTAATCGACCCGCCCCTTCACGAATTTCTACCCAAAGAGGAGGAAATTAATCAAAAAATTGCTCAGACAAAAAACAAAGAAGAAAAAGATCGCTGGCAAAAAATGCTGGCCGCTTTAGAAAAAATGGCCGAAACCAACCCCATGCTGGGTCTAAGAGGTTGCCGCTTGGGCATCATCATGCCCGATATTGTCCGCATGCAAACCAGAGCTATTATCGAGGCGGCCCTAAAAGTGAAAAAAACTGGCCAACCAGTTAAATTTAAAATTATGGTCCCCTTAGTCGGCATCTTAGAAGAATTAAAATTTGTTAAAAACGAAATCTTGATTGAAACCAAAAAAGTTTTTGCTCAAAGAGGGGAGAGGATTAATTTCGAAATCGGGACTATGATTGAACTACCACGAGCCGCTCTGGTAGCCGATGAAATCGCTCAAGAGGCAGAATTTTTCTCCTTCGGCACTAACGATTTAACTCAAACCACCCTGGGCATTTCTCGAGACGACGCCGAAGGAAAGTTTTTAGCCCTTTATGAGGATTTAGGCATTATTAAAACCAGCCCTTTCCAAAGCCTGGACCAAGCTGGGGTTGGTCAATTAATTATCTTGGGCGTTGAGCGGGGCCGAAAAACCAGAAAAAACCTCTCTATCGGTATTTGCGGTGAACATGGTGGCGACCCGGAGAGCATTGCCTTTTGCCACTTGGCTGGCCTAAACTATGTCTCCTGCTCACCATATCGAGTCCCAGTTGCCCGAATTGCCGCTGCCCAAGCGGCCATCAGGGAAAAACAAACAGAATAAGCCCCGGGTCCCCAAAGGCGACAACGCTTCTTTCTCATGATCCTCCACGATCCCGGATCGTGAGAAGGGTTTGTTGGCCACCCGAGGGCCATGTTACAATTAACTTGGCTTGTCAAAAAGAAAAAACACATGATCAAACCAAATTCTTCTCAGCAAACAGATCCTGATTCCAACAATCGCATCCAAGATACCCAAATTAGTCAAGAAGTAAAAAGTTCTTACCTTGACTATGCTATGTCGGTTATTGTCGCCCGAGCCCTGCCTGATGTGCGCGATGGTCTAAAGCCTGTCCACCGCAGAATTCTTTACGCTATGCATCGGGTGGGCCTATCTTACAAATCGGCTTATTCTAAAAGCGCCAAAGTGGTCGGCGAAGTTTTAGGTAAATATCACCCCCACGGTGACTCGCCGGTTTATGAGGCCATGGTTAGGCTGGCTCAAGAATTTTCTATGCGCTACCCCTTAATCCAAGGCCAGGGCAACTTTGGTTCGGTAGACGGCGATTCTCCAGCGGCGATGCGTTATACCGAAGCCCGATTAGCCAAAATTGCCCAAGAAATGCTCCAAGACCTAGACAAGGACACCGTTCCTTTTGCTCCCAACTTTGACGGCTCACTAGAAGAACCAGAATATCTGCCGGCAATTTTACCCAACCTTTTAATCATGGGTTCTGAAGGAATTGCTGTCGGTATGGCCACCAAAATTCCACCTCACAATCTGGTTGAGGTTTGCCAAGCAATTATCGCCACCATTGATAAAAGTGTCCTAATAGACTCGGAAAAAAGAAAAGCCCTGTTTTCGGCTCCCAAAAGTTCTCCCAAAAAGAATTCTCCTTTAGTGGAAAAACTAATCTCTATTAACCCCAACCAAGTCAACCAATACTTACCCCAGGTGGATTCGGACATCAGTCTTGACGAAATCTTACAATATATAAAAGGGCCGGATTTTCCTACCGCCGGAGTAATCTTTGGCCAAAAAGAAATTAGAGAAACCTATGTTGGCGGCCGAGGAAAAATCTTAATTCGAGGCCAAGCCAATATTGAAGAAACCAGCAATGGCCGGTTTCAAATTGTTATTCGAGAACTACCATACCAGGTTAATAAGGCCAACCTTGTTGCCAAAATCGCCCAATTAGTCCGAGAACAAAAAATCAAGGGTGTTTCTGACTTGCGCGACGAATCCGACCGGGATGGTATTCGGGTGGCGATTGACTTGTCTCGAGATTCTCGACCCCAGTCTGTTCTTAATAATCTTTTCAAAAAAACCGATCTGGAAACTTCTTTTCCGGTTAACATTGTTGCCCTCGTAGACAAAATTCCCCAAACTCTAGGTCTGCGGGCCATTATTAATCTTTATATTAGTCATCGCCAGGAGACTATCACCCGAAGAGTAATTTACAACTTGAAAAGCGCCAGGCACCGCGGTCATATTTTAGAGGGGTTAAAAATCGCCCTTGACCACCTCGACGAGGTTATCAAAACTATCAGAAGTTCCGCCAACACTGATATTGCCCGAAAACAATTGATGGAAAAATTTGGTTTAAGTCAAATTCAGGCTAATGCCATTTTAGATATGCAGCTTAAGAGTTTGTCTCGGCTGGAAAGAGACAAAGTTGAAAAAGAATATCAGGAAATTTTGGCTAAAATTAAACGCCTAACTGGTATTTTAATTGAACCCAAAAAGGCCTTGGCTATTATCAAAAAAGAACTAAACTACCTAATTAAAAGCTATCCGGAGGAAAGAAGAACCATGGTTGTTCCTCATCTGCCCGATGAGCTTTCCCAAGAAGATTTAATTCCCAATAAAAATGTCATCATTACCATTACCAAAGAGGGCTACATCAAAAGAATGCCCAAAAATGTTTATAAAAGCCAGCGACGAGGAGGCAAGGGGATTACCGGAATGTCCACCAAAGAAGAAGATACTATCCTGGAGCTAATTACCGCCAATACTCACGATCAAATTATTTTTTTCACCGATCAGGGTCGGGCTTTTGCCACCAAGGTTTGGGAAATTCCTGAAGGCAACCGCCAATCAAAAGGCAAAGCCATTATTAACCTGGTTAATATTGACTCTGAAGAAAAAATCAATGCTACCTTAAAACTTAGTAAAACCGACAAAAAAAATGGCGCCTTCTTGTTGCTGGCTACTTCAAGAGGGACCGTTAAAAAAACAGCCTTGTCAGAATTTGACAAAATTCGCGCCAACGGCCTAATCGCCATGAAGCTCAAAAAAGATGATCGGCTCGTTTGGGCCAAAATTGTCTTGGCCGGCGATCATGTTCTTTTGGCCACTACCAATGGCCAATCTATTCGTTTCCCGGAAAAAGAAATCCGGGCCACCGCCCGCGACACCATGGGCGTCTCTGGCATCGACCTTAAAGAGGATGATCGGGTTGTCTCTTGTGAGGTTTTTGCTCCTCAGAGTTCTCAACCAGAGGATAAAAGACGAAAATTTTTCAGGAACCTGCTTATTGTCACCCAAAGGGGCCTAGGCAAACAAACAGACCTAAAACTTTTCCCAACCCAGCACCGTAATGGCAAGGGAGTCAAAATTGCCAATATTAATAAAAAAACTGGTCCGGTGGCGGCGGTAAAAATGATTAACCAAAACGATGAGACAGCCATTATTACCTCCCAAAAAGCTCAAGTAATTAAGCTACCAACTAAAAATATCCCTAAACTTGGACGCAATACTCAAGGAGTAATTCTAATGAGATTTAAAAAAGCGGCTGACTACGTGGCTTCACTAACGACTCTCAAAAAAATAAAAAAGTTTTGAAAAAACTCAAGATAAGCTTTTGGGGGTTTTTAGGGGGTGAAACTTCCGATGACTTTCCTCGGCAAAACGGTCCGAAGCATGAACATAACGAGTGGTGGTATCAAGTGACTCGTGACCCAAAAGAATTTGAATCGCCGCCGGAGAAGCACCACTTTCTGCCAAATAGGTGGCAAAACCATGGCGAAGAGAATGGGCTGAAACCGGAACATTAATCTTTAGCTTGTTTCGATATTGTTTAATTTTTCCCTGAATATAATTAGTCGATAAACGCTTATCTTTGTTGTTAATATTGGGGCCGGAGTAGGGAATAAACAAGGCCTCAAAAGAATCGTTTCTTGTTACCAAATAGCGCTCCAAGATATTTAGGGCTCGGGGGGTCAAATAAACAAACCGCTCTTTCTTTCCCTTGCCAAGAATAAAAATTCGGCCGGTTTTATCAATATCAGCCTTATTAAGACGAACAAGTTCCGAAATTCTCATTCCGGTGGAAAAAAGAACCTCCAGTATGGCCCGATTTCTCAAACCCACCAATAAATCTTCTTCCAGGGCTTGAGGCGACTCAATTAAGCGGGTCAACTCGGCCAATTCCGCCACCCGAGGATGCCTTTTCTCTGTTTTAACTAATTTAATCGCTTCTGGTGGAATCGGCACCGGCTCATCTTTATCAACCAAATATTTCAAATAGCTTCTAAAAGCCGAAAGCATGCGGTTAATACTTTGTGCCGATAATTCGGAACCTTTTTCACCTTTTATCGGCGTCTTGCGGTCACGGGAAACCAGATAAGCCTTATATTGATCAATCGTCCTTTTAGAAATCTTAGCAAAGTCGGGGGTGGGGGAAGAGGAGAGGAAATCGGTAAATACAGTTAAATCGCGTTCATAATTGTAAACTGTCTCGGCAGAGTACTTATTAGTTTTTAGAAAAAGTAAATAATCGTCAAGAAAAGGCAGATCCATAAGATGGTTTTATTATAACCTAAAAATCAAACCTCTTACGATAAAGGGAAGAGAAGAAGAGAAACCGCCCCAGAAAAAACCAGCTCGACTGAGTGTAAGAGATATTATACTCAGTCAAATAGCCTTTAGACCTGAATCGTCATTTTTAACCAGCTTTTCAAAAAATGCCCCAAGGCAATCCTTCACCAAATGCCCCTAAAACGGTTAAAAAATAAATTAATAGTATCTTTACACCTCTCTTTTTAGTCTCCCTTGACAACATTTGAGACTATTTTTAGCAAAAGAAAGCTTTGGGGCATTGTCTGTTGATAAACTGTTGAAAAGTCCAAAATTAAAAAATTACTTTTCTAATTAAAAGAAGAAGACAGGAAGTGTTTTTTAAAAAAATCCCAAAAGAAAATGTTTTTATCTTTATTTATTTTTAAAATAAATAAAAAAATCGGCTAAAACTTCTGATTAAGTCCTTGATGGCACTTTATCCACAAGGCGGCCCCAAACCAATCTTTTTTTAAGAAGATCACCTTTTCCCACTGCTTCCCATCAAAAAGTATCAAAAACCATCATCTTGAGGCTAAAATTTATTTTTATCAATCTCTGTGAAAACCTGCTAAATTTTTTGTGAAAAATTATCTAACAATACTATAGGTTGTTTTTATAGCTGATAATACTATGGGGTATCTCTTTCCTCTCCTCTTTCCTATCCTTTTTGTTAAGTTGCCGACAAAAACCCCCAAACCATAAAACCGGTTTAAAAAAACAACATAATAACAATTTAATAATTTTTGTTTCTACTCCAAGAACTTTTGATTAAGAAGGCTTTTTTTGAGAAGGCTTTTTCTTCTTATCCTCGCCAGGAAGTGGTAATTAAAAGAAACAAAAACATTAAACTCCCCACAATTAAATATTCTTTGACGGTTTGTTTAAAAAGACGGCCCACCAAATAGGCGCTTCCCAGACCAATCAAGATATAAGCGGCGCAAGTTAAAAAAAGCGAACCGGTCAATACATTGACAGGAAAAAAAGAAACTATTAGTGATAATTCCCCCACTATCAGGGAAAAAATTAAAGAAAAGAGTAATATTTTACTATCAAAGTTTTCTCCTAGTTCTGCCGACCAAAGCGCCTGCAAGAACAAAGGAAATGACACCGCCAAGACCAAAAGGGCATTCCACCAGCCAAAAAGGCGAAAAGAAAAAATTGTGTTGTAGCAAAAAAAGGCAGTTAGCAGGGTAATCAGAAAACCAACCGTTTGGGCGGCTCTAGATAGGGCAATGGTTCTAATAGCGGCAACTGTAAAAATGTTTTCAGTTAAAAAAACAATATAAATAGCAAAACCAAAAGCGATTAGTAGAAAAACCTGATAAATCAAAGATTCCGGAAAAAGAAAATAAAACATCGCCACAGCCACAGAAAAAAAACTAGGTAAGACTGCCGTGACAATTTTTACCGACCAGCTGGTAACCCCCTCTGACAGTGACCAAATAGAAAACAAGAAAGAAAGCAAAAATAGGCCTAAAATTGAAAAATAGCGCCAAGAGAAAGGAACGGTTTGGGTAACCCAGAGGAAGAAGATCAAAAAAATTGCTCCCGTCACAAACCGTGCTCGCTTGTTGTGCCAAAGAGCTAAAATTTTTTTACCAAATATTGTCGTTGCCATAAAAAAAGGAGATTTTTCAGGTTGATATTTCCTTTAAGATATCAACCGGGATGTCAAAATTGGCAAAAACTGATTGAATATCATCATTACCTTCTAATCTCTCAATAAAATTAATTATTTTTTTGGCTTTATCAGGATTGTTAATTGGTATCTCTGTTTTAGGCATCATTATTAACGACGAAGATTCAATTTTAAAACCAGATTTTTTAATCAGATCAGTAACCGAAGATAAATTATCCTTATCGGAAATGACTTCTATTGTCTCTTCTTCTTCTGATAAATCCTCGACTCCTTCTGTTTCCATTAATTTGAGCAGCTGGTTTTCCGAATCAGTTTCCTTCTTGACTATTATCTGACCTTTAGGAAAAAAATTATAAACAACTGCCCCGGGAGAAGCAATTGAACCGCCCCCTTTTTCAATTAAGTTCTTAATTTCCTGAACCGTTCTTTGTCGATTATCGGTAATCGCTTCAATAATAACCCCCACCCCGAAAGGACCATAACCCTCAAAACGAATCGCCTTCAATTCATCGGCTCCTCTCCCCGTTGCTCGACTAATCGCCCTGTCGATGTTATCCTTGGGCATATTAATCTCTTTGGCTCGATCAATCGCCACCCTTAATTTGTAATTTACTTCTGGATCGGTTTCTCCTCCGCCCTCTCTAACAGCGACGGTAATGGCTCGAGACAATTTGGAAAAAATTTTTCCTCGAGCCTGATCATTGGCTTCTTTTTGGTGTTTAATGGTTGACCACTTAGAATGTCCGGACATAACTAAAAATTCAAAACTCAAATGTCAAAGTCTTAGCTTAAGGGTTTTTAGCTTTTTATTACTGATTACATGTTATCTATTGCTAATTGACTCTCCTATTTTACCATTAACCGACCATCACTAACAAAAAATCAAGCTTTTTCCAGTTTTTTTAAGGCCAAGGCCAAATCTTTCGGTAGAGAGGCTTGAAAGCTAATCTTCTCTCCTGTTTCCGGGTGGTCAAAACTGATTGCTGAAGCATGAAGAAAAATTCTTGAACACCAAAGGAAATCCTTCCTGAGACGCTTTCGACCAACATAGTTGGGATCAGCTACTATTGGGTGGCCAAGATATTGACAGTGAACCCTAATTTGGTGGGTGCGGCCAGTCTTGGGAAAAGCCCAAATCAAAGAAAACCTCTCCCCTGCTCTTTGATAAATTGCCCGTCTTAAAAAATTAGTTTTGGCCTTTTTACCCCCTAAGACAACGCCAAACTTTTCCCTGTCCCTGGGTAGGCGATTAATTGGCGCCATTACCTGGCTATCATCGGGAAAAATGTCGTGAACCAGAGCAGAATACCGCTTTTTTACTGTCCGATGAAAAAATTGTTCCTGAATCTTGGCCAGGCTCTTGATTGTCTTGCCAATCAACAAAACACCACTGGTATCTTTATCCAGCCGATGGGCAATTCCCGCCCTAAGATTGCCTTTCTTAATTGTTTCAAAAGTAAAATTATTTTCCAACCAATCTTCAACCGTTATTTTCCCCTTGGTTGTCTGAGCCCGATTCACCACCCAAAACGGAGGCTTGTTAAGAACTAATAAAAAATTGTCTTGATAAATAATCCCCGGCTGGGAAGTTTCTTTTACCAAACCAGTCATTGCTTGGGAGTCAACTTTGGCCCTTTTGGAGTATCCTCAATTAAATAACCCTTTTCTTCAATTTGGGCTCGGATTTGGTCGGCCTTTTGCCAATCTTTTTTTTGCCGAATCTCTTCCCTCTCATCAACAAGGAAAATAATTTCTTGAGGAATTTTTTTTCCTTTTTGCCTTAATTTTTTAACCTGTTCCTCAATGTTCAAGCCTAAAACCTGATCAAACTTATTAATTATCTCCCAACGAATCCGGCTTGATAAATTTCGACCTTTTAAAACTTCATGCATCACTGCCAAGGCTTGGGGGGTATTTAAGTCGTTCAAAATCGCCTGATCAAATTTATTTAAAAAATAGCTAATCTTTTTCTTTTCGTCGGAGGACTTTTTCCACTCTATTTTTGCTCTATCAGAGGTCGCTTTTTCCGCCCCGCTAAAAGACAAGACTGTTTCCGCCTCCCTGATTAATTCTTTATAGGTTTGGGCCGCCTGAAATAAAGCCGGCCAAGTAAAATTCAAAACTTTTCGATAATGAGTATTTAAGAAAAGGTATCTTAACGGCATAAAATCTTTATAATCCCTATCAACTAAGTCTTCTTGGGTATAAAAGTTACCCAAAGATTTACTCATCTTTCTACCCTCAACCTGCAGCCAATTATGATGAACCCAAAAGGCCGCCAGCTTTTTCCCGGTGACGGCTTCGGTTTGAGCAATTTCATTAGTATGATGAATATTAATGTGCTCAATCCCACCACTGTGAATATCGATGGTCTCAAACCGGTCGGGATAAAATTTTCCCTTCTGAAAGCAATCTGACAAGTATTTCATGGCCATTGTTGAGCACTCAATATGCCAGCCGGGAAAACCCCTCTTGCTCCAGGGGCTGGGCCATTCCATCTGCCGTTTGTTTTCAGGGGAAGAAAACTTCCAAAGAGCAAAATCGGTCGGATTTTTCTTTTCGGGGTTTTTTTCTACCCTTGCCCCTTCTTCCAAATCAGTCAAAGAAACGTTGGCCAACTGACCATAACTGCCAAGTTTACTAGTATCAAAATAAATCCCATCGCTGATTTGATAGGCAAAACCTCTTTTTTCTAAATCCCCAACCAACATTATCATTTCGGTAATATTTTCGGTTGCTTTCGGAGTAACATTGGCCCGAGCAATATTGAGTTTTTCTAAAACTCCAAAAAACTCGGCGGTATATTTTTCGGCCAACTGCCAAGCAGATAACTTTTCTTTTTTGGCAGCCTCTTCCAACTTGTCCTCACCAACATTTTGATCACCGGTTAAATGGCCAACATCAGTAATATTCATTACTTGATAAGGCTGATAACCATAGTATCTTAAGGTTCTCAACAAAATATCGGTGTTGGTATAGGTGCGCATATGGCCAAGATGGGTATGACCATAAACAGTCGGGCCGCAGCTATAAATTCTTACCCGAGGCGGAGAAAGAGACAAAAAAAGCTCTTTTTTTTTAGTTAAGGTGTTAAATAAAAAAAATTTTTTGGAGGGTTTCCTCATAGTCTAAGTATATCATTGCCGCCAAATCTAGAAGCTTGGGAAAAATTGATAGTTGATAACAAATAAAGTTCCAAATCTCAAATATCAAATTCCAAATAAATTTCAAGAATCCGAATCTCAAAACTTTAGTTCAAAGGTTTTTAGCTCTGGTTTTGAGTTTTTGAATTCTGGGCTTTGAGCTTTTCTCTATCTTTTCTGCCTTTTTTCTGGCTGACCAATGCCAAGAGGCAGACCCCTTTTGGGTCGACTGCTAGTTTCAGGCGGTGGCAGGGCTTGCTTTTCTTGGGAGTTATTTTCTTCCCCATCCTTACCGGCCCCAACCTCAACCACTTCAATAACCGGATTTCTTTTTTGGGCTTTTTCTTCTCGCTCTTGGAACAACTTTTTCCCAGCCAAATCTGATTCTTCTTTTAAAACCGCCAATCGCGTCCGAACTCTTTTAAGCTGTTCTTCTTTATCCTTGGCCGCCTCTTCTGGGCTGGGCACGGATGATACCGCCCCTTTCTCTTGACTCTGACTTTCGGGAGAAGGCGGCAATTCGGTAACCGGCCTGTTCCCTTCTCCGGCCACAATCTGATCAACTGTTTCTTGAACAACTGCTCCAATCTCTCCCCTGGCTAGTTGAACCAAGTTTCTGGGATCTTGCGCTGGTTTATTTTTATTAGAAATCTTCATCTTTTTTAATAACTTCTCCGACCCTCAAGCGCTTGACGCAGGGTTGCCTCGTCGGCATATTCTAAATCCGCTCCCACCGGTAATCCCTGTCCCATACGGGAAATCCGAAATTTACTTTTCCGTTCTTGGTTAATCTTTACCAATTCTCTTTTTAAATACATCGCCGTTGCCTCCCCCTCCATACCGGAATTGGTAGCCAAAATTATTTCCTCAATACCATAATCAACTTCAATCCGCCTAATTAAGCTGTCGATGTTTATCTCTTCGGGACCAATTGATTGAAGAGGATTAATCGCCCCATGAAGAACATGATAAACACCCCTAAATTGATTAGTTCTTTCAATTGATAAAAGATCCATCGGTTGCTCAACAACGCAAATAATCTTTTGATTCCGTTGTTTATCCTGACAAATAAGACAAGGGTCGCTTTGAGCCACATTATGACAAAAAGAACACTCAACCGTATTTTTTTTAAGGTTAATAACCGCCTGGCCGAAACTATCTAAATATCCTTGCGGAGTGTGCAACAAATAAAAAGATAATCTTGCCGCAGTCTTTGGACCAATACCGGGTAATTGTTCAAAAGAGTTAATCAGCTCTTCCAGGGCTTTGGGAAGTCTCATCTATTCATCATTAGATTTTTGGCTAACCTTTTCTTCAGTTGATCAAAAGCTTTGTTAATTACTTTCGCTACCGTTTTAGGATTGGCATTGTTTTCAAAGGCCAACTCCCTTATCTTTTGTTCTCCGGTTACCGTCACCACTACTCCCTGCTCATCAACGGTGATGACTTGTCGGGCCATTTCCTTTTGCATTTTTTTCAAATCACCCAACTGTTTTAATAAGCTCATATCAATCATTCCTGATCACCTCCAAAAATTTTTTTAGCCACATTATAAATGTTATCATCTTTTGATCTGGAAAAAACAGGATTATTCTTATTGTTCTTTAAAACCAGGGGGCGTTTTTCAACTAAACAATAAAAGAGACTCACCGGACAATCAAAAATCTCACTGGCCACAGATTCAACTATACGACGGTTGACTTCTTTTTCCAAACACTCTTTGTGGAACTGATAGTAAACCCCTAAAGTTAAACGATTATTCTCAAAGGAAACAGGGTAGGCCGCTTTCAAAAAAGCTTCCAGGGAGTGATTCTTGGGCTTGATTTTTTTTAAAAGAAACCGCCACTGTTCTTCATTAATAGTTTTTGGGCTATTTTTAGTCTTCTGTTTTTTTCTGGTATTGGTATTTTTCTTCTCTTCTACTTTACTTATTTTTTCTTTCGGGTGATCTTGAGCGGGTTCATGTTTTACCCTACCCCCTTTTTCCTCCCCTGACCGCTGGTAATTGGAATTATCCTTGTTAACCCCAATCGCCTGAGCAACAGCCAACTCCATTACTAAAATCGGCAGGTCTGATTTTCTGGCTTTATTGGCCGCCTGAGAAAAAATTTCTACCCAGGTCATTAACTGTTCAGCCGAAAAATTACCCTCTTGGCCATCAGAAATTCCCCAAACACCGTGAAGCAGCCGCCGTAAAAAGACCAACAAACCCTTAAGATAAGATAACCAGTCAACACCGCCGCTATCCAAACGAGCAACTTCTTCCAAAGCCATCGATAGATCCCCATTACTAATAAAAGACAGAATTCTTTCTGGTTGAAACGTACTTTGGTCGCCGATAACTTTCTTGGTCAAGAAAACGGTGATTGTGCTGTTGGTAAAAGACAATTCTTCTAAAATTTTCTGACCGTCACGAAAACTACCGTCGACATTGTGAGCAATGATTTTCAAAACCTGATCGCTTTCTATTTTCAAGTTTTCTTTTTTTACCACCCTTTTAAGAGCTCGCAAGACCTCTTGATCGCTGGCCTTATGAAAATTAATTCTCAAACAGCGAGACAAAACCGTTTGAGGAATTTTTTCTGGATTAGTAGTACACAATATAAACACCACCTGAGGGGGTGGCTCTTCCAGGGTTTTGAGTAAAGCATTAAATGCCTCATTGGTTAACATATGGACTTCGTCAATAATGTAAACCTTGGTCTTACCTCTAACCGGAGCCAAACCAACCCCCTCTTTTAACTGACGAATATCATCAATGCCCCGATTAGAGGCGGCATCAATTTCCAAAACATCCAAAAAGGCTCCTTTGTTAATAGCCGAACATGAAGAACAGTGGTTACAGGGATCCGCCTGACCAGGTTTTTTCTCTTGGCAATTAAGACTTTTGGCAATAATTCTGGCTACCGATGTCTTACCAATTCCTCGAGGACCAGCCAGCAACAGGGCATGAGGAAAGGGGTCTGATGATAAGATTCGCCCCAGAGATTCCCTGGCCTCAGTCAAATCAATTTCGGCAACTTTCTTAGGACGATATTTTATATAAAAAGCCACACCTTTAAAAATTTTTAATTTTAAACTTTGAATTGCCTTTATGGTTTTCCCCTACCAACCGACTCAAGCCGTGTTCAACAAAATCCCAAACCGTCTCATCGATCTCTTCCTGATAAACAATCGCCTCTTTTTGAGCACAAGGGTAACAAACAACAATATCACCCAAAATTAAGCCTCCTTCCGGGGTCCGAGCCTCATTTTGAGGAAAAGCTAAAACATCCGAAATCTTATCTAAGTTTCGATAAACCTGATTAAGCTGACGCATTTTCCGCTTACCAACCAAAGCCAAACTCAGTTCAACATCATCAAGCCCCAACCCAGACAAATAATCGTTAATTCTTTTCCTTAAGATTGGGCGGTTTATAAGATAACCAGCGTTAGCCCTAATATCAATTATTACCATCGGTCTTAATAAGAGTTAGCTTGTTGCTTTTTTAGCAAGCTCTTCCTTTACGATCCTGGCCACCACCGATCCGTCTTGGCCAGAACCAATTCGATTCATTGTCTGGCCCATCAAAAGACCAAAGTCAGCCAGTCTCGAAAAGTTTCTCTCTTTAATAATTTCCTGAACCAGCTGGCGGATTTTTTCCTCTGAAATTGATTGGGGAAGAAAATCGGCCAAGACTGCCAATTCCGCCTCTTCCTGCTCCTGCAAATCTTTTCGACCGGCCTGACTATAAAAATTAATTGACTCTCGACGATTTTTCGCTTCTTTTCTGACCACCAAACCAATCTCCTCTCTTGTCAGCTCTCGTTTTTTTTCAATTTCTTGGTTGTGAATCGCCGCCAATAATAAACGCAAAACCGAAACTCGCAGCTTATCTTGCTCCCCCATTGCTTCTTTAAGAAGCCGGGTTAAGTCTTGCCTTGAGGTCATCGTCTTATTCTCGCCTCCCTTTCTTTTTGTTTCTTTTCTTCTCGTTTCTGTTGAGACGGCTTGGTATAGCGAGCCCGTTTTTTTACATTAACAATAATATCGGCTGTTTTTCTCCGAAAAGAGGAAATAAGCTGATCGCCAGATTCACCTGGTTTTTTTTTAACAACCACTGCCATATGTTTACTATATTAAAGTGAACACCTCCTTCAATCATTTTAAATTAAAAAAATTAATCAACGCCGAAGAAACCAAACCCAATTCTTCGCTTCTTAAGATTATACTTTAAAGAAAAGGCCTTGACAATAAACTACTAAAAGGGTAATTCTGCCAACTCTTCTCAAAAAGAAGCCTTCCCTAAAAAAATATTAATTAGAAGGTCCGCTTCAAATCATTAACCGTAACCAAGACCAACAAAACAATCAAAAAAATTAGACCGATCTGGTTGGCGTATCCCTCAATTTTTTCCCTTTTTTTTCGACCAATAATATTCTCAACTAAAACAAAAACTACTCGCCCACCATCTAAGGCTGGAAAGGGTATCAGGTTAAAAATGGCCAAATTAATCGATAATATCCCAGTAAAGTTAACTAAAGCCCAAAAACCGGATCGAGACACTTCTCCCGTGGCTTGATAGATACCAATTGGCCCAGCAATTTCGGCTGGAATTCCTTGACCAGAAACCAGCTTAATCAATATTTGGCCCAAAGACAATACCATCTGCTCAATCCAAAAAAAAGCCTCCCTAAAACCATTATAAATAGCTTTGGGGATCATTTTGTAAAAGGGGTAAAAATTGCTTTCGGTTTGAGAAATAATCACGCCAGTTGCCCCTTCCCCCGTGGGGGGAGTTTTTCTGACTAATACTTGAGCCATCAGTTGGTTGTCTTGGCAAAACCAAAAGCTGCCCTCTTGACCACCAGTTTTTTCTTGATTAAGGCAGGGGTTATTTTCCCTTTGAATATTTAAAACAATTCTGTCTTCGGCGCTATTAACCAGATTAACAAACTCTTCCGTGCTGTTAATTTCCTGACCATTGGCTAGGGCAATAATATCTCCCTCTTCCAAACCAGCCTCTTGAGCCGGCGAGTCGGGCATTATAGCAATAATCCTAACCTGGTTTGACTCTTCAGGAATTCCCAAAAAAGAATAAACCAAGCAAAATAAACCCACTCCTAAAAACAAGTTCATAACTACTCCCGCCAACAAAATTCTTATCCTTACCCCCTTGCTTCTACTGGAAAAAGATCGTTTTTGGTTTCTGTCAATCTGCCCATCTTCTCCTAAAAGACGGACAAAGCCACCGAAAGGGAATAGGTTAATGGAGTAAATCGTCTCGCCGATTTTCTTTCCCCAAATTCTTGGCGGAATACCAAAACCAAACTCTTCAATCTTTACCCCGGCTTTTTTAGCCAATAAGAAGTGTCCACCCTCGTGGACTAAAATTAACAAAGACAAAATCAGAAAAAAATATAAGGCAGTCATAATAAAAGAACCACTATTGAAACAATCACCAAAAAACCAAACGGTAACTCCAAAAAAACATCTGGGGGTGAAATTATAACACTTCTAACTCAGCAATTTTCTTATCTCCCAACCGATCAATTTCTTCAATCTGGTTATCAGTTAGTTCTTGGAGTTTTTCTTCCTGACGAAAAGCATCATCCTGGCTAATTTCACCCGCATCTTTTTGGTGTAAAATTTGATTCCTTTCTTCGGCCCTAATTTGTCTAATCATTACCCGAGCCGCTTCTAGCTTTTTTTTCAGAAGGCGAACATATTCCTCCCTCCTTTGAGCCGATAAGGGAGGAAGAGTAGCCCTAACCGCATCCTTACCCACGGCCACCGACAAACCCAACTCTGACACCTCTAAAGTTTGGGCAATATTTTTTGCAACTTTAGGGTCCCAGGGTTGAATTACTAAACAATTAACACCCTCAACGCTAATTGAGGCCAACTCTTTGATCTTTAGCTCCCCTGCCCCCTCATAGGCCGAAACCTGAAGATTCTCTACCAGAGCGGGGTTAGCCCTGGAAGTTCTCATTGAAACAACATCCTCCCTTAATAGGTTCAACGCCTGAACCATTTTTGTTTTCGTTTCCTCTAACATTAATCTTTTTATTAAAGATGCTAAAAAAACAACAACCAAACTAAATTTCCAACCGATAAATATCTTTAACCCGAATATTCTCTCCGGTTTTGGCAATCATTTTGCTAAGCAAGTCCTCAACCAAAATTTCGGGGTCACGAATATAATTTTGGGTTAGCAATTCTTTGCTGTTAGCCGGATTCATGGCAACCACCTGCATCGCCAGCTCTTTGCCCAAATCGGCAAAATCACCGGTTCGAGCAACAAAGTCAGTCTCACAAGACAGGGCCACCAAAGCCCCGATCTTGCCGTCACCATGAACATAGGCAAAGACCTTGCCCTGGCTAGTTTCTCGATCGGCTTTTTTAGCAGCAATTTCTTGATGGCCTTTTGTCAATTCTTCTAGAGCCTGGTCAAAATCCCCTTGGGTTTTTTCCAAAACTTGACGACAAGCCATCACTCCTGCCCCAGTTTGTTCTCTTAATTTCTTAACTACCGATATGGAAACTAAACCACCGCTATTAGTCATGCTTAATTTTTTTCAAAGATTTAACAATCTGGTCGAGAAGATATTCTATACTGGCTTGAGCATCGTCATTGGCTGGAATTACCCGATCAATATTTTCCGGATCAGCGTTAGTGTCAACAATCGCTACCACGCCAATTCCCATTCTTTTCGCCTCTCTAACCGCCGTTTGCTCCTTTTTGGGGTCGACAATAAAAAGTTTGTCAGGCAATCCCTCAAGGCCAACAAGACCACCATAAAGATCCTGGAGACGACGCTGTTCTCTTTTTAAAACGCTAATTTCATACTTGGTTAAGTCGGGGTTCTTTTCCAGCAGTTTATTATTGAGCTCCTCAAGACGAACTAAATTTTTTTTCACCTCCAACCAATTGGTCAACAAGCCGCCAATCCAACGAGCATTAACGTAAAACATTCCCGTTGCCTGGGCCGCTTTCTTAATTGCTTCCGCCGCTTGTCTTTTAGTTCCCAAAAAGATTATTTTCCCTTCATTTTTAACCGAGTCAACCAAATAATCAATCGCTTCTTCTAGCTGGACTTTAGTTTTAATTAAATCAAAAATGTGAGTACCCTCTCGAACAGTAAAAATGTATTCCTGCATCCGAGGATTAACCTTGGAGACTGAGTGCCCAAAATGACAACCAGCCTGAAGCAGGCCCTCCAAAGAAATATCACCATTATTGATCACCCTTGGGCTAACAGCTGATAGTCGAGAAGAAGCTTCTTTCTTTATCATCCCAGCGGCCGCCTTGGAAGTTGTTTTTTTGACTACCGCTTTTTTTTCTTGTTTTTTAGTGGTTTTTTGGTTTACCTTGCCCTTTGCCATATTAGTCTCCTTTTAAAACCGCCATTCGAGCCGCTTTTCTTAAGCCAGGAGATCAGTTCGAATGTGTGTGATTTTATCTTGATACATTGTACCCTGGAAATTACCAAAAAGCAATTCTATCCCAAACGCTTAACAAGACGAATAAAATTCGCCAATAGACAGGCAACCGTCACCGGTCCAACTCCCCCGGGTACCGGAGTAATAAAGGAAACCCTGTCTTTAACCTCCAGAAAATCAACATCACCCTCGGGTGAGCCGACATCAATAATAATTTGCCCGGAAGAAACCATGCCCCCCCTGATCAAGTTGGGCTGGCCGGTAGCAGAAATTATAATTTCTGCCGACTGAGTATAATCTGACAAGGGCTTAGTCTGACGATGACAAACGGTCACTAAAGCACCGTGTTTTTTTAAAAAGGCCGCTAAGGGCCGACCAACAATATCAGATCGACCTATAACCACAACCTTTTTTCTTAATAACCGATTCTTTCCTGCTCCCGCCTGTTCCAATATCGCCATCACTGCTTCAGCGGTGGCTGGTAAAAAGGAGCTTTTTCCCAACATCACCTGAGCCAATCTCCGACTAGTCAAACAATCAACATCTTTCCCAAAAGCAATCTTATCAACTATTCCCTGCTGGACAGCTTTAAATTTTTTGGGCAAGGACAATTGAAACATTATTCCTCCTACCCCCTGATTCCGATTCAGTTCCTCAACCAGGCTTAGCAAGTCATTTTTGCCAACCGTTCCCGGCAGCCTAACCGGCCAAAAATTAATCCCAACTCTTCTGGCCGCCAACCCCTTTAAATCAAGATAAATTTGGGCCGCCCGATCGTTGCCCACCAAAATATCCACTAAGGCTAGCTTTTTAACTTCTAACGGCAAGACGGAAAAGTCTTGGGCGACCTTTTGTTCCAATTTTTTGGCAAAATCTTTTCCAGAAAAAACCGTAACCATATGAGGCTATTTTAGCACGATCAGGTATTTAGCCTAATCCCGGAGCGGGGAATTTCTTTGTTAGTTCTTCGACTTTTTGCTTTATTTTACCCGGATTAGTTTGACCGCTAATAACCGCTCCAATCCAACGGGCAATTTGAACCATTTGCTCTTCTTTCATGCCCCGTGTTGTTAACGCCGGTGTCCCCAGCCTGATTCCCGATGGAACCAATGGCGGCCGAGGATCATGGGGAATACTGTTAGCATTAACAATGATACCGGCCTCTTCTAAAAGAAGAGCCGCTCTTTTGCCATCAATGTTTTTATTTCTCAAGTCAATTACCATTAAATGGTTATCGGTCCCTCCCGAAACCAAACTAAAACCAAGATTGGCCAATTCCCCAGATAAGCAACTAGCATTATTAACAATTTGTCGAGCGTATTGCTTAAAATCCTTTTGGCCTGCTTCTTCCAGAGCAACGGCAATAGCGGCAATATTATTTTCATGGGGTCCACCCTGAAGACCAGGGAAAACAGCCCGATTAATTTTTTTAGCCAAATCCCTATCTTTTAGTAAACCCTTCCTGGTAGTTAAAATCATTGCTCCTCGCGGACCGCGCAAAGACTTGTGAGTTGTAGTGGTAATAACATCAGCATAAGGCACTGGCGAAGGGTGGACTCCGGCGATTACCAGGGCAACAATATGAGCAATATCGGCCATCAAATAAGCGCCAACCCTATCAGCAATTTTCCCAAAATAGGCAAAATCAAGAGTTCGAGAATAGGAAGTTGTTCCGGCAATAATTATTTTTGGCCGTTCTTTTAGAGCTTGCCGTTCTATTTTTTCATAATCAAAAAGGCCGTCTTCGCCAACCTGGTATTGAACACTGTTAAAATACTTACCAGAAAAGGTAATCTTAGGGTGACCATGAGTAAGATGGCCACCTGAAAGCAGGCCCGGTCCCATAATTTTGTCTCCCGGATCAAGTAAGGCAAAATAAACCGCCGCATTAGCCGGCGAACCGGAATAAGCTTGAACATTAACCCGAGGGACACCAAACAGTCTTTTGGCAAGCTTAATAGTCAAATTTTCCACCTCATCAACAAACTTCTGGCCCTGGTAATAACGCCGGCCAGGATAACCCTCGGCATATTTGTTTTGAAAAGCCGACCCCAAAGCTTTCAAAACTGCCCTTGAGGCATAATTTTCGGAGGGAATCATCATCAGTGTTTCTTTCTGACGACGAACCTCATTTTTAATTAGCTGGAAAACCTGCTTAGTCATTAAATTAAACCTTTTGTTTCTAATACCCTCATTATATCGCTGGCAACATTAACGGCCGGTTTTTCTCCCGAAACACGGACACTTCGATCAGGGAATTTCCCCAACAACCAGTCATAACCTCGGGCGAACTGCTTCATTTGAGACAATTTCTCAAAAATTTTCTCTTTTTCCCCCCGCCCCCCAATTCGCCTCATCGCTTCCTCCAAGCCAACATCAAGATAAATAACCAAATCCGGCTCTAGACAATAACGATTAAGATCAAGCAGCCAATTCTTGTCTGCCGCCAGACAACCATAAGCAACCGTTGCCCAATAATAGCGATCGCAAATCACCAGCTTTCCCTTGTCAAGTTCCGGTCTAATAACTCTTTCCAAATGGTCAAGGCGATCAGCCACAAAAAGAAGCTGTAAAGCAATAGAATCTAATTTCCCCCTAGAAGAAAGAACCCTTTCAATTAACTTGCCCACCGCTCCGTCCCGGGTATGTTCGCGAGTCAAACAATAATTGCTTCCTCTTTTGATTAGTTCTTGCTCTAATAGAGCCATTTGGGTTGATTTTCCACTACCATCAAGACCTTCAATAACCACCAGTTTGCCAGAAATAGATTTTTTAGTCATATTAATAATTAACCTCTTGTTCTCAGCTCGGCTCCAGGAATTTTTTTCCACAATCCGCAAGTCAACTCTCCTTCCCAGCAAATCTTTTCGGTCTGACAGCTAGGGCCGGCGTTGGCAAAAAGCAATGGCGCCGCTTCTTTGACCAGCCTCATCATCTCGCCAGCCAAAGCTCTAATTTCCCACTGGGCCCGCAAACAAGTGCGAAGTCGAAAAAAATTAGCCAGCGCTCGAGCATTCATGGTAACAACAATCTTTGTTTCACAGGCATTGGGTAAAATAAACCGAGCATCTTCCGGAGAAACGCCCGATTTAATCAAGCTCCGATAAACCGTTTCGACTTTCTCCATTGCCAAATGAAATTCTTTTCGCCTCTCCTTACTATAAGATATTTTTGGAGGAATAATATAGGTTATTTCCCCTTTAGATAAGTCAACGTAGCGCTGAGATTGTTGGGAAAAAGAGGCAATCCGATGACGAACCAGCTGATGAGAACAAGCCCGAGAAATTCCCTCGATGGCAAAAGTAAAAGAAGCATGTTCAATGGTCGAAGTATGGCCTGAAGCCATCACCAAGCCAATTAATCTCTCTTGGTTTTTTTGATCGGCCTTTTTAACCAATTGGTCTGCTCCTGCGGAGGAATAACACTGACGAATAGCGGCTGTTACTGTTGCTTCTGAATCTTGAGTCTGGGCAATCAACCTTACCTTCAGTTTTACTTTTTTAGCCATTAGCAAAAATTTTTTCTAAAACTTCAATCACTTTGATTTCTAGTTCTTCAATTGTTCCGTTATTATTAATCAAAAAATCGGCCCTCTTCAGGCAGGCAGAGATGTTGCGGCCTACCTGGCCATCACCACTAAAAAAATCTTTTTTATCGATCTGAACAAATTCTTTAAAAGTCAAGGGCTCGCCCTCTCTAGATCGTTGCCTGGCCCAAAGAAAACGCTGTCTTTGGCTGGCCTTAAGGCCAATTAAGTAAAAGCCGGGTTGGTTTTTAAAAAAATCAACTTCGGCAAGACCCCGAATTGAATCAATGGCCACTTTGGGAAGGGTTTGTTTTTGGGCTATTTGCCAAGTTCTCCGAGCTAAAACGTCGGAGCCATAATCTCGTCTTAATTGATCAGCAACCACCAACAGCCTTTCTCTCGTCACCTCCCGGCCCTGATTGATAATTTCTTCTCGAATCCGATCCGATAAAGATAAACAAAAAAAACCCCTCTTTTGCAAAAAACTAATAACCGTTCCCTTGCCGGCGCTAATCGGACTAACCAAACCAATAATTATTTTTCTTTTGGGGGTGATGACCATTGTTCTAATTTAATACCTGCCTCATTAATCATTTTTTGGGCAAAGTCATCAGGATAGGGATGTTGATAAACAATTCTTTTTACTCCAGCATTAATTAAAATTTTGGTGCAAATCGTGCAAGGTTGATGAGTAACATAAATTGTGCTTCCTTTCGAAGAAACCTCATGAAGAGCACATTGAATAATGGCGTTTTGCTCGGCATGAACCGCCCGACAAATTTCGTGGCGAGTGCCAGAAGGAATTTTAAGCTGGTCACGAATACAGCCAACTTCTTCGCAATGAGCCATTCCGGCCGGCGCTCCATTAAACCCAGTGGTTAAAATATGCTTGTTCCTAACCAGAACCGCTCCAACCTGACGGCCCCGCCTAATACAAGTACTCCTGGTGGCCACCAGCTGAGCCAATTGCATAAAATAATCATCCCAGGCTGGTCTAAGATTATTCTTCTTCATTAGCCTTTTTAGTATACCCCATTTTAAATGTTTCTTATTTTGGCCGTTTTACTATCAGTAGAAACCCAAACCCCCAATTTCTTAAAAATATCCTTATCCGGCCAAGACAATTCATGGGTGGTATGCATAAAGCACCCTCGCAAGTTTGGTAAAAAACCCTGAGCCTTCTTTGCTAAAGTGTTAGTCTGAGCCGAAACATTTAGGGCCAGCAACGCCTCAGAACAATTAAGGCTTTGCGATTTCTCTCCAATTTGCTTCTTAAAATAGCCTATTTGCTTAATGATCGATTTAGAAATCAAATCCAAATCGTCTGGAATACCGGCCAAAAACTTAATCGCGTTCAGAATTGCCGCCGTTTCGGCATGAAGAAGCGGCGAATTTTTACCAACAACCATATGACCGCCGGACAACTCTATAGCCGCACCGCAAAAAACACCATTTTCTCCTTTCCCAAGTTTTTTCTTAGCCATTTTTTCCGCTTTCCGAGCTAGTGGTACCGTCTTTAAATATTCCTCACTTATCCCCAATTTATCCAACAAAAAAGCCATCTTTTTCAAAACTTTTTGGTCTATTAAACCTTTCTGATATTCCTGCCGATAACGAAAAAGATAAAACACCACCTCTTTTTTAGCCGCTTCACTAATTACTTTTTCATCGACAATTCCCTCTTTTAGGACATTAAAACCCATGTCGGTTGGTGATCGATAACGGCATAAGGGTTCTTTTTGGGCCCAAATCCTATCAAGAATTGCCTTAACAATGGGAAAAGCCTCAATATCACGATTATAATTAACCGCCTCTTCCTGATAGGCTTGAAAATGAAAAGAGTCAATTAAATTAAAATCGCCCAAATCAGCTGTTGCCGCCTCATAGGCAACATTAACCGGATGATTAACCGGTAAATTCCAAACTGGAAAAGTCTCAAACTTAGCATAACCAGAAGTTATCCCTCTTCTGGCATCTTGATATAATTGGCCCAAACAAGTGGATAGTTTGCCCGACCCGCCGCCTGCTCCCCAAACCACCACCAGGGGTTTTTTGGTCTTAATATAATCATCGCGACCATAACCATGATCACTTAAAATTCTTTCTACCCTTTTAGGATATTCTTCAATTTCATAGCGCTTAAAAACTTTGACTCCCATTCTTCTTAGCCTTTTTTCCAAGGTCTTGGCTCTTTCTTCTTGAGCAAAACGATTAATTACTACCCCCAAAACCGGCAAACCAAAATCGGCCAAGTCCTGCAACGTTTTAATTGTTGCTAAATCATAGCCCATATCCCAATCGCCTCGAATCTTCCCCTGCTCTAGTTGCTTGGCTGAAACACAATATAATATCCCCAAATCTTTACCTAAGTTTTTTAAAAGCATTGCTTTTGTGTTGGGGTGATATCCGGGTAGAGTGCGAGAGGCATGAAAATCATCCAATAACTTGCCACCAAATTCCAAGTAAAGTTTACCGGAAAATTGGGCCAAGCGATTCTCAATCGCTTTTTTTTGAACCGCTAGATATTTTTTCGTATCAAAACCTATTTTTCCTAAAAATTCCATAATGAAACGTCAATTTTTACTTGGTTTTCGCCAAGAAGCCCATTTACAATTGGGATAATGACTGCAACCATAAAAATGTTTCCCTTTTTTAGTTCTTCTGATTACCACTTCACCACCGCAATCAGGGCAAGAGACGCCATCAATTTTCTCAACATAATTAGCAGTATATTTACAATCAGGAAAGCGAGAACAGGATAAAAATTTACCAAAACGGCCGGTTCTGATTACCAATTCCCCCTTCTTGCATTCGGGGCATTTTTGGCCGGTTTTTTCAACTGGTATTTTTACCCTCTTGGCCTTTTCCTCAACTTCACCAACTTGACCAATAAATGGCTGATAAAAACTACTAATTATCTTGTGCCACTCTGCTTTTCCATTGGCCACCCTATCTAGGTCTTCTTCCATTTTCGCCGTAAAAGGCAAATCCATAATTTTTGGGAAGTGTTTGGCCAAAAAATCATTAGCAACCTGGCCTAAAATCGTTGGTACAAATCGCCCTTCTTTTTTTTGAACATAATTTCGCCCCTGGATTGTTGAAATAATTGGCGCATAAGTTGATGGCCGGCCAATTCCTTCTTTTTCCAAAACAGCAATTAAGCTGGCTTCTGAATAGCGAGGCGGTGGTGTCGTATCGAATTTATTAGAAAAAAATTTCACTGATTCCAGAGTATCGTCCAATAAGAGATCGGGCAACCTTTCATCATCCTGGCTCATTTTTAAAATTTTAGTAAAACCGGGAAAAATCAGCCTTCTTCCTCGAGCAATAAATTGATAATCGCCAGAGTTTATTTTTGCCATGATCATTTCTGTCTGGGCATCGGCGGCCTGACTAGATAGCGCCCTTCGCCAAATTAATTGATAAAGACGATCAGCATCTCTGGCAATATCAGCCTGTGACCGATTAAAATCGGTTGGTCTAATAGCCTCATGAGCCTCTTGGGCAACTCTAGTTTTGGTTTTATAAAAATTGGCTTCATCGGGAACAAACTCCTGACCGAATTTTTGCGCAATTACCTGCCGAGCCGCAACAAGGGCTTCTTTGGCCAAAGAAGTTGAATCCGTTCGATGGTAAGTAATTAACCCTTCCTCATAAAGTTTTTGCGCCGCCCTCATGGTTCTTTGAGAAGAAAAGTTCAACAAACGATAGGCCGCCTGTTGCATTGTTGAGGTGGTAAAGGGTGGATATGGATGGCGACGGCTGGTTTTTCTGTCAACTTGACCAACCCGAAATGGTGGTTTTAAATCATTAATAATCTCTTGAGCCTGGTCTGCGCTTTTAATGGTGGTTCTACTCGAGGTATAATCACCGGCAAAAAGAGCCATTTTTTCTCGAGTTTGATATTTCTTACCTTTTTTACTAATTAATTCCGCCCCAAAACTTTCACCACCCTTAATAAATTCCCCCCCGATTCGCCAATATGGCTGGCTAGAAAATCGATTAATTTCTCTTTCTCTTTCGACAATTAGGCGAACAGCCACTGATTGAACCCGACCAGCCGATAAACCCCGACGGACTTTTTTCCAAAGAACTGGCGACAATTTATAACCTACTAAACGATCCAAAACACGACGAGCCGTTTGAGCATCAACCAGATCCTGATCAACTTGGCCAGATTTTTCCAGAGCCGCCAAAATTGCCGATTGAGTAATTTCGTGAAAGGTAATCCTACTAATATTGGTTTGTTTTTTTGGCCGTCGACCATCATTAAGGCTAGCCAAAACATGATAAGCAATCGCCTCACCCTCTCGATCAGGATCAGTAGCTAAAAAAACAAACCCTGCCTTATCAGCCGCCTTTTTAATTTTGGCGACTATTTTTTTTTGACCGGAGACAATCTCATATTGAGGCTCAAAATTATTTTCAACATCAACCCCCAGCTTACTTTTGGGCAAGTCTCTAATATGGCCCATGGTCGCCAACACTTGATAATCTTTACCCAAAAAGCGTTCTAGGGTCCTGGCCTTAGTTGGCGACTCAACAATAATTAGCTTCACTAAATATATAGGGTAACAGAAAGGCTTCTTTTTGCCAATAGAAAAGAACAATTAACAATTAAAAGTTAAAAGTCCAAAATTAAAAATAGAAAAACGTTTAACTTTAAATTTTTAACTGTCAACTTTTAACTATCTCCTACCTCCTCCCCCATTCTCCTAAACCTAAATTGATCACCAGTCCCTTAATCTCTAACTTTGTTAAAATTGCGCCCACTTTATTAACAGTAAAATTTACTTTCAAACTAATCTCATCAACCGTTAAATTTTGTTCAACTAAAAGCGAAAAAACTATCTTCTCGTCAACCTCAAGATTAACTTCGCTATCATCGTCCACCAAGCTCAAGCCAAACTCTTCGAGAACATCGTTGGCTTCAGTCACCACCTTAGCACCATTTTTAAGCAAATAATTTGTCCCCGATGATAAATGGCTGGTAATGTTGCCGGGAACGGCCAAAACATCTCTACCCTGATGGGCCGCTAATGAAGCAGTAATTAGAGAACCAGATCTTAGTCCTCCCTCAATCACTAAAACCGCCGACGATAAACCGGCAATAATTCTGTTGCGAGCCGGGAAATAACCAGGTAAAGGTTTTATTCCTGGGGGCAATTCAGAAAAAATTAACCCTCGAGCCAAGATATCCTGATATAAACGGTGATTTTGACTCGGATAAACAACATCCACTCCATTGCCTAAAACAGCGACTGTCTTGCCATCAGCCTCAAGGGTTAATTGATGAGCCAAAGAATCAATTCCACAAGCCAAGCCGGAAACAATAATCAGGCCATTTCGAGCCAACCTACCAGTTAAACGAACGGCCGCTTGCCGGCCATAAGCGCTTGGCCTTCTCGTCCCCACCACCCCCAGGGCCGGAGATAACCAAAAAGATTGCCAAGAACCAAAATCCCCTCTAGCAATATCACTAACCGGTTTTCCCCGCGCAAAAAGAACCGGTGGAGCATCATCAATTGACAATAATTTTTCTGGATAATAGCTATCGAGTTTTGTGATCGGCCAAATTAATGGTTGATAACCGCTTAATAGTTTTTTGAACTGCTCCCGAGGATTAACCATCGCTCTTAGGGAGAAAAAATCAGTAATGATTTTTTTACTCCAGCCCAAGCTTTGCCACTTTTCCTTTGGCGCCCGCCAGGCTTTTTTGGCAGAACCAAAAACTTTAATAATCTGCCCAAACCGGATTGGGCCAACGCCACCCAAATAAGTAAACGCTAACCAAAATGGTCTTTCTTGATTGGCTAATTCTTGTTCTATTGTTATCAATTGGCGAAAAATTCTTTTAAAATCTCTTTGGCGATTGGCGCCGCTTCTCTGGCCCCGCCGCCACCAGATTGCAAAAAAACGGTCACTGAGACTATTGGTTTATCAAGCGGAGCAAAAGCGGTAAACCAGGCGTGGGTTCTTTTACTTTCAATATCAAATTCTGCCGTGCCTGTTTTACAGGCTACTTGATTAGACCGACCGTTAATTTCAAAATCAAAAAAAACCGAAGCTGTTCCCCCGGGGCGACAGGCCGCTATCATACCGGAAAGAATCAGTTCCCGATTCTGATCATCGGCCACAATCTCCTGACAAAAAACAGGAAGACTGTTGGCCAACCGTGGCCGGCAGAAATAACCACCGTTGGCAAAAAAATTAGTCATTAAATTGGCCATTAACGGTGTGATCGCCAGATCGCCTTGGCCGATAGCAAAATGAAAGCTATTACCCAAAAACCATGGCTCACCAACAACCTCTTCTTTCCATTTGGGACTAGGAACAAAACCCCTCGCCTCGGCTGGCAAATCAATGCCGGAAAGATCATTTAAAAAAAACCTCTCCGACCAATCGGCCAGCTTTTCTGGACCCAGTCTTTCACCAAGACGATAGAAGAAAACATCATTTGATCGCTTAATTGCCTCAACGATATCAACATTCTGGTCTTTTTTACCATACTGGGTATAATACCAATTAGCATAGCGATAGTTATTAACCTCGATAAACCCGGTATCTTCTATTTTAGTATCGACTCCAATTGCCCCCTCTTCTAGACCCGCCAAGCCAGAAACCAGTTTAAAAATCGACCCCGGCGGGAATCGGGCCGATACCGCCCTATTCAAGAAGGGCTGGTTTCCATCAGCCAATAAAGACACTATTTGCTGATCGTTACCCTTAAGAACAAAAAGATTAGGATCAAAAGCTGGGGAAGAAGCCAGGGCGATAATCTCACCATTTTGGGGGTTGCTTACCACCACTGCCCCCAAACTGCCAGATAATAGACTAAAGGCTTTTTTTTGAATTTGACTATCGATAAACAAAGTAATGCTTTTGCCTTCTCTGCTGGCCACCTCACCAATTTCACGAATTTTCTCACCCTTAATATCTGTCTCACTTAGGCGATAACCATCCCAACCTGCTAATTCCGATTGATAGTATTCTTCCACCCCTCCCCGGCCAACCAACTGATCCTGTTGGTACTGACCGGAACTAACCTCTTCCCGGCTTGCCTGCCCCAAATAGCCAGTAATATGACCGCCGGCCTCAGCTAGAGGATAATAACGCCAAAACAACCACTCCACCTTCTCTCCCAAAGATCTTAGCCTTAAACACTCCTCTCGATCTTGCTCTTTTCCTTGATAAAGACAGTAGGGATCATCAATTGCCAGTATCTTGCCATTACGGTCAAAAATGGTTCCCCTCGCCGCAACCAGTCTTTCTTTAACAATTCTATTCTGTTCTGCCTGACTCCGAAAATCTCTACCCTGAACAATCGTTAATTGGGCCAAGCGAAGCAATAAAAGAAAAAAACAAACCAATAAAATTAGACGGTAAATCTTGACCATATCAGTCTGGTAAACTTAATTTTTCCTGATTAAGGCCAAAAACTCGATACTTCAAATGATTAATAAGGTAAACGGTTATCAAAAAAATTATTGACCAGGAACCAAGATGACGCCAAGACAATAAATCTTGCCATAAACCAACCCAAAAAGCCCAAACAAAAACTCTTTCCCCATAATAAAAAGCCAAAATAATAATTAATACCAGAGTTAACGGAAAAGGAATCAGCACCGCCTCTAAAAAGGCCGTTAAAAACAAAACCAAAACTAAAATCGACCAAGTAAAATTACTTTTAGTCATTAATTATTTGACAATTAAAAAGACTTCTGTCAATCGATCAGGATTAATCAGCTTCTCTATCTTAGCCTGTTTAAATAACTTGTCTTGACTTTCCCATATTTGCACTATCCTGCCAACCAGAATACCGGCCGGATCATCAAGTAGCACCACTAAATCGCCTTCTGCCACCTCTTCTTCCCTTAATATTTCTTTAATTATTTGTCCGCTCACTATTCCCCTGCCCTTCTGACAAACAATTGAATTGCTAAAACAATCAGGTTGATCAGCAAAAATTAAAACCGGCCACTCTAGTAGCGAACTGCCCAATTTAACCAGTCTTGCTTCGTGAGTGTAAACTTCGGTAATTCGACCAACCAAATGTTGAGCGCTAACGACCAGCTGGCCGAGCAAAACACCGGCCTTTTCTCCCTGGTTAATAATCAAATAATCACCTGACCGACCAATTACTTTTGCTGGCAAAAAATGATAATCCTCAGGATAAAAGTCAATCAGACTCTTTAATTTTTGATTTTCATCATTAAGACCTTGCAGTAAGGCAACTTCTCCAATTAGTCGCACTCGCTCCTCTTTAAGCTTTTGATTTTCCTGTTCTAAAGAACTCGTTCGGCCAGAAGAAAAAATTTTTTGCCAATCACCATTGTTTAAACAATAAACCGACTCTCTTAAAGACTGAAATGGCCAATTAAAAATATTTTTCAGGGGAACAAATAGCGGCCAATAATCAAGCAAAAATATTATTAAGGCTAAAAAAATATAACCACTAAGACTTTTTTTGTTAAAATCTTTCCAGGCCAACACTTTAAAAAAAACTAATTAATACCAACAATTTTAACCCGGTCACGAAGATCAACATCTTCCAGTAGTTTGCCGCAACCCAAAGCAGCTGCCGCCTGGGGATCCTCAGCGATAAAAACCGGCATTTTGGTTTCTTGGGAAAATAAACGGTCAATCCCAGGCAGGTTGGCTCCACCACCGCACAAAGTTATCCCCTTCTCAAGAAAATCATTAACTAGTTCTGGTGGTGCCTCTTCTATCATTTCATTAACTGTGCCAATAATTTGATTTAAAATTGGCGCAATAGCCTCCCTAATTTCTGAGGCGGAAACCTTAACTGTAATCGGTAAACCCTTTTCTAGCCCCCGACCCCGAACAATAACTTCCGATTCTTTTTTTTCAGGCAAAGCGTTACCAACCTCTATTTTAATTTCTTCTGCCGTCGAAGGCCCAATCAAAAGAGAGTATTTTAACCTTAAAAAGTTAATAATTGCCTCATCCATTTTGTGACCAGCCAGCTTAAGCGATCGATTCAAAACTATCCCCCCCAGGGAAATAACGGCAATTTCCGTAGTGCCGCCACCAATATCGCAAACCAAACTGCCGCTTGGACTATCCACTGGCAAACCCGCCCCAATCGCCGCCGCCATTGGTTCTTCAATTAAAAAACAATTGCCCGCCCCAGCCTCAATTGCGGCGTCAAAAACCGCTCTTCTTTCCACCTCGGTTGACCCCGATGGCGTACCAATAATCACTGTCTCCCGAAAAAATCTACCCCAAAAAGAATTTTTTGCTGCTACTTTATCTAGATAGTGAGCCAATATTGCTTGGGCGGCATCAAAATCCGCAATGACACCATTGTGAAGAGGATAAAAGGCTTCGATTGCTTCGGGAGTTTTGCCAATCATTTTTTTAGCCTTAGAACCAACGGCCAAAACCTGTTTGGATTTTTTTTGTCGCGCCACCACAGATGGTTCTCTGAAAACCAAACCTTTTCCCTTTTGGTAGACTAGGGTATTGGCTGTTCCTAAGTCAATGGCAATACCGGGAGAAACTCTAGCAAATAAATGCTGCCACATTATTTAATAGTATAGCATCAACCCCAAAAACACTAATATCCCAAACATTAAAAATATCTGTCTTGACGACCTAAAAAATTTAAGATATCATGAGTTTTAATGAAGGCTAAATCCTTGCTTGTTGGTTGCCAATATAATGTAGCAGCCTTTTTTGGGTTGTTTCTTCTGCTACTTATTAATCCTTTTCCTTCTTTGGCTCAGACCAGTTCTCCTCACCTATCCTTGAGTCCTACCGTTAAGGAGGTTAATGCTGGCGTTAATTTCAATGTCACTGTTTCGGTTGATACTGGCGGACAGCAGGTAAACGGTGTTGATGCTGTGGTCCAATATGATTCTTCCCTCCTGGAAGTGGTTAGTGTTAGTGAGGGGACATTTTTCCCCACCATCACAACAATCACAACTACCCTGGGTAAAGTGGAAATTTACGGTGTTGCTGATACCGGTAGCCCCAAAACAGGTACCGGCACAATGGCAACTATAACCTTCAAAGGCAAGGCTTCGGGTACGGCGGCGGTTAATTTTATTTGTCAATCGGGTAGCACTAACGATTCCAACATTAACTCCGCCAGTGATACTGATATTATCGCCTGTGCTAGCAATGTTAACGCTTCCTATGTTATTACTGGCCAATCCGGCACCACCACTCAAACAACTCCAACTGCAACCACCAGCGCTGAGGACCTACCTCAAACTGGTTTCTTAGAACCAACTGCCCTCATAATTGGCGGCGGGATCATTTTAATGATTCTTGGTCTTGCCTTCATCTTTTAAACTAAAACAATCTTTTTTCCGTCATGAAAAATAAAAAAACTATTATTGTTATTGTGGCTTTAATTTTGGCCATTACTCTTATTGCTGGTTTAGTCTTAGGAATGGATAAGGTAAGAAACTTATTTGGTCAGGCCACTGGCCAGCAACAACCCCAGGGGGTCCGGGTAACCAATGTTACTGCAAATTCGGCTACCATTGTCTGGCAAACAACTATTCCGGTTATTGGTCAAATTGAATATGGTACCACTCCGGGAAGTTTTTTACTTAGAAGCGCTGAAACCAACCAAACCGCCAATCATAATCTGACCCTATCTCCTCTTTTGCCAGAAACAATTTACTACTTCAGAATCCGTGTCGCTGACCAGGTTTACGACGACAACGGCGCCCCCTATTCTTTCACCACTAAGGCAATAACAGAAACCATTTCTCCATCTCCAACACTTCCCCCACAACCGGAAGCCGCTCTTCCCGAAGAGCCAGAAACAGGGCCAAACACCAGTGACTCTTTCCCTGAAATAACACCCCAGGCCACCCCCACAACTATCAGTCAAACTACACCCCAAGGTGAGGAAGCTGAATATACCCTGGGTGATTTTGTTGAGAAATTCGGCACCTCCGATCCAGAGTTTGATCTTAATGAGGACGGTATTGTTAATAGTCAAGACTGGTCCCTTTACCAGCAACAAAACCCGTAAAGCAAACTTCTTTAATTGACTTCTCAAAAAAACAATTTTTCTTGAGCAGGGCTGGAGAGACTCGAACTCTCAGTCCGGGTTTTGGAGACCCGTGGTTTACCAGTTAACCGACAGCCCTAAGAATTTATTTTAATTTACTGGTTTCCTTATGGGGGGTTGTTTTTCGACAACCAGGGCAATATTTGTTAATAGTTATTTTCTCTGGTAGGTTAATTTTATTTTTTTCGGTAACATAGTTTCTGCTACCACAAACAGAGCAAACTAATCCCACTAAAATTCTATTTCCTTTTTTAGCCATAATGTTCCCCTCCTTTTTTTTAAAAATTATTATCTTTGATGGGTTCTCACCCATCAATCGGCTTCCTTGAGCCGATGATGGGAATCGAAGACTAACCCAGAAACTATTTCTGATCTTAGTCGTCTTCGCTAACCCTTGAAAAACTATTTTTCCGACCCTAGGGCCAGAATCTTTGATGGGTTCTCACCCATCAATCGGCTTCCTTGAGCCGATGATGGGAATCGAACCCATGACCCCGTCTTTACCAAAGACGTGCTCTGCCACTGAGCCACATCGGCAAAAAAAACCAAGAGCCACCTCTCGGACTTAAACCGAGGATCTACTGTTTACCTGCCCGCCAGGATCTTGAGCCGATGGGCAGAATCGAACTGCCGTCAGTGGTTTACAAAACCACCGCTTTACCATTAAGCTACATCGGCCTAAGGCAGGCGGGCAAAACAGTTGCTCCAAACCAACTAAAGCTAAGGTGGCCAAAACAGACCAAATTACTAAAGCTAATTTTAGCACAAAAACTTACCTTCTTGCTAAAAACAGCCCCCTCTAATAAAATAAAGCCTAGTAAGAGGGCCCGTAGTCTAACGGTAGAACATCGCTATGGCATAGCGAAAGCAGGGGTTCGATTCCCCTCGGGTCCACCAAACAATAGTCCGCCCGATCTTCTTTTTCTATTCCTCAAGAAAAACTTCATTTCAACAACAGTTTCGTTATACTATTAACTTATATGGATAAACCTGATTTGAGGGTTAGCCTTGTTTGCCA